>CAKPOC010000013.1 GCA_934169535.1 uncultured Clostridia bacterium | reverse complement strand
AATGTTAGTTGGAACAACTGAAAACAACATTCCATTTTATGTAAAACAAGGTTTTGACAAATACGAAAAAACAATCAAAAATTTTTTTATAGACAATTATGATGAAGAAATTATAGATGGAAATTTGCACTGCATTGATATGTACTACTATTCAAAAAATTTAAAAGTAAAGGATTAATTAAATAGATTAATATTTCTATATAATTGATTATGGGAGAATAAAAAATTGAAAATACTAATAACTATAATATTTTGTTTAATAATTCCACTTTCATTTTTAGCAAAAACAATAATAAAGGGCAAAAAACAAAATAAGGACATAATTAAAGATTACAAATGGGAAATAATATTAACCATTGTACTAATTATTGGAAGCTCAGTAAGGATTGCTGCAATAGATAAATTCCCAAACGCACTAAATGTTGATGAAGCATCAAGCGGATATGATGCATTTTCACTTTTTAAATATGGAAAAGATAGAGGAGGGAATTCTTACCCTGTATATTTATATGCGTGGGGAAGCGGGCAAAGTGTGTTATATTCTTACATAATGATTCCATTTATTATGCTAGGAGGATTAAGCATATATACAATGAGACTTCCAATGGCATTAATAGGAATTGCAGCATTATATATTTTTTATTACTTACTAAAAAATATATTTGACAATAAAAAATTAGCAACTATTGGAACTACATTTTTAGCAATTTGCCCATGGCATATTATGAAGAGCAGATGGGGAATGGAGTGCAACATATTCCCAGAGCTAGTAATGCTTGCAGTGCTTTTGTTAGTATTAGGACTAAAAAACAAAAAGACTTGGCTGCAAATTTTATCATTTGTGATATTAGGCCTTTCAAGTTATTCGTATGGAACAAGCTACTTATTCTTACCTGTATTTGTGTTAATTTTACTAGCATATTTAATTAAAAAGAAAGAAATTTCGATAAAAAAATCAGTACTTATGCTAGCAATAATATTTGTAGTATGTATTCCAATGATTTTATATGTGCTAATAAATACGTTTAATTTAAATCAAATAACCATAGGAAAAATTACAATTCCAAGACTTTTAGTAAATAGATATGATAGCGTTTCTTCAGTATTTTCTGGAAATATTTTAGGAAGCTGCGCAAAAAATATAGTAACTCTTGCTAAAATTTTGTTACTTCAAAGTGATGGACTAGAATGGAATGCAATACCACAATTTGGTGCATTTTATTTAATAAGTAATGTATTTTTTATAATAGGGCTTTTTACGTGTTTGGATAAATACAAAAGCAATAAATACAACCAAATAATTAACATTTGGATGATTGCATCAGGCATCCTTGCAGTATTTTGCAATGGAAATATAAATAGATTAAATATTATAATGCTCCCCATTGCATATTACATTTCTGTTGGAATATATGAGGTGATAACAAGATTTCCTAAAATAGCGGTGTATATTGGAATTATGTATATAATACTTTTTGTAGCGTTTATGAATTCATATTTAAATAAAGATTATAATAAGTACTTTACTTTTACCTCAGGAATGGAAGAAGTTGTAGACTATTGTAATAATTTAAATGCAGAAACAATATACTGTGAATATTCTTTTAAAGAACCATTTATATACTTTTTGTTTTATGGACAAGAAGATGTAAATACATATTTACAAACCGTAGAATATTACAGACCAAATGGAACTTTTGAAAATATAAAAGCATTTGGAAAATACAAATTTTATTTGCCAGAGAATATAGAAGAAAATACAGTAATTATTGTAAAAAAAGATACTAGCATAAATAAACAATATAAAAATAAAGTTAGCATAAATCAATTTGATGTGTATCAATTTTAAATAATTCTTTAAAACCCTTGATTTTTTTCCAAAAATAGGGTAAAATATAGTAGACATAGCAAGAGAAGAAGAGTGGAACACAAATTCCACTCTTCTACAATGTATAAGGAGGAAAATCGTGTCAAAAATAGAAGAAAAAGTTGAAAACTTAATTTCAGATACAGTTTGTAATTTAGGTTATTCAATATATGATGTGATGTATGTTAAGGAAGGGCAGGACTATTTTTTACGAATATTTATAGATAGCCCTAACGGAATTAGCTTAAACGATTGCGAAAAAGTAAATGACGCAATTAGCGACATGCTTGATAAAGCAAATTACATAAAGGAACAATATTTTTTAGAAATATCTTCTCCAGGGGTAGAAAGGCATATCAGAAGTAACAAGCATTTACAACTAAACTTAAACCAACAAATAAATGTAAAATGCTTTAAACCAATAAATAAGCAAAAAGAATTTACAGGAGTTCTTACAAATTTTGATGATGAGTCAATTACTCTAGAAATTGAAAAAAATATAATAAATATTTCAAAAAATAATATTAGCTCAATGAAAAGAGCATTTAATTGGAACTAAATAAGAAAGGATAAGTAATATGAAAAAGAAAGTAAGTAAAGCAGTTAATTTAGGAATTGATGCAACAGAATTAATAATGGCACTAAACGAATTAGAAAAGGATCAAGGAATAAACAAAGACTATGTTATTGAGTCAATTGAAACAGCGTTAGTTATAGCTTACAAGAAAAACTTTGATGTAACTACTGACAACGTAAAAATAACAATGGACAGGGAAACAGGCGAAACTCATGTGTATGAAGAACAACAAGTTGTAGAAGAACCTGAAGATGATTCGCAAATATCTTTAGAAGATGCAAGAAAAATAAATGTTAAATATAACTTAGGGGATGTTGTAAGAACAGAACTTATGCCAAAAAACTTTGGTAGAATTGCAGCTCAAACAGCAAAACAAGTTATAACTCAAAGAATAAGAGAAGCAACAAGAGATGTCCTTTATAACGAATTTAGTCAAAGAAAAGGCGAAATAGTTTCAGGAATAATCCAAAAAGTTGATAGAAATATAGTTGTAATGGACTTAGGAAGAACAGAAGGAATTATGCCTGTAAAAGAACAAATACCAACAGAAGTTTATAGACAAAACCAAAAAATTAGAGCATGTATTGCAAATGTAGAAAAAGGGGCAAAGGGTTCAACTCAAATAATTGTTTCAAGAGCAAACGGAGAATTTGTAAAAAAATTATTTGAACTAGAAATTCCAGAAATATACGAAGGCTTAATTGAAATAAAAAGTGTTTCAAGAGATCCAGGAAGAAGATGCAAAGTTGCAGTATATTCTCAAAACGAAAATATTGACCCAGTTGGTTCATGCGTTGGCCAAAAAGGAATTCGTATTCAAAATATAATAAATGAATTAAATGGCGAAAAAATAGATGTTATTGAGTGGCATGAGGACCCTGCAGCATATATTGCAGAAAGCTTACTTCCAGCAAAAGTAATGGCTGTAGATATAAAAGAAGAAGAAAAATTCGCACAAGTTATAGTTCCAGATGATCAATTATCATTGGCAATAGGAAAAGCAGGTCAAAATGCAAGACTTGCAGCAAAACTTACAAACTGGAAGATTGACATAAAGAGCGAATCACAATTTAGGGAAATACTTGCAAAAATGCAAGAAGAAAATGTAGAGCCAAACGAGGAAAATAACGAAGATACTTCAAACGAATAAGGGTGATGAATTTGAAAAATATAGTAGCAAGAACTTGCACAGGTTGCTTAGAAGAAAAAAATAAAAATGAGCTTATCAGAATTGTAAAAAATAAAGAAGGAAAAATCTTTATTGACAAAACAGGAAAAGCAAATGGCCGCGGAGCATATATTTGTAATGCGGAGTGCTTAGAAAAGGCAATAAAAACAAAAAGGCTTGAAAAAGCTTTTGGAGTTAGTATAAGCAATGAAATTTATGAAAACTTAAGGGGTGTAATTATTGATAATCAAGCAAATAACAAATAATAAATTAAAAAAAATAGGAGGTGAAGTTTATTTTGGGTAAACTAAAAGTACATGAACTTGCAAAAGAATTGGGAATTTCAAGCAAGGAAATAATAGAAAAAGCAAAAGAACTTGGAACAGAAATAACAAGTCATTTAAGTAGTGTAGATGATACATTGGCAGAAAAAATAAGAAAGAATTTTAACAAAAAATCAAAAACATCAGATTTAAAAAGCAAAAAACAAACTTCAAAAAAGGAAACACCAGTTATAATCAGAAGAGAAGTAATACTTACTGAAAATGAAGAAAGCTCTAAGTCAAGAGAACCAAAAATACAAGAAGAAAGAAAAGATGTTGGCTTTGTAAAAAGAAAAAAGAGCAGCGAATACAATTTGGTTTATAGAAATAAACAAAGCAAACCTCTTACAGTAAGTGAACTTTTTGGACTTCCAAAAAAAGAAGAACATAAAAAGAAGGAAGAACCAAAAAAAGTAGAAGTAAAAGAAGAAAAGAAAATTGAAACTATGCCTGAAAAAAAGGTAGAAGTAAAAAAAGAGGAGAAGAAAGAAGAAGTTAAAACTGAGCCAGCAAAAAAAGAGGCATATGTTAATAACCAACAATACAAAGAAACAAGAAAGAATATGAATAAACCATTTAATAAGAATAATCACGAAAACAAAGATAATAATAATTTTAGACATAACAGAGAAAATAACTTTAATAAAGAAAACAATTTTAGAAATAATAGATTTTCTAATAATAATTTTTCTAAAGACCAAGGTCCAAAAAATAATTTCAGAAGAAATGATGGAAATTCTAACTTTAGAAATAATCAAAGAAATAACAGACCAATGGATGAAAGAAAAATTGACAAAAAAATTAATGATATTTTAGAGACAGAAGTTACGACTAAAGAAAATCAAAGAGATTATTCTACAAGAGCAACATTTAAAGCAAAAAATAATAATAGATTTGATGAGCAAAAACAAAATAAAAATAGACAAAGAAGAAACAATGACGAATATGACACAAGCAAAATTAAAAATTTAAAACAAGTAGATAGTCTTTCTAACATGTTTAATGAGCAAGATGGCGGAATGCTTGATTATTACGATTTATCAACTGAAAGAGGAAAAAGAGGTAAACGTAAAAACAAAAACCAAGAAGAAAGGACAAAACAAAAAATATTTAAGCTTACAGAAATCACAATTCCAGAAAGCATATCTGTAAAAGATTTAGCTTCTGAGCTTAAGAAAACAAGTAGTGAAGTAATTACTAAATTAATGAGCTTAGGAATTATGGCAAGTATAAATCAACAACTAGACTTTGACACAGCTTTTTTAATTGCAGAGGAGTTTGGAGTTACTGCCCATAAAAAGGAAGAAGTAAAAGAAGAAGACATTCTATTTGACGAGTCTGAAGACAAAGCAGAAGATTTAGTTCAACGTCCACCAGTAGTAGTTGTTATGGGACACGTTGACCATGGAAAAACTTCACTTTTAGACGCTATTAGAAAAACAAACGTAATAGAAGGTGAAGCAGGTGGAATTACTCAGCATATAGGTGCTTACAAGGTAACTATAAATGGCAGAGAAATTACTTTCTTAGATACACCAGGACACGAAGCTTTTACAAGCATGCGTGCAAGAGGTGCACAAATTACAGATGTTGCAATACTAATTGTTGCTGCAGATGATGGTGTAATGCCTCAAACAGTAGAAGCAATAAATCACGCAAAAGCTGCAGAAATTCCAATTATTGTAGCGATAAATAAAATTGATGTACCAGGAGCAAACCCTGAAAAAGTAAAACAAGAATTAATGAAATATGATTTAGTTCCAGAAGAGTGGGGAGGAAATACTGTATTTGTTGAAATTTCAGCAAAACAACATATAAATATAGATTCACTTCTTGAAATGGTTCTACTTGTTTCAGACATGCAGGATTTAAAAGTAAATCCTAAAAAGCAAGCAAAAGGTGTTGTAATAGAAGCAAGACTTGATAAAACTAAAGGCCCAATAGCATCAGTACTTGTTCAAAGAGGAAAATTAGATGTTGGTGATACAATTGTTGTAGGAACTACAATTGGTAGAATTAGAGCCATGAAAGACGACAAAGGAAAGAGGGTAAAATCTGCAGGACCTTCTACACCAGTAGAAATTATGGGACTTACAAAAGTGCCAGAGGCAGGAGAAACTTTCTACGAAGTAAAAGATGAAAAAATGGCAAAACACTTAATAGAAAGACGTGAACGTCAAGCTCGTGAAAAAGTAATGAACGAATACAATAAAGTTACTTTAGATAATTTATTTGACCAAATGGCAAATGCAGATTTAAAAACATTAAACATAATTGTAAAAACTGATGTTCAGGGAACTGCCGAAGCATTAAAACAATCACTTGAAAAATTATCTGATGATGAAGTAAAAGTAAAAGTTATACATGCTCAAGCAGGTGCAATTTCAGAGTCTGATGTAGCTTTAGCAAAAGCTGCAAAAGCAATAATTATAGGATTTAATGTAAGACCAAACCAAATGGCAAAAGATGCTGCTGAAAAGGAAGAAGTAGAAATTAAATTATATTCTGTAATTTATCAAGCGCTAGAAGATGTAGAAGCTGCAATGAATGGAATGCTAGATCCTGTATATGAAGAAAAAGTTATAGGAAATGTAGAAGTTCGCCAAACATTCAAAATTTCAAGTGTTGGAACAATTGCAGGTGGATATGTAAAAGACGGTAAAGTTGAAAGAAATGCAGGAGTAAGAGTAATTAGAGATAATGTTGTTATTCATGAAGGTAAACTTGCCTCATTAAAAAGATTTAAAGATGACGCAAAAGAAGTTGCAAAAGGTTATGAATGTGGTCTTCAAATTGAAAACTTTAATGATATACAAGAAGGCGACATAATTGAAGTATTTGTTATGCAAGAAGTAGAGCGTAAGCGCAAAAAATCTACAAGCAAATAGAAAGGATAAGAAATGCGTAATAATAAACAAGAAGCAAGACTTGGCAGAGTTAATGAAGAAATAAGAAAAGCATTAAGTCAAATTATAGATTATGAAGTAAAAAATCCAAATGTAACAGGAATGATAAGTGTTACAAAGGTAAAAGTTACACCAGATTTAAAATATGCTAAAGTTTATGTTAGTATTTTAAATGCAAAGGATAATGAACAAACACTAGAGGGACTAAAAGAATCTTCAGGATTTATGAGATCAAGTTTAGCTAAAAAAGTAAATTTAAGAATTACTCCAGAGCTAGTTTTTGAATATGATGATTCAATAGAGCATGGAGAAAGAATTGATAGCTTATTAAGAGAAATAAAAAAACAAGATGAAAAATTTAAAAATAAATAATTTGCTATGAGCAAAACTAGGGGAGAAAATCCCCTTCTTGCTTTAATACAAAAAGGAGAATCCAATGACTTTAGACAACATATTAGAAGAAATAAAAAAAGCAGATTCAATAGTATTATTAGGACATGAAAATCCAGATGGTGACGCAATAGGCTCTTGCCTTGCAATGAAACTTGCACTAGAACAGATGGGGAAAAAAGCAGATTTAATAATGCCAGAATACCCAAAGGAGTTTTCATTTTTACCAGGAGCAGATACAATTATTAAACAAAGCGATGTTCAAAGCTACGATTTAGTAATAACACTTGATTGTGCTACAACTAAGCTAATATCAAGCTTTTTTAAATATTTTGAAAATGCAAAAAGCAAAGTTAGCATAGACCACCATGGAATGAACTCAATGTATGCAGACTACAATTTTGTAGACCAAGAAGCGCCAGCATGTACACAACTATTATACGTAGTTTTCAAATATTTTAATATAGAAATTACCAAAGATATGGCAACTTGCTTAATTGCAGGAATTATTACTGATACAAATGGCTTTAGAAATGATTCAGTAACATCTGAAACATTTAGAATTACAGCAGAACTTTGTGACACAGGAATAAACATATCAAAAATATATCAAAAAGTATTTTGCGATAAAAGCAAGGTGCAATTTGAACTTCAAAAGCTTGCACAAAGCAGAATGGAATTTTTTGAAGATGGAAAAATTGCTTATACATATATTTCAAAGGAAGATGAAGAAAGACTAGGTAGCAAAAATGGAGACTACGACGGAATAGTAAACATAGGCTTAAACGTTGAAGGTGTTGAAGTTTCTATGTTTATAAGAGATACACCTAAAGGAGCAAGATGTTCGCTTAGAGCTAAAGATTACGTAAATGTTGCACAAGTTGCATTAATGTTTGGTGGCGGCGGACATATAAAAGCCGCAGCATGCACTGTTCAAGGAACAATAGAGCAAGCTAAAAACCAAATTTTAAATAGAGTAAAAACTTGTATAAAATAATTTTAAGGCCGAGAAATCGGTCTTAATTTGTAATGAGGAAAATAAAAAATGAATGGAATTATTTTAATAGATAAAGAAAAAAACTATACTTCGCATGATGTAGTAGCATGTGTAAAAAAAATGGCCAAAACAAAAACTGGACATACCGGAACACTTGATCCAAATGCCACAGGAGTTTTACCACTTTTAATAGGAGATGCAACTAAAGTTTCTAAGTATTTAATAAATCATGATAAAGAATATGAAGTAGAGCTACAGCTTGGTAAAAAGACAACAACAGCAGACATTGAAGGAGAGATAATAGAAGAAAAAGAAGTACCACAATGGATTTTTAGCAATATAAAAAAATTGGAAGATGTACTACAAGACTTTGTAGGAAAGCAAACTCAAATTCCACCAATATATTCTGCAATTAAAGTAAATGGTAAAAAACTTTATGAATATGCAAGGAAAAATCAAGAGGTAAAAATAAAGCCAAGAAATATAGAGATATATAGCATTAAATTGATAAGAACAAATAAAAATGAAAATACAATAAAGTTTAAAGTAAGCTGCTCAAAAGGGACATATATCAGAAGTTTATGCGAAGATATTGCAAAAAAGCTTGAAACTGTAGGATTTATGAAAAACTTACGAAGAACGCAAGTAGGACAGTTTAAAATAGAAAATGCAAAAACATTAGACAATATAAATTTTGAAAAAGACCTAATAAGCATTGAAGAATTATTCAAAAATGAACCCCTAATAGAAATTAATAAAAGTAAAGAAAAAGCATTCTTAAATGGAGTTAAAATTAGCCAAAATGTAAAAGATGGAGTAGTTAGAATTTACGTGGAGAATAAATTTATAGGCTTAGGAATTGCAGAAAATAATAAAGTAAAAAGAGACATTATAATAAATATTTAAATAAAATACCCTCAATATTAGTATTTATCTAACATTGGGGCATATTTTTTGCTAAAATTTTGTATTAATAAAATCTTCTTCATAAAATGAACTGTCATAAATAGAAGAACTAGAATTTGACAAAGGAACATTAAGTGTTACTTGAACAGAATGTTCGGAACTATCCGAAGTAATTACATGAAGTTTAAAAGAAACTTTATTTGCGATATCTGAAAGCTTTATTCCAGCAGTTTTTAAAAGACTACCGTTGTGAGTGATTTTTTCCACATTAGTAATTTCTTTATTTTCGGCAATTAACCTTGAAACCTCAAATGTTATAGGATTAGATAAATCTTTATAAATTTGTGGCTTTGAAAAATCTAATTCTTGAGAAGTATCTATCACTTCATATTCTATTTTATCTACAAAATCTTTCTCTTCATATTTTCCAAAATCATATAAATTTTTATAATAAAATATGTTTTCAGAAAAATTATCAATATATATTTTTTCTACATCAAAATCACCTAAAGAAGAAAGGTTCAATGCAATATCAGTATATTGATATAAATTTAAATAAATAGATTGTCCTTGAACTTTTTCATTATTAGCATAAGCAGAGCTGTAAAAAGAAGCAGAAGTTAGACTAAAAGACATAGCAGAATTTAAATTGTTTGCGTCCTCTATAATGTTATCTGTTGCATTTTTCCTTTGTATATCAAAATAATTAACAAAAATAAGAAAGATTGAAATAATAAATAAAATTAAAATAATAATCACTTTTAGCATGTTTTTTGAAATTTTCATTAGTTTATATCCTTTCTATGGATATAGAATAACATAAAAACAAATAAAAAACCATAGAAAAATTAATAAAATTTTACTATAGTTTTTTATGACGCATTTTTTGTGAGTTCCTTTATATATTCCCCAATTTCTTCATTGGTCATATGTAGCTCAGTTATAAGCTTTTTTAAAATATCACGCCTTGGCATAGCTTGCTCATTATCAATTCTAACATAATGCCTTAGGCTTATTCCTAATTTTTTACACATATCTTCTTGTGTCAAATGTAGTTTTCGTCTTTTTTCTTGAATCATTTAATACTCCAAATATTATTACATAATTATATAAATTATTTATATAATATTTTCAAAGAAATGTATATTGACTTTTTTCGTCAATGGAGAATGAACATAAAAATGTAAGGATTTTACTATAACATTTTTGCTACATTTTTGTCATAAAATCATTTACATATAGCAAATAAAGTATTATAATACCGATAGATTAAAACAAAAAGAGGAAGAGAAATGATAAGATTTTATTTAGCCTTTTATATGGCAAAGTTAGCAAGATTTATACTAAAAGTTTTAGGAACAAATGGAACTCATGTACCTGGTAAAGTGGCACTTGCCATTTGCCCAAATTTTCTTAAATATATAGCAAAACCTGAAAAAATAATAGTAGTAACAGGAACAAATGGGAAAACAACAGTAAGTAATTTACTAAGTGACTGCTTGCAAAAGGCTGGGCAAAAAGTAATAAACAACCGAATGGGTGGAAATATTGCTTCTGGCATTTGTGTATGTTTGTTACAAGGTACAGGATTTTTTAATAAATCTAAGGCAGATATTGCAGTAATAGAAATGGATGAAAGAAGCTCACTAAAAGTGCTACCATACTTAAAACCAACATATTTGCTATGCACAAATTTATTTAGGGATTCTATTAGAAGAAATGCTCATGCAGAGTATATTTTTGGAATAATAAATAGTGCAATTCCAGAAGAAACAAAATTAATATTAAATGCAGATGATTTAATTAGTAGTAGGCTTGGAACTGATAAAAATGAAAAAACATATTTTGCAATAGATAAATTACCAAGTGATTTAGAAAAATCAATAAATATAATAAATGATGTCAGAATTTGCCCAAATTGCAGTACACAGTTAAAATATAACTATGTAAGGTATCACCATATAGGAAATGCGTATTGCCCAAATTGTAACTTTAAATCGCCAGTTGCAGATTATAAAATTTCTAATGTAAATTATGATGAAAAAACAATTGTTGTAGAAGGAAACAATAAAAAAACAACTTACAAAATGCTATCTGACAGTATTTTTAACATGTATAATATGATTGCGGCAATTACAGCTCTAACTAAACTTGGAATTGAAAACGAAAAAATTAAAGAAATTTTAGACAGTTCTAGCATTTCTGAAACAAGATATAAAAAAGAGGAAGTAAATGGAGTAAATATTATAAAACATTTAGCAAAAGGTCAAAATCCAATTGCTTGCTCATGTGTATTTGACTATGTAAAAAAGGAACCAGGAACTAAAGAAATAATACTTCTTTTATATGATTATTTTGACGCAAAAGAAACTTCAGAGAGCATAGTTTGGTTGTACGATTGCGATTTTGAGTTTTTAAATGATGATTCTATTAAAAAAATCATTATAGGAGGACCAAGAAAAGAAGATTTTTATTTACGACTACTTTTAGCAGGTGTTCCAAATGAAAAAATTGTAATTACAGATAAGCCAGAAGATACTGCAAGCAAAGTAAGCTTACAAAAAGGTAATGATGTATATGTTTTATATGATGTATACACAAATAAAATTGCAAACACTGTATGTGACAAACTAAAACAAAGATTAGGAGATGAATAATTTGAAAAAAGTAGAAGTACTATTTCCCGAAATATGTAATTTGTTTGGAAATATGTTTAATATAAAATATTTCCAAGAAACTACAGATGAAATAGAAGTAATAAACACAGCAATTTCTGAAAAGCCCAAATTTTTAACTGAAAAAATAGACATGGTTTATATGGCGCCAATGACAGAGCATTCACAAGAATTAGTTATTAATGCTTTAAAGCCTTACAAGGAGCAAATAAAACAAAAAATAGAAGAAAATCAAATATTTTTAGTAATAGGAAATGCTTTAGAAATATTTGGTGACTACATTCAAAATGAAGATGGAAGCAAAATAGAAGGACTAGCTTTAACAGGACTATATGCCAAAAGAAAAATGATGGATAGATATAATTCATTGTTTTTAGGTGAATTTGAAAATATTAAAATAGAAGGATTCAAATCTCAATTTAGCATGTCTTATGGTGACAATTCGCAAAATTATTTATTTGAAGTAATCAGAGGAGATGGAATAAACAAAGAATCAAAATATGAAGGTATTAAAATAAATAATTTTATGGGAACTTACGTTTTAGGGCCACTTCTTGTTGTAAATCCAGCATTTACAAAATATATATTAAGCTTGCTAGATATAAAAATAGATAAAATAGCATTTGAAGAAGTAGCAAATAAATGTTATGACATTAGACTTAAAGAGTTTGAAAAAACAACAATAAAATTCGATTAGGAGGAAAAATAATGAAAGATACAGAAGTTTTTGAAAAATATGAATCAGAAGTTAGATCATATTGCAGAGTTTTTACAGAGGAGCTAGATACAGCAAAAGGAGCAATTATTAAAGATGTAAATGGAAAAGAATACATAGACTTTTTCTGTGGTGCAGGAGCATTAAACTATGGCCACAATAATGAATTTATTAAAAAAAGAATTGTAGAATATTTAGAACATGATGGAATAATGCATGCTTTAGATATGTACACAAAGCCAAAGGAAGAATTTATTTCTTATTTTGAAGAAGAAATTTTAAAACCAAGAGGACTAAATTACAAAATTCAATTTCCAGGACCTACTGGAACAAATGCAGTTGAGGCAGCGCTTAAACTTGCAAGAAAAGTAAAACAAAGAAGAAATATTTGGTGTTTAATGGGGTGCTTCCATGGAATGACTTTAGGTTCACTTGCATTAACTACTGAAGCTGCAGCAAGAAAGGGAGCAGGAGTTGATTTAAATAATGTAACACACATACCAGCACCATATATGTTTAAAAATTTAGACACGATAGAATATATGCAAACAATTTTAGATGATGACCATTCTGGAATAGAAAAACCAGCAGCTCTAATATTAGAAACTGTACAAGCAGAAGGCGGAATTTGGGTATTTGAAAAAGAATACTTAAAAGCATTGAGAGAATTCTGCACAAAAAATGATATACTATTAATTATAGATGATATTCAAGTAGGATGTGCAAGAACTGGAACTTTCTTCTCATTCGAAAGAGCTGGAATTGTACCAGATATGGTAGTTTTATCAAAATCAATAGGTGCTTATGGATTACCATTTGCTTTAACTTTATTTAAACCAGAACTAGATATTTGGAACCCAGGCGAACATAATGGAACATTTAGAGGAAACCAACTTGCAATAGTTGCTGCAAAAGCAGGACTTGAATTTATGAAAGAAAATAAAATAGAAGAAGCTGTTAGAGAAAAATCTAAAATAATAGAAAAATTCCTAAATGAAGAAATAAAACCATTAAACAAAAACTTTGAAATTAGAGGAATTGGATTTATATGGGGAATTGAAACTCATAATGGAGCTTTAGCTAAAAAGATTTCACAAACAGCATTCAAGAAAGGCGTAATTGTAGAAAGAGCAGGACGTGGAGATTCAGTAGTAAAAATTATGCCAGCACTTATTACAGATGAAGAAACATTAAGAAAAGGTCTTGAAATTTTAAAAGAAGCAGTAAAAGAATGCTTATACAAATAACACCCCCTATTTTAGGGGGTGCTTTTTATACAAAAATTCTATTAAATATTGTTTTTACAGTTACAAGCAATTCGTCTAATGAGTATTTAGAACTATTTCTAAAATATTTTACAAGTTCATCAACAATTCCATCCATAAAAAATGAAATTGAAAGTTTTAAATATTTGCTGTTGGGATAAATATCTTTTAAAACAAGATATAATTTTTCTACACCAGTGTCACTCATCTTTTTTAAAAAATAAAGACTTTCATCTGCTGCAAGTAGCATTTTGTAAGTATTTTCATTTTCTTTTAAACATTCTATAATATCATCAAAATATTTTTCAATTTCTTCTTTAGAGTGAAGAACTAAATCATCACTAATTAAAAGCTTAATTGTTTCTATTTGGTAGTCTTTTGCAACATCATATATATCATCATAATGAGTGTAAAAAGTACTCCTTGTAATATCTGCACGCTTTACAATTTCGGTTACAGTAACTTTGCTAAGCGACTTTTTTTCGTTTATAATTTCAGCAAAAGCTTTTTTAATTAAACTTCTTGTCTTCCTAGAAGAAGAGTTTGCACCTTGAACTTTCATACTAAAAAAATCCTTTCTTTTTACTTGGTGTATGAATTTAGACACCATCATCTTTTATTATTATAGCACAGGTTCCAAGAAAAAGAAATAGACAATATACATACATGTGTACAAATTCATACAGTTTTTAGCAAATTATACTTCTATTTGCTAAAAAAATGTAGTATAATATTAAAATGTAAGCGAAAATTAAAAGAAAGAAGGAACTAAATTTGAAAAAGATAACAGATTTTATAATAGACAAAAGATATATAGTGTTAACTATATTTATAATTTTAACTATTGTCTGTGGGATCATTTCTCAAAAAGTAAAAATTAATTATGATATTGCAAAATATCTACCAAGCGATTCTGAAACAAGAATTGGCATGGATATAATGGAAGATGAATTTGAAACAACCACAAGTTCGTTAAATATAATGTTTAATGATTTACCACAAGATGAAAAACAAGAAATCTATGAGTATTTAAAGTCGGTTCCAAATGTAAAGGAAGTAGACTATGACGACACTGAAGAATACAACATAGATAATCATACCTTATATAAAATTACTGTAGATGCAGAAGCAGATTCAGATGTGGCAAAACAGGTATATAAAGAGATTACTACAAAATACAAGGAATATAGCTTTGATACAAATGGAGATGTATCACAATATAACAAACCTGTTTTACACACTTGGATAATAGTACTTGCAGTAGCTTGTGCGTTAGTAATATTAATTATAATGTGTGATTCTTATGTAGAACCATTTCTATTTTTATTTGCAATATTAATGGCAGTTGTTTTAAATAAAGGAACAAACATAATGTTTAAATCTATTTCAAACATTACTGAATCAATTTGCGCAATATTGCAAATGGCATTATCAATGGACTATTCAATAATGTTAATGAATAGATATGTTCAAGAAAAGAAAACTGAAAAAGATAATGTTAAAGCAATGAAGGAAGCTTTATATCATGCTTTTGCTTCAATTTCTAGTAGCTCAGTTACAACAATTGTAGGACTTCTAGCTTTAGTATTTATGAGCTTCACAATAGGAAAAGACTTAGGATTTGTTTTAGCAAAAGGAGTACTATTTAGCTTACTTACAATTTTCTGTGTACTACCAGCACTTATATTAATGTGTGATAAATTAATTACAAAAACTCAAAAAAAGGTACCAGTTTTCAAGTTAGATGGTTTAGGAAAAGTTTGCTATAAGCTACGTTTTGTAGCAGTTCCAGTATTTATACTTGCATTTGTTGGAAGTTATTTCTTACAAGGAAACTTAAAAATTGAGTATACAGGATCTGAAAATGACGAGGTTGAAACAATTTTTGGAACTAACAATCAAATGGCAATTATATATAATAAAGATGATGAAGAAAAAATTGCAAACCTTGTTTCTGAGTTAGAAAAAGAAGAGAAAATTACCAAAGTTTTAGCATATAGCAACACAATAAACCAAAACTTAAAATATCAAGACTTAAATGCTAAATTTGCAGATTTAGGCGAAGATGTAACAGTAGAAGATTATTTATTAAAAATAATTTACTATAACTACTATAATAGAGCTGAAAATAACACAATGTCATTTAATGAATTTGTAAGATTTGTACAATCAAATGTATATAATAATGAAAAAATGAGCGAGGTGTTAGATGACGAAACTCGTGCAAACATTGCTAGACTTGCAAACTTTACTTCAAGTGAGGAAGTAAACAAGCAAAGAACCGCTTCTGAAATTGCCAATATTTTGGAAATAAATGAAGAAGATGTTGAAGACATATTAGTATTATATAGTTCAAAAAATAATGATGTTAAATTAAGCTTAAATGAGTTTGTAAAATTTATGAATGAAGAAGTTCTTCCTTCAAAATATGCAAGCTATGTTTCAGATGATGCAAAACAAAGTTTAAAACAATTAGAAAAATATTCTAACAATAATACTATAAATAATAAACTTACAGCAGCACAAATGGCAGAAGTATTTGGAATGGATAAAGAAACTACAAATGCTTTATACACATATTATATAAGCAAAAATGATGTAAATACAAAATTATCATTAAATGAATTTGCAAACTTTGTATTAACAAATGTAGCAGGAAATAGTAGCTATTCAAGTCTACTTACAGAAGAAACAATAAAAAGTTTAGAAATACTAAAAACATACAGTGATGAGGAATTTTATGATAAGCAAATGAATGCCACTCAAATTGCACAAACTTTTGGGATAGATGAAAATATGGCAAATTCATTATTGTTAATGAATTATCAAGCAACTCAAAAGCTAACTGCATCACCATATGAATTTATAACAATAGTTCTTTCTAATGAACAAATAAGTGGAAGTCTAGATGCAAAAACAGTGCAAACTTTAAAACTTGCTTATGAAATAATAAATAGCAGTAAAAATAATGTACAATACACATATGCAGAACTTGCAAAATTTGTTTCAATAGATGAAAATATGGCAAAAGAAATATATTCATTATATGAACAAACAAATACACCAATAGCACTAACACCATATGAATTTGTAAATTTTGTGTTAGCACATAAATCTGACGAAAAGCTTGCAGCAAGCATGAACAGTGAAGTAATTGCAAACTTAAATTTAGTAAATAAAATAATGACAAGTGCAAAAAATAATACAAAATATACAAATAGTGAACTTTCTAATTTCTTAGGAATGGAAGAAGAAAAAATAAATTTATTATATGGTTTGTATAGCTACAAAATAGATGAGGCAAACCACATAATAAGCTTAAACAACATGGTATCATTTATACTAAGTGATGTTGTTACAAATGCCGATTATTCAAGCAAAATAGATGATTCTTCAAAATCTAAACTAGAAGCAATAAGCGATATTATGGCAAATACTGATACAAAATATAATAAAGAAGATTTATTTAACAAATTATCAAAACTTGCCGATAATATAGATAAAAATACTATTGATTTATTATATATATACTATGGCAGTGAAACCGAATATGATGAAAATTGGACAATGACAATAGAAAAATTTGTAGACTTTATAAATAACGATATTTTAACAAATTCAAGATTTGATGATTTTATTGAAGATGACATGAAACAGCAAATTATAGATGCTAAAACTACAGTAGCAGATGCAAAAAATTTGCTTATAGGAGATTCAAATTCAAGAATAGTATTAAATACTGACTTTGGAATGGAATATGAAGACACACAAAACTTTATTCAAAGAGTTAAAGATTGGTTTAATGAAAATGGAATACAAGCATATATAATTGGAGATTCCCCAATGGCATATGAAATGAGCCAAAGCTTTGCAGGAGAGCTAAACTTTATAACAATTCTTACAATGGTTGCAATATTTGTAGTTGTTGCTATAACATTTAAATCAATATTAATACCGTTAATATTAGTTTTAACTATACAATGTGCAGTATATATGACAATGGGATTCTTATCATTATCAGGAGATCCTGTATACTTTATAGCTCTATTAATAGTACAAAGTATATTAATGGGTGCAACAATAGACTATGCAATTGTTTATACTTCATATTATCTAGAACATAGAAAAACTATGGGTATTAAAGAAGCAATAATAAACTCATATAACAAGTCAATTCACACAATAGTAACTTCTGCATCAATTTTAATACTTGTAACATTAATAGTAGGAAAATTTGCTTCTGCAATTGCAGCAATGATTTGTAGAACAATTTCGGCAGGAACATTATGCTCTGCAATACTAATTATTATATTATTGCCAGCAGTACTTTCTGCATTTGATAAATTTATTATCAAAAAGAAATAAAATATAGATCTAGGATTATTTACATAGTCCTAGATTTTTGTTATAATATATAAGGATTTAGGAGGAAATAATTATGGAATACACATATCAAACAGAAGGGACTTGTTCTAGAATAATAAAATTTACACTTACAGGGAATGTTGTAACAAATGTAAAATTTTTTGGTGGATGTCCAGGAAATTTACAGGCAATACCAAGACTTGTAGAAGGAATGACAGTAGAAGAAATAGAAAGGAAAATAGGCGGAATTGATTGCCAAGGTAAAGGAACTTCTTGTGCAGACCAATTAGTAAGAGCAATAAAAAAAGCATATGAGGAGGAAAACAAATAAATGGAAAAATTAAAAGTAACGCCAATAACTGTTCTAACAGGCTATTTAGGTGCGGGAAAAACAACATTAATAAACCATGTATTATCTAACCAAAAAGGCTATAAAGTAGCTGTAATTGTTAATGATATTGGTGAAATTAATATAGATGCAGATTTAATAGGAAAAGGTGGAGTAGTTCAAGAGGAAGACTCAAGTCTAGTTCCGCTTCAAAATGGATGTATTTGCTGCACACTAAAAACAAATTTAATGCAACAAATAGTAGATCTAATTGCTACAAAAAAATTTGATTATATTTTAATTGAAGCAAGTGGAATATGTGAACCACTTCCAATTGCTCAAACAATAACAGTATTATCAGAACAAACAGAGCAATATGGATTACCTAAAATATGCAGACTAGATAATGTTGTAACAGTTGTAGACTCTTTAAGATTAAGAGATGAATTCTGTTGTGGAAAAGATTTAGTAAAAGAAAAAATAGAAGACGAAGACATAGAAAATCTTTTAATACAACAAATAGAATTTTGCAATAAAATAATCTTAAATAAAGTAGATAGCATTTCAAAAGAAGAGCTAGAAAAAATAAAATTAATAATCAGAAAATTACAACCAAAAGCAGAAATAATAGAAACAAATTATGGCAAAGTTGATGTGGATAAAATACTAAATACAAATGCTTTTGATTTTGATGAAGCTGCAAGTTCTGCAGGATGGATTGAAGAATTAAATAGAACAGACAATGAAGAAGATGAGCCAGAAGGCGAAACAGAAGAGTATGGTATAGGAACATTTGCATACTATAGAAGAGCACCATTTAATAGAGATAAATTCGACAAATTTGCTTGTAATATGCCAAAAAATATAATAAGATGTAAAGGTGTATTATGGTTTAAAGATGAGCCAGAAGCAACATATGTTTTTGAACAAGCAGGAAAACAAGTACAAGCTTATCAATCAGGGGAATGGGTTGCATCTTTTTCTAAAAAAGAGCAAGAACAAATTTTAGCTCAAGAACCAGACCTTGCAAATGACTGGGATGAAAAATATGGAGATAGAGTTATAAAGCTTGTATTTATAGGTCAAAACATGAATAAGGAGCAAATAATAAAAGATTTAGATAGTTGTTTAGAAGAATAATAGAAAATAAAGCGATTTCTATTGACAAACACACTAAAAGATAGTATAATTCTAAAGTACGTGGCCACAAGCGGTTGCGTGCGTATTAAACTAGATATATAACAAAATATATACATAAGCCAAAATAAGCGAGGAGGGAATAAAAATGGCACAACCAAAAAGAAGATGGTCAAAAGCAAGAACAGGATTAAGAAGATCAACATGGAAATTAGAAAACAAAAACTTAGTAGAATGCCCACATTGCCATGAAAAAATGATGCAACATAGAGTATGCCCAAGCTGTGGATACTATGATGGCAAAAAGGTAGTTGCAGTTAATACAGAGGAATAATTATAAACCCATAAATGTACTATAAGTTAAAAAAATTTTCGTAACAATACTGTGAAAGCCGGTATTGTTATTTTTTTTATCAAATGCTATAATTTATAAAAATATTTAGGAAGGTTTTCTTATGAAAAACAAATTTAAAAAATATAAACTTTATTTAATTATATTAATAGTAGCAATAATCGTTAGCATTCCGCTTCTATTCAAAAATTTAAATCTTTATCAGGATGATGGAGTTCAGCACGTTTGTAGACTAATTAGAACATGGCAAACACTAAGCCAAAAGCAGTTTTTACCAATGATAATGTCAGGTGAGCTTAACAATTTTGGCTATTCTTGGAATTTATTTTATAGCCCACTTACAGCATTTTTACCGCTACTTTTAAAAATATTTAATTTAAATTTTGAAAGCATATTAAAAGTTTTTTTATTTTTAGTAACATATTTATCTGGCTTTACTATGTATAAATGTGTGTTAAAACTTTTACAAAAGCAAAAAATTGATAATGAAGAAACCAAAAGTAATATTGCAATATTAGCAGCTATATTCTATATTTTTGCACCATATAGATTAACTGATATGTACATTAGAATGGCAGTGGCAGAGCTTACTTCATTTATATTTTTGCCAATGATATTTGAAGGACTATATATTATTTTAAATGAAAATAAAAGAAGCTATTTGTTAGCAGTAGGGGCAAGCCTGCTT
>CAKPOC010000012.1 GCA_934169535.1 uncultured Clostridia bacterium | reverse complement strand
CTATGTAGTTGGCTATACGAAAGTTGCCCAGGGCAACTCGGGCTAAAACGGGAATTTTTCAAAAAAAGGGCTAAATATGCCTAGACCCAGGGCAACCGGGCTATTTTACTAATTATCCCTATATTAAATCTAAAAATTTCAATCAAAAATTTTATTTCAGAAAGGAATCAAATGTTTTCAACAGTAAAAAGCATAGCTTTAAATGGACTAGAAGGTTACCTTGTAAATGTTCAAGTGGATGTATCTGCTGGTCTTCCATCTTGGGAAATTGTAGGACTTCCAGATGCTAGTGTTAAGGAAGCCAAAGAAAGGGTAAAAACTTCTATTAAAAATTCAAACTTTAATTTAGAAAGCCGAAAAATAACTATAAACCTTGCACCAGCAAACTTAAAAAAGGAAGGAACAAGCTTTGATTTGCCTATGGCAGTGGGGCTTTTATATAATTTTGGATACATTGAAAGTAACTTAGAAAATGTTGCAATAGTAGGTGAACTATCTCTTGATGGTACAGTTGGCAAAGTAAAAGGAATTTTGCCAATATGTATAGAGGCTAAAAAACTAGGCATAAACCAAATTATTATTCCATATGAAAACAAAGATGAAGGCTCAATTGTAAGTGGAATAAATACCATCGCTGTTAAAAATTTAAAAGAGGTTGTAGACTACTTAAATGGCAATTTAAAAATTAAAAATTACAATATTGATGTGAAAAAAATATTGAATAATTCAGACAATTTTTATGGGGATTTTTCAGAAGTAAAAGGGCACAAAAACGTAAAAAGAGCAATTGAAGTGGCAGTTACAGGAGCTCACGGAATTTGCATGATTGGAAGCCCAGGCAGTGGAAAAACAATGCTTGTGCAAAGAATCCCTAGCATATTGCCCAAGCTTAGGTTTGAAGAAGCCTTAGAAATCACTAAAATTTACAGCATATTAGGAAAACTAGAAAAAGAAATGCCATTAATAACCCAAAGGCCGTTTCGAAATGTGCATTATTCTGTAACGCCTGTCTCACTAATAGGAGGAGGCAAAAGCCCCATTCCAGGGGAAATAAGCTTGGCGCATTTAGGCGTATTATTTTTAGATGAGTTACCAGAATTTAATAAGCAAACTTTGGAACTTTTGCGTACGCCACTAGAAGAAGGTAAAATTTCAATAAGCAGAATAAATTCAAGTGTAACATTTCCTAGTAAATTTATGTTTGTAGCGTCAATGAATCCGTGTCCGTGCGGCTACTATGGCGCAGAAGAAAGAACTTGCACTTGTAGTCCAAACAAAATTGCAAAATATATGAACAAAATTAGCGGCCCATTACTAGACAGAATAGATATTCAAATAGAAGTAAAACAAACTCCTTATAAAAATTTAAAAAGTTCAATCCCAGAAGAGTCGTCAGAAATTATAAGAAAAAGAGTAAATGCAGCAAGAGACATACAAAAGGAAAGATATAAAAAAGCAGGAATATACACTAATTCAGAACTCACCCCAAGTCTAATTGAAGAATTTTGCAAGCTAGATAAAGAATCTGAAGAGATCTTGGAAAAAGCATTTGATAAATTAGGATTAAGTTCAAGAGCATATAGTAGAATTTTAAAAGTCGCTCGAACAATAGCAGATTTAGAAGAAAGTACCAATATTAAAAGTAAACATATAGCAGAAGCTATTCAGTACAGAAATTTAGACAGAAAGTATTGGAAAAATTAAGAAAGGTGATGATTTTTATGGAGATTCAATGGTTTGACGAAGAATATTCACAAGAATTACTAAAGATAAAAAATGCACCAGACAAAATTTATGCTGAAGGTGATAGCAAATTATTAAATAATCCTAGTGGAATTGTGGCAATTGTAGGATCAAGGAATTGCTCAGAATATGCAAGAAAGTACGCAAGAGAATTTGCAAGCAACTTATCAAAATGCGGAATAACAATAATAAGTGGACTGGCTTTAGGTGTAGATACAAGTGCACATTTAGGAGGCCTTTGCGGCAATGGAAAAACTATTGCGGTAATAGGCTCAGGGCTTGACAAAGTAGTACCAGAGGAAAATATATGGTTATACAATAAAATTTTACAAGAAGGAGGACTTATAATTTCTGAAAAAGATTATGGTGAAGAGATAAAAAAAGATAGTTACCAAAAAAGAAACAGAATAATTAGCGGAATTGCAGATGCTGTTTTAATAATTGAAGCTAAAAAAAATAGTGGAAGCTTAATTACTGCAAGAATTGCAAATGAACAAGCAAAAAAAGTGTTTTTTATTCCCACAAGATTAGGCGAAAAAAATAGTAGTGGAATAGATTATTTAATAGAAATAAAGGCACAGATGGTAACAAAGGCAGGAGATATATTAAAAAGCCTGAAAAAGGAAAATTTGTCTATAAATTTAACTAAGGAGGTAGCACCGCAATACAAAAAAATTTATAGCATTTTAGAAAAACCAAAGAATGCAGAAGAAATTTCTTTTGAAATAGACGAAGAAATTTCAGAAGTAAATACAAAGCTTACAATTATGGAACTAGAGGGCTTAATTACCAGGGACGAAAAAGGAATGTTTGTAAAATCATAAGCATAAAGGAGAAAAGATATGTATGCAAATGCAGAAATAGGAAAATTTGGAGAAAATGTTGCAACTAAGTATTTGCAAAGAAAAGGCTATAAAATTTTAGAAAGAAATTTTTCTTGCAAACAAGGAGAAATAGACATTATAGCAAAAGACTTTAGTCAGCTTGTATTTATAGAAGTAAAAACTAGGACAAGCCAAGAATTTGGAAGGCCTGCAGAAGCTGTAAATAAAGTAAAGAAGAAACATTTAGAAAAGGCTGTAAAGTATTATTTGTATAAAAATAAGCAAGAAAATAAATTTATAAGGCTAGATGTAATTGAAGTAAATTTAAAAAATGGGTATTATACAATAAATCATATAGAACAAATTAAGTAAAATGACTTGCAAAAAATAGATAAACCATATATAATGAGATTACAACATAGTTGCAAAACAATTAGATAAATTTGAAAGGAGCGATTTTTATGAACATAAAAATTATAGAAAAGGAACTAAAGGCAACAGATTCAATAAAAAATTATATTGATACAAAATCAGAAAGATTACAAAAATATTTTGAAAAAGAAGATATAGATTTATTTGTAACACTAAAAAAAGAAGGCGGAGAACAGGTTGCAGAAATGCAAATTTCCGGCCTAGGAAATTCTTTTAGAGCAGTTACAGCAAGCAAAGATTTATATGCTTCTATTGATAAAAATATAGACATACTAGAAGGTCAAATAAGAAAGCAAAAAACAAAAAAAGATAAACAAAACATGACTGAATCAATAAGAGTAAAAGAAGCTTCAAGAGGCGAAGAAAATGCTATAACAGATGAAATTTTAAAAACTATTTATTATAGCATAAAACCAATGGGACCAGAAGATGCAAAAGCAATACTAGAAGGAAGACCACAAGATAAATTTTTAACTTTTGTAAACATTGATACACAAAAGGTAAATGTAATATACAGATTAAAAGACAATAAAAATTTTGGTTTATTAGAACCAGAAGCATAGTAAATTAAATAAAATTTGGGGGTAATTATATAAGTTTTTTATATTTGCCTCCAATTTTTTCTTAAAAATTTTTTTCTAACAAAAATCCAGAAAGAAGAGGAACATTATGAAAAACACAAATATCGGCAAAACAATATTTGTTTTATTAATTGCGCTTGTTTTCTTTGGTTCAATAATTTATATGGGAGTAAAAGATACTAAAATTATAAAAAATGAGCAAGAGAAAAATTTTGTAGAATGGAAAAATGAAGAGATAAGCGAAAATAATACAGATATTAAACAAACATATGAGGAGGAGTCTGAAAGAACAGAAGAAAAAATAAAAAAAGAAGATGAGGTATTAGGAACTTTAAAAATTCCAGTCATAAATGTAGAGGCAAAAGTAAAACAGGGAAGTTCTGAAGAAATTTTAGAAAACTATGTGGGGCACATAGAAGAAACTTCTACGTTTGATGGAAATGTAGGACTGGCAGCACATAATAGAGGTGAAAGAAACAACTATTTTGAAAATTTAGATAAGTTAAAAATAGGAGATGAAATATTTTACAAAGTAGGCGAAAAGGCAAGAAAATATAAAGTATTCAAAATTAATGAAATACTAGACACTGACTGGAATGAATTCGAAAATACTAAAAACAATGAATTGACATTAATTACATGTGTTAATAACAAAGTAAATGTACGACTTTGTGTTAAGGCAAAAGAAATACAGTAAAGGAGAATAAGTAATGAAAAAATTTTTAATAGCAGTTCAAATAGCTGCAATTTTAATGCCTATATCAAGCGTTTTTGCAAATGAGATAATAAAGGAAAAAATGAAATTTGAATATTACAATGAAGAAGAAAAAGAATGGCAAGTAAAAGAGGAAGAGATAAAATTTGATGGAGAAGATGTTATTTATGAGATAGATAAAAAAATAATTAATGCAGGACAAGAAAGCGAAAATAAGGACATAAATTATATTTTAAATGAAGGATATCCTAGAAAAAGTAAAGAAGAATTGAATACAAATTTTGATGTAGAAGCATACACTGCTACAAAACTTGCATTAGTATGGACAGAAAGGAAGTATTCAAAAGACTTGTTATATGAGAGAATAAGGGAAGCAGAAAATAAAGATATAACAAATAATGAAATTGAAAACGAAGAAACAGCTGATTTAGAAAATAATGAGGAAGCTATAAATATAGAGGTAAATATTGTAGAAAATGTTGCTGAAGAACAGGGTTTTGAAAATAATGAAATAGAAAATAACAAAGATCAAAATGAAGAAGTAATTAAAAATGTAGAACAGAATAAAAAAGATGAAAATATTGTTGAAAATCAAAATAAGAAAGATGAAGAAACAAAACCAGAACTAAGTGAAGCAGTAAATATTGCATATAAAATTCTAGAAAGAGCAGAAAAAGATAAAACAAAAGACGAAGAAGAAAAAATACCAGAAATAGATGAAAAAGAAGATCTAAAGGAAGAACCGGAAATTCCAGATGAGATAATAGAAGAAATTAAAGAAGAGCCAAACGCAGAGTTTAAAATAGAAAGCAAAAATGTAATAAGCTCAGATGAGGAACTTAAGTATAATGTAAGGATTAAAAATACTGGAAATACAGGGCTAGATAAACTTACATTTTACAATGTAGTAGATATAACAAAAGTAAAATTAACAAAAATGTATGTAGGAACTTATAATCATGAAACAAAATATGATGTTTATTATAAAACGAACCAAGCAGATAATTATATTTTGTTAGAAGAAGATTTGGATACAAAAATAAATAACTTAATAGAATTTGAAAAAATAAAACTTAGCCAAGGAGAAAAAATAAGCGAGATAAAAATTGAATTTAAAAACGTACCACAAGATTTTGAAAATGTAGAAGACTTACAAATATTTACAAAGTCTGCAACACTAAAAGATAATGAAAAAATAAAAAATTATAGTATTTTAGAAGCGGAATATAAAGATAAAAAAATAAGTGAGGACATGGAAAAAAACACGATTATTTATAATCAAAAAAGTGGAAAAAAGCTTCCTAGAACTGGACATTAAAGAAATTTTGAAAATACAAAAAAATGTTTGCAAAAACTATTGACAAATGATAAAAAAAGTTATAATATATGTAAAGTAAATGGCAAACAAATGTTTAAAGGAGGGGCAACAATGGCAAATATAAAAAATAAATTAATAGATATAACTAAACCAGCAGAAATAAAAAAATATTTAACAATAAGTCTTTTAGGAAAAAGCTTAAATTTAAATATTAACTATAAAAACATAAATGTCCCAAAGTTAAATATAGAGGAAACTGAGGTAAATTTATTTTTGCCACAAAGGTACAAAAAATCAGGAACTGTAGAAATTGTCAGTGCTGCAATTAAAAAAATGTATGATGAAATAGCACAAATAGAAATTGCAGACAGTATGGAAAAAATACGAATTCTTATGGGATTTGCACCTGAAGATTATAGCATAAAAAGAATGAAAGAAACATTTATAAAAAATTCTAAAAACAAAACAATAATAATAAACCCAGATATAGTAAAATATAACAAAAAAATAATAGAAACAAGTTTAATACAAAGTTTTTGCAAATTAAAATATAAGGAAGACTCAAGTAAATATTTAAAACTTTTAGAAAAATCAATTGAAAAATATGAGAACTACGAATATAAAGCATTAAAACTTGTTTCAAAAATATCTTAAAAGGCTTAATATTTATAATAAATAAACTAAAACTAAACGTAAAAATATAGCAGTTCACAATATGGAATATGCTATATTTTTATACAAAAAAGGCAGAACCTTAAATTCTGCCTATGTATTTACTATGCTTAACATTATCTTAAATAAATAGAATAAAAATAATAATAAAAAACATAACAAATATATATAACAAAACTTAAAATTCTGTCTAAATAATAATAGCAAATAACCTATGGGCTAAACTAAAACTATTTCATTTGGCTTTCAGCTTGTTGGATTAATTTCTTAACCATTTGTCCACCAATTCTACCTGCATCTCTTGAAGATAAATCACCATTGTATCCATCTTTTAGAGTTACACCAACTTCGTTAGCTACTTCATACTTAAATTTATTTAATGCGTCAGCAGCTTCTGGAACTACTTTGTAGTTACTATTGCTTGAAGAATGTGCCATAATATTTCACCTCCTAGAATGTGAATTGTATTTTTTGAAAAAACAAATTTGCTTTTTCAATATATAGAATGTGCGAAAACAAAATAAATAAACTGGAAATTTTTTCTTAAGAAATTAAATGTGCAAAACTATTTGATTTTTTATAAAAGTTAGTATATTATTAATAAACAAAAAAGGAAAGGAGAATATAATATAGTATTATAATATATTATATAAAAAATATGTATAAATTAGTTGCAATAGATTTAGATGGAACATTATTAGATTCTTACGGAAAAGTATCACAAGAAAATCAAGAAATAATAAGACAAATAGAAAAAGAAAATATAAAAGTAGTTATTGCTTCAGGAAGAAACAAGTTCTCTGCAATGAGCTTTACAAAGGAAATAAATTCTAACGAATATTTAATTTGCAATAATGGTGCAACTTTATATGATATAAAAAATGAAAAAAATATATATAATAATGCAATTGATAAGAAAAAGGCATTAGATATAATTAAAATTTGTGAAGAAAATAGCATTTTTTATAGTATATATACTGATGATTATATAATAGCTAAAACGTTAAGTTATCATGTTTTATATTTAGCAAACGAAAATAACAATACAATAGATGAAAGCAGAACTAAAATAAAAATAACAAACAATATATATGATTATATAAATGAAAATAATGTGAATGTTTTAAAAATGAACATCTGTGATGATAATAAAATAATTTTCGAACGAATTATAAATAAATTAAAAGAAATTAAAGAAGTAAATGTATTAGATGTTGAACATATGAGCAGAAAAGTAATAAAAACTGGAACAGAAGAGAACACGATAGAATATTTCTACACAGAAATAACAGCAGAAAATGTTGATAAATGGTATGCAATAGAAAAATTGATTAATATTCTACACCTAAAAAAAGAAGAAGTTATTGCTATTGGGGACAATGTAAATGACAAAAATATGATAGAAAATGCAGGAGTTGGAGTCATTATGAAAAATGCAGCTCCATATTTAAAAGAATTTGCAGATTATGAAACCGAAAGTAACAACAATAGCGGAGTAGCAAAAGCAATTAAAAATCTAATTTTAAAAAATGAATAAATAATATTAAAAAAGTAAACATTAAAAGTAAAATCTATTTTAGGAGACATTTATGGAAGAAGATTTTACTAAATGTGGAGAATTTGTATGCTCATATTTTGCATGGGTACCATTAGATGAGCAAAGAAAAAATGCGGATAAATTGTGCAAAATCACAAACAAAAATGAAAAAATAACGAAGAAAATACAAATTGCTATTGATTTTAGAGCAAAATAATAATGGCATTTCCTAAAATTTAATATTTTTTATGTCAAATGCTTGAAACATTAGAGGCAATATGGTATTATTATAAATAGAGAGAATTTTAAATAAGGAGACATATAACTATGGATGAAATGAAAAAGGAACAAATAAATTTTTCAGCAGAAAAGTTAGCAAACTTAAAAATTGAAGCTGAAGAACTATTAGAAGAAACAAAAAGACTTGAAAAAGAATGTGAAGAAAATGAGGATTAATATAAGGAAAGAGGAGTAATAATGAAAGAGGATTTAAACAATTATTTATCATCTGAAAAAACAGAATACATAACTAATTTAAATGAAAAATATTTAAAATTAAGTGAAAATTTAAAAGAATGCCAAAAACAATTAGAAGAAAAAAGAAACGAAATGGATAAAACTTTTAAAGAATATGAGGTAATAAAAGGAGATATAGCAAGAGAACTTCTTAAAGATGAACCTAATTCTGAAGAAGTTGCAAAATTAGAAGAAGAAAAGCAAAGAATAAGAGGAAATAAAACTAGGTTAAAGAATGGACTAAAAAAATTAAAAGTTCAAGTAAAAGAATTAAATGAAGAAATAGAAAATTTAATGCAACAACTATTACAAGAAAATCCAGAGTTTATTAAAAGTGCACAAAAACTATATAACCAAAAGAAACTAAATTCTGCAAAAACAAAATTAGAAAAGGCAAATACTTCTAAAGAAAAGACAGAAAAAGAATTAAATTTAGTAAATGAAATAAAAGCACAAATAGAAGAAGTCGCAAAAACTAAACCAGAAGTAAAAGAAAAATTTGTTGAAGTTTTAAAAGCAAAAAATGACATTAATTTATTTGAAGGAAATGACAATATAGCTAAAGAAAAATTAGAAAAAGCATATATGGAAAAGTTATTTGATTTCCAAAACGATTATTTAAGCATTCCTGGAAATAAAATAGATTTAATGCTAGAAAATGTTTCAATGGATGAAAAAAATAATATTTCTTTTGACAAAATAGGAGAAGGTTTAGAAGAAAAAGTAAACCAATATAACGAAGAAATAAAAGAACAAGAAGATATATTAGCTGCAATAGGTATGCCAAAACATGAAATAAAACTAGAACAAAGTTATAAAGACATTAAACCAGAAAAAGCAAACATAAATATAATAGAAGATGAAGAGCAAATTAAGGCATTAAAAAAATATGATTACAAGAAACCAGGATTCTTCTCAAGAATGTTTAGCAAAATAAAAGGTTTATTCTCTCATAAAGACAAAGAAGAGAATATGGAAAATACACAAGAAATTCCAATAATAAAAGAAGAAAATGAGGAAGAAATTCCAGATATAGTTACAGCAAAGACATTGGCAAAAGAACATGAAGAATATTGGAAATACTTACAAAAACCAGTTCTTGCTGATATGCTTCAAAGAGTAAATGCAGAAAGTGAAAAAGATTATCAAGAAAAATTAAGCAAAGTAAAAAATAAGGATAATTTAAAAGTAGAAGATGAATTAGAAAAGGATGAAAAAGAAAATCCTGAAGAAAGAGAATAATAAGCAAAATAAATAAAGTAATATTATTAAATTAAACAGAAAATTACAAAAATCAGCCGTAAGGTTGATTTTTTGTTTTGGGTTTTATATAATACTAAGCATAGTGTCAAAAATTAAAGAAAGGGAATAATCAACTAAAATTAATAAATGATTTTTTGGATAGTTTGATTATATAAAAATAAAATGTACTTAAAAAGATTAGAGCTACAGGGATTTAAATCTTTTGCAGATAAAACAGTATTAGAATTTAGACCAGGAATCACAGGTGTAATAGGGCCAAACGGTTCTGGAAAAAGTAACATATCAGATAGTATTCGTTGGGTACTAGGTGAGCAGAGCATGAAACAACTAAGAGGCGGAAAATCTGAAGATGTTATTTTTGCAGGAACTCAAAATAGAAAATCATTAGGATTTGCAGAAGCGTCTATAATAATAGACAATTCTGACGGAAGACTACCAATAGAATATAACGAGGTTACTGTTACAAGAAAAATATATAGAAGCGGAGAAACTGGATATTTTATAAACAAAGTCCCTTGCAGATTAAAAGACATAGTAGAACTATTCATGGATACAGGAATTGGCAAAGACGGTTACTCAATAATAGGACAAGGAAAAATTGATGAGATTTTAAGCAACAAATCAGAAGACAGACGTCACATATTTGAAGAAGCATCTGGAATTGTAAAATATAGAACAAGAAAACAAGAATCTGAAAAAAAGCTTGAACAAACAAAATTAAATTTATTAAGAATAAATGATATTTTGCAAGAAATAGAAGGCCAATTAGATCCTTTAAAAATTCAGTCAGAAAAAGCTAAAAAATACCTTAGCCTAAGAGATGAACTAAAAGACATAGAAATTGGACTATTTGTGTATAATATAAATTCTTATAAAGAAAAACTTACTCAAATAGTTGCAGATTTAGAAATACTAAATAACCAAAGTAATGATGAAAATAAAAAGCAAGAGGAAAATCAAGCAAAAAAGCAAGAATTAAAAGAAAATATAGAAAAATTAACAAAGCAAATAGAAGAACTTCAAAATATAGGCTATGAAAGCAAAAACAAAATAGAACAAATAAACTCACAAATTAGTGTTTCTAATGAAAAAATGATAAATAATTCTGCAAATGCTCAAAGACTAGAAAATGAAATTGCAGATTTAAATACAAAAATAAAAGATCTAGAAGAAGAAAAAGAAAGCAGAGCATCTAAAAAGGAAAATTTAGCACAAAATAGAGAAAAGTTTGCAAAAGAGCTTGAAGAAAAACAGAATGAACTAGAAAAAATACTTGAGAAAGCATCAGCAAAAGAAATTGAGATTGAAAGTAAAAAACAAAAAATAGAGCAAGATATAGACTTAAAATATGATAAATTATCTAAAGTAAGTGCTAATGAAGCAAATTTTAAAGCAATAGAAAAAACAGTTACAACATTAAAAAGTGAGCTTTCTGATATAATTTCAGAAATTGATTCTGGTAGAATCAAGTCACAAGAAATAGAAAAAGAATTTTTGAAAATAGAAAACACCAAAAAGCAAAAAGAAAAAGAAATTAATTTAGTAAATGAGCAAAAAGAAAAAGTTTTTGAAAATATAAAAAAATATGAAGACGAACTTATAAAGTTAGGACAAGAATATAGAATAAAAGAATCAAGATGTAAGTTTTTAATAGAAACAGAGAAAGAAAAAGAAGGCTATAGCAAAAGTGTAAAACAAATACTAAAAGCATGCGAACAAGATAGCATTTTAAAAAAAGGTGTAGAGGGAGTTTTAGCAAACTTAATTTCTGTAGATAAAGAATATGAAATAGCTATAGAAATGTGTCTGGCTTCAAGTATGCAAAACATAATAACAGAAAAAGAAGAAGATGCAAAAAAATTAATAGAGTATTTGCGCACAAATAATTTGGGAAGAGCAAGTTTTCTTCCAATATCATCAGTAAAAGGCAAAAAATTAGACAGGTTAATAAAAAATGACGTAGAAGGCGTTATTGGAATTGCATCAGATTTAGTAAAATACAATAAAAAATACGAAGGCATAATTTTAAGTCTTTTAGGAAGAACCGTTGTTGTAGAAAATATGAATGCAGCAATAGCACTTTCTAAGCAAAATAAATATTCGTTTAGAATAGTTACTTTAAAAGGTGACATTATAAATTCAACTGGAGCAATTTCTGGAGGATCAGTTCAAACTAAAACTGTAAATATTTTAGGAAGAAGCAGAGAAATAGAAGAACTTACTAAAGAACTTCAAAAAATGAATGAAAAAATATCTAAACTAAAAGGCGAAAAAGAAGAATATTCTACAGAATCAACGCAAATAATTGAAGACTGTGCAAGACTTACAAAAGAATTTCAAGAAATAGAAATAAGTTATGCAACTAAAAAGCAAGAGCTTGAAATGCAAAATGAATCAGTATTAAAAAATGAAAATGCAATGTCGAATTTAAAAGAAAAAATTGAAAAAAATAAACAAGAAAAAGATAAGCTAACAATTGAAAAGAGCACATTAAATGAAGAAATTGCAAAATTAGAAAATGAAATAAAAGTTTTAAATGCAGAGGTAGAAGAGTATGCAAGCAAAAATAAAGAAACTCAAAACTATATAGATAATTTAAACACTGACATAATGGACTTGAAAATATCTGTTAATTCATTTGACGAAAGCAGTAATTCTATGGAAGAAATGCTAGAAAGAATAAATGCAGATGTAAAAAATGCAAAAGATTCTATAGAACTTAAGAAAAGTGAGATTGAGCAAATTAAAGAAAATACTAAAGAACAAGAAGAATTAATATTAAACCTTGGAAATAAAATTGATGAAATAAAAGCTTCGGTTGAAAATAGTTCTGAGACGATAGAAAAAGTAAAGAATGAAAAACAAGAGTCTTCAGAAAAATTAACTAAATTTGAAAAAGAAGTAGAACAACAATACGAAGTTATAAATAGCTTAAAAGAACAAATTATAAAAATAGAAAGCAAAAAACAAAAAATTGAGCAGGACACAGAAGATCTTATAAACAAATTGTGGGAAGAATATGAAATTACGCCTAATAATTGTGAAAATTATAAGAAACCTGAAAACATAGCAGAAGCACAAAAAATATGTAGCACTCTTAGAAAAGAGATGGCCGGACTAGGACCAATCAATATAGATTCAATAGAAGAGTACAAAAAAATGCAAGAAAGATACAATTCAATGAATGAGCAACGCTATGATATCGAAGAATCTATAAAAAAGATAAGAGGGGTAATATCAGAAATGACTTCGACTATGCAAACTCAATTTAAAGAAAGATTTAAGCAAATAAATAAAAACTTTAATGAAGTATTTGCAGAACTATTTGGTGGAGGAAAAGCAGAGCTAATATTAGAAGATGAATCAAACATTTTAGAGTGTGGAATTGAAATAAAGGCACAACCACCAGGAAAAAAACTAGAAAATATGACTCTTCTTTCAGGGGGAGAAAGAGCACTTACTGCAATTGCAATTTTATTTTCAATATTAAAAATAAACCCAGCTCCATTCTGCATACTAGATGAAATAGAAGCGGCTTTAGACGATGTAAATGTAGCAAGATATGCTAATTATTTGAAAAAATTTAGCAAAGAAACGCAGTTCTTAGTTATAACTCACAGAAAAGGAACTATGGAAATTGCGGACACTGTGTATGGGGTTACAATGGAGGAAAAAGGAATAAGTAAATTATTATCAATAAATTTAAAAAAATAGTATGCACCCAATTTGGGTGTATATTTTTTATGCCATGCGAATATATTTTTAAAAAGTACAAGCAAAGGAGGAATTGATAGTGTGGCATACTAAGGAAACAAGGCAAATATTAAAAGAGCTAAAGACCAATAGTAGGACGGGTCTTACGGAGGAGGAGGCAAAAAATAGGCTAGAGACGCAAGGAAAAAACGAACTTAAAGAAAAAAAGAAAGAAAGTATATTTGTAAAATTTATAAAGCAATTTAATGATTTTATGATAATTACTCTAATTTGTGCGGCAATAATTTCGGCAATAGTATCAAAGACAACAGGGGATGGTGACTATATAGATTCGATTATAATAATTGCAATTGTAATTTTTAATGCAATTATGGGTCTTGTGCAGGAGGAAAAAGCAGAAAAATCGCTTGAAGCGCTAAAAAAGTTATCTGCGCCCAAAGCTATGGTTGTAAGAAATGGGAAAATAAAAAGTTTGCCATCTTCAGATGTTGTAGTTGGTGACATCATAATTTTAGAAGCGGGAAATTTTGTCCCAGCAGATTGCAGAATATTAGAAAGCTTTGATTTGAAAATTGAAGAATCTGCGCTGACAGGAGAAAACCTGGCAAGTAGCAAAAATTCTAATATAATATTGGACAAAGATGTAGCAATAGGTGACATGAAGAATATGGCATTTGCTACAACAATTGTAGTAAATGGAAGAGGAATTGCAGTATGCACTGAAACAGGAATGAACACAAAAGTAGGAAAAATTGCGGGAATGATAATGCAAGAAGAAAATACAGAAACTCCAATTCAAAAGAAGCTAGAAGAAGTAGGAAAAACTTTAGCAATGGTATGTATGGTAATTTGCGTTTTGATTTTTGTAATTGGAATATTTAAAAAAATTCCGATTGTCGAAATGTTTATGACATCTGTAGGATTAGCTGTTGCAGCTATTCCAGAAGGCCTTCCAGCAATAGTTACAATTACGCTTTCGATAGGTGTAACAAGAATGGCTAGAAAAAATGCAATAATAAGAAAACTTCCAGCAGTTGAAACTTTAGGTGCAAGTAGCGTAATTTGTTCAGACAAAACAGGGACCCTAACTAAAAATAAAATGACAGTAGTAGAACTTAGAAACGCAGAAGGAGAAATGGAAGATAAATCTGCAATATTAGAGCTTTTGACGATGTGCACAGACTCTTCTGATCCAACAGAAATAGCATTAATTGAAGCTGCCAAAAAGGAGAATTTAGAAAAAGAAACATTATACAAAAATATGCCTAGAATAAATGAAATTGCGTTTGATTCTGAAAGAAAGCTAATGACTACAATTCATAAAGTAGAAAATGGTTATAGAATTATTACTAAAGGTGCGCCAGATGTGCTTCTAAAAAGATGTGAGAAGTACTATGAAAAAGGAACCATAAAAAGTATATATGATAAAATTTATAAAATAGAAAACGAGAACAATAAAATGGCAGATAACGCATTAAGAGTTTTAGCAGTAGCATATAAAGACGTAGAAAATTTGCCAAGCAACATAAATTCACAAACAGTAGAAAATAATTTAACATTTGTAGGACTAGTTGGAATGATTGATCCACCAAGAGATGGAGTAAAGGAGGCGATAAGAACCTGCAAGAGAGCCGGAATAAAAACAGTTATGATAACGGGAGACCATTTAAATACTGCAAATGCAATAGCCAAACAACTTGGAATATTAAACAAGGGTGATTTAAGCATTGACGGAGCTCATTTAGAAAAAATGTCGCAAAGTGAACTGGAAAATAACATAATGAAATATTCTGTGTTTGCAAGAGTATCGCCAGACCATAAAGTTAGAATTGTAAAAGCATTTAAATCAAAAGGCAGAATTGTTGCAATGACAGGGGATGGCGTAAACGATAGCCCTGCACTAAAAAATGCGGATATTGGAATAGCCATGGGAAAAGGAGGAACTGACGTTGCCAAAAATGCCGCAGACATGGTACTTACAGACGATAATTTTGTAACAATTGTAGAAGCTGTAAAAGAAGGAAGAACAATATATGATAATATAAAAAAAGCGGTGCACTTTTTAATAGCAACAAATATAGGCGAAATAGTTACAATTTTTATGGGCTTAATTTTAGGAATGAAATCACCACTTTTGGCAATTCAGCTTTTATGGGTTAACTTAGTTACAGACTCTCTTCCTGCAATAGCAATAGGATTAGAAAAGCCAGAAAAAGATATAATGAATAGATTGCCAAGAAACCCAGCTAAAAGTTTTTTTGCAGATGGACTTTGGAGTAGCATTATAATTGAAGGAATTATGATAGGAGCATTAACATTGCTTGCATTTTCTATGGGAAATAAATTGTGGGGCTTAGAAGTTGGAAGAACAATGGCTTTTGTTTCAATAGGAATAATTGAACTTGTGCATAGCTTAAACATAAAAAGCAAAGAAAGCATATTTGAATGTGGAATATTTGAAAATAAATTTATAATAGGAGCTTTAGTTTTAGGTACATTTTTACAAATAGTGGTGGTTGTAATTCCAAGCTTTGCTAAAATTTTTAGCTTAGTTCCTCTAAATAATATTCAATGGCTTGTAACTGCATTAATTTCAATATCTCCAATTGCAATAATAGAAATTCAAAAAGCATGTACACATTTTAATTTTAAAATTAAAGAAAAACAAACAGTTTAAATTGAATTACAATTTTATTAAATTTTTTGAGAGAGCCTTGACTAGCTATTGCTTTATCGGTATAATTCTAATTAATAGTAAGACTAATATAAAATTGCAAAAGTTAAATGCAAAGGAGCAAAAGAAAATGAATAAATATAAAATGAAACGCAAAAGCCTTGGCGCTGTAAGGAGAAAGAGAGAAAGCAGCATTTTAAATGCCCATAAAAATGCTGGTATTACAATGATTTCGCTAGTAGTTACCATAATAGTCCTTCTAATTTTGGCAGGTGTTTCGCTTAGTTTAGTGGTAGGAGAAAATGGTTTAATACAAAAAACTAAAGATTCAAAGCGAAAAACCGACGAAACTATAAGCGAGGTAGAAAAAGACAAGGAAGATCTAGAAAAAGAGCTAACAGGAAAATTTAATAATGAAAATATTACAACTGCGCAATACACTTTAACAGTGGACGCAGGAATAGGAACTTTAAATGGAGATGCAAGTTACACTGGTAAAAAAGGAAGCAAAATTACAATTCCTGCTCCAAATCCACCAGACGGATATATTGTAACGCTTAACCCTAACTATGGAACAGCAGTTTCCACAAGTTTAAGTTCTACATATGAATTCACCAATTGGAAATTGGATGGCGGAGGCGCAATTTCAGGTGATTCTTACACATTTGGAAGCAGAGATGCGAAAATAGTTGCTGAATATACACAAGGAAGTGTAACTTTGCCAATTCCTCAAAGAGATGGTTATACATTTATTGGCTGGTATAGCTCAGCAACAGGGGCAAAAAAAGTAGCAGATGGTGGAAGCAAATATACACCAACAGCTAACACAATGTTATATGCTCAATGGGAGCAAAAAGTTGTAACTTCAACTGTAACAGTAAATGCTGGAAGCGGAACATTAAATGGAAATTCAAGCTATTCAGGAAATGCAGGAAGTACTATAACAATATCAAATCCTACAGTACCTGCAAAAAGAAGAGTATACTTTAATTATAATGATGGAACTTATGCAGATGAATCAGGATATTCAAGCTTTACTTTCACAGGCTGGAGCTTATCAGGAGGAGGCTCAATTTCAGGCTCAACCTACACATTTGGAACGTCAAATGGAACATTAACGGCGCAGTATTCACAATCGGCAATAACCCTTCCAACAATCACAAGATCTGGTTACACATTAAAAGGTTGGTACACTGCAGCATCAGGTGGAACGAAAATAGGAAATGCAGGAGCAACTTATAAACCAACAGGTGCAAGCACAGATGTATATGCACAGTGGGAACAAAATGCTGTAACTTCAACTGTAACAGTAAATGCTGGAAGCGGAACATTAAATGGAAATTCAAGCTATTCAGGAAATGCAGGAAGTACTATAACAATATCAAATCCTACAGTACCTGCAAAAAGAAGAGTATACTTTAATTATAATGATGGAACTTATGCAGATGAATCAGGATATTCAAGCTTTACTTTCACAGGCTGGAGCTTATCAGGAGGAGGCTCAATTTCAGGCTCAACCTACACATTTGGAACGTCAAATGGAACATTAACGGCGCAGTATTCACAATCGGCAATAACCCTTCCAACAATCACAAGATCTGGTTACACATTAAAAGGTTGGTACACTGCAGCATCAGGTGGAATGAAAATAGGAAATGCAGGAGAAACTTACAGACCAACAGGTGCAAGTACAGATGTATATGCACAGTGGGAACAAAATGCACCTTCAATAGATTTAAGCTTAACTTCTGCAAACTTCTCGCCAAGTAATACAAACTGGACAAATCAAAGTGTAATAGTAACGGTAAGTGCGCCAACAGCCGTAAATGCAGGCGCAGTAATACAAATGACAACAGGAAGCCCTACAGTAGAGGCAAATTGGACAACAAGAAGTTCAATTACAGTATCAGAAGAAAATGTAACAGTGTATGCAAGATTAAAATATGGTTCTAAAACAGGAGCATATACTTCATATAATGTAACTAATATTGATAAGACGCCTCCAAGAGAAATATCAAAGGGATTGCTGACAATAAGTGTAGATAGGAAGTTAAACACAGCATACCTTCAGTTAAACAGTATGCAAGAATACGGAAATCCTACTGCATCGGGAATAGCAAAGGTATCGGGATATTTTAAAGTAGAAGGTGATTCTGGATACACATATATAGGAGACATTGATATAGTTCCGATGTATGGAAGTAAAAGAGGAGAAGTTAGAACAGCTAAAAGAATTCAAGCAACATCATCAAAAATAACAACAGGAACAGTTGTATATATGTATGCTGTGGTGTGGGATGTAGCAGGAAATAGTACAAGGACATGGACTGCTAGAATTGATGCAAATAATGACACATACTATTATGTAGAATAAGGAGATAAAAGTTGAAAAATAAGAAAACAATAATAATTATTATAGCTGTAATTGTAGCAGTCGCAATAGCAGGAGCTGTAATTGCAATAGTTATAAACAAAAACAAAACAGATAAAAACGAAATTAATGAAGTTACATTAAAAGATACTAACATAGAATGGGTTAAAGAAGACCAAGAAGGAACTTTTATAAATGTAAGTAGCGAAATTACAGGCGAAAAAAAGCTAGGAAATTTAACTTTAGAAGAAGCAAAACTAGAATCTAAAGATAATAAAACAGACTTTATAATAAAAGTAAGAAATGACTCAGAAGAAGATGTAAATACAAAGCTTATAACAGTAACACTATTAGATAAAGAAGAAAACGAAATACTAAAATTAAACGGAGTAATTAATGAAACAAAAGCTGGAGAAGAGACTACAACTTATATATCATCTCCAATGAATTATACAGAAGCATACAGCTATAAAATAGAAGAAAACTAAAAATAGGGGCTATACTAAAAGGTATAGCCCTTATATAGTTGCAAAAAATACAAAAATATGGTAAAATATAATCCTAGGCACATTGATTAGTGTCTTGTAAAATCCGATAAGAAACATCTTAGGGAGGTACAAAAGTGGAAAATCGGAAAGAAAAATTTACAAAAGTGCTAAAGGTTAGCACAAAAGAAATGGGGGGAAGGGAATATCCATTAATTATAGCAGGAAGGTATGCTAAAAAACTCTCTATTTATATAGATAGAGAAAAAAACAAAGCAATTATTCCAGTAGGATGGACTGTATCTAAAAGAAGAACCGAAAATGTAATTTCTAAAGGCTTGGTATGCTATAACATACCAGAAAATGAAGTAAAAAAAATTAATTGGAATGATGACACAATGTTTGATTTTTTAGGGCAAAACTATGATCAAATAGTTTATATACCAATTAACAATTTAAAGGAAAATGGAGTAACACCAAGTGGATGCAAAGTAAAATTTGGAAAAAGAAATTGGAAACAAGAAAAGAATTTTGAAAATAAATATAAAGATGATATTGATGCTTTTTTAGTATCAAGAATTGAAAAGTATTCCGGAATGTACGTTTCCAGATATCCAATGTCTATAAATGAAAATAAAAATTCTAATGTAATTAAATTTGTAAATTCAGAAAAATATGTAGAAGAAAATAAAAAAATAACTGAATCCAAAAATGCAATTTCCAAATTTACTAATTCCAATTATGACAGCCATTTAGTTACAGGTAGCGAGTTTGATACTATCTTGGAATGGATCGATGAAACTAATCCATACGCTTTAGATAAATTTGAAAGTGAGTTTAAAGATATTGAGCCCGTATTACTAAATAACATATTCTTTTTTGATAAAGAGATTGTAACAGACGAAAAAACAGATAATGAAAAAGTAGTTACGAGAAAATTTAGAAGAAGAAAGGGAAGAACAGAAGCTTTAGGCTATAATTACGGAATAGTATTAATCCCATAAAAGTAAATTTTTTAGAGGAGCTTATAAATTATAAGCTCTTCTTTTTATGAACTTCTAAGAAAACTCAAAATAATAATTAGTAAATATGAGGATAAAAAGGATAACATATTTTTCCTTGCCTATGATAACTTTTTTGAATTTTCACTTGTCTAAAATCAAGTTTAAAATGAATTTTTTTAAAACATTTGACATATAATAAAAAATATAGTATACTATATCTAGCTTAAGCAAGAGAGTTGTTTGTAAGATGACAATTGCTCGAGATATGTTGACCACATATCTCATTTTTTTTGCAAAAAAATAAAGCGGTTGACCAGACCGCTTTGATTAGGTTTTCACTAATCTTGAGTTTCTTGACTATCTTCAGAGTTATCATTACTAAGTAATAATAAAACTATAAGACGCCAAATCAATTCGTAAGATGACAAAATACTCACCCCAGTGCGAATATGAATAGTAAAATTACATATCACAGAGAAGGAGATTATTATATTCCTGATTTATATTTAGAAAAAGAAAATTATAAAAATTATTATCATATTGGAAAGTATGGACATTTAAGATTACAATATTTGAAAGAGCATAAAAAGGCTGAATATACTTTAATGCTTTTAGATGGTGCTTTAATGAAACATATTGTAGATACTGATATACAGGCTAAAGAAAGGCTTGAAATACTTATGAAACTAATGCTAGAAAAAAATCCTATTGATGAAAATTTAAAGGATACTGACCCATTGAAGTGGACTGAGCTTATGAATAACTATAAGCATTCTGCTGAAGAAATTATATATTCAGAACTAGTTTATTGTTAGCTTGTAAAAGGTGGAGTAAAATTAATTACTCCACCTAAAAATTATCTTTCATTTTCTTCATTTTTCTCATCTAAATTCTTTAATTTCAATTGCTCATAATTTCCTGTCATACTTATTACTGTATAACCTTC
>CAKPOC010000011.1 GCA_934169535.1 uncultured Clostridia bacterium | reverse complement strand
GCATTAGAAGTAGCACAGGCAAAAGACTTCGTTGAAAAAATGGAAGAAAAATACGAAACAAATATATCACAAGGTGGAACAAACTTATCAGGGGGACAAAAACAAAGAGTTTCAATTGCAAGGGCTATTGCAAGAAACCCAGAAATATACATTTTTGACGATAGTTTTTCAGCACTTGATTATAAAACAGATAGTATTTTAAGAAAAGCATTGAATGAGTATACTAAAGGAACTGCCACAATGGTAATTGTTGCTCAAAGAATAGGAACAATTATGAATGCAGACAAAATAATAGTTTTAGACAATGGAAAAATTGTGGGAATGGGAACTCATAAAGAACTTTTGCAAAACTGCGAAGTATATAGACAAATTGCATTATCACAGCTTACAAAGGAGGAACTAGAAAATGGAAGAGAATAATAATATTAGAAGAACTCCTAGAAAGATGAATGGCCCAGGAATGGGAAGTGCTCCTGCGGAAAAAGCAAAAGATTTTAAAGGAGCAATAAAAAGACTATTTAAAGAACTAAAACCACAAATGGTATTAATAGTAATTGCATTAATTTTAGCAATTGCAGGAGCAATACTTTCTATTAGTGCACCTAATAGATTATCAAAGTTAACTGACGAAATTTCAAAAGGGATAATGAGCCCTGCAATGGATATGAATGCAGTAAAAGGAATATCGTTAGGCCTTGCAATTACATATACTGTAAGTGCACTTTTCACATTTATTCAATCAATTGCAATGACTGATGTTGCAAATAGGTTTGCAAAAAAGCTAAGAACTAGCATATCTAAAAAAATAAATAAATTACCACTTAGCTATTTTGATAAAAATTCAACAGGTGATGTTTTATCTAGAGTAACAAATGATGTTGATACAATTGCTCAAAGTATGAACCAGTCACTTGCAACATTAGTAAGCAGTGTAACATTATTTATTGGAACTATAATAATGATGTTTTACACTAACGGAATTATGGCAATAACTGCTATACTTTCATCATTAATAGGGTTTGTTTTAATGTTCGCAATTTTAGGAAAATCACAAAAATACTTTATTGCAAGACAAGAAGAACTAGGAGAACTAAATGGACATATAGAAGAAATTTATTCTGGATTAAACGTTGTAAAAGTCTATAATGGTCAAAAATCTGCTAATGAAAAATTTGATGATTTAAACAAAAGAGTTTACAATGCAAATAGAAAAAGTCAATTTTTATCAGGATTAATGCAGCCAATAATGAATTTTATAGGAAATTTTGGATATGTTGCAGTATGTATAGTGGGTGCACTTTTAACAATGAATAATCAAATTTCATTTGGTGTAATTGTTGCATTTATAACATATGTAAGACTATTTACATCTCCACTTTCACAAATTGCGCAAGCAATGACATCACTTCAATCAACAGCAGCTGCTGCAGAAAGAGTGTTTGAATTTATAGACGAAAAAGAAATGCAAGACGAAAAAGGGTTTACTAAAATATTAAAATTAAAAGATGCAAAAGGAAGTATAGAATTTAAAGATGTAGTATTTCAATATGACAACAATGACAAACCAACAATTAATGGATTTAGCGCAATAGCAAAACCAGGACAAAAAATTGCAATAGTTGGTCCTACTGGAGCAGGAAAAACCACTCTTGTAAATTTACTTATGAAATTCTATGAAATAAATTCAGGAGAAATTATAATAGATGGAGTTTCAACAAAAGAATTAACAAGAGAAAACATACATAGCTTATTTACTATGGTATTACAAGATACGTGGCTATTTGAAGGAACTGTAAAAGAAAATATTGTTTATAACAATAAAAATATAACAGATAATCAAGTAAAAAAAATATGCAAAATAGTTGGTTTAGAGCACTTTATTGAAACTTTACCTCATGGAATAGATACAGTAATTTCTGAAAGAGATGAAGTATCAGCAGGACAAAAACAATTACTAACAATAGCAAGAGGAATGCTTCAAAAGACACCATTTTTAATATTAGATGAAGCTACTTCAAATGTTGATACAAGAACTGAAGAACTAGTTCAAGAGGCAATGGATAAACTTACAGTTGGAAGAACTTCGTTTATAATTGCTCATAGATTATCAACAATAAAAAATGCAGATTTAATATTAGTTGTAAAAGACGGAAATATTGTAGAAAAGGGAAATCATGATGAGCTTATGGCACAAAAAGGTTTCTATGCGGAGCTATACAATAGCCAGTTTGAATTATAATAATATGCGAATTCTGTCGAAATAAGAAAATGGAATACATTTGCATTTTATGTGAATTAATGATATAATAAATTAGTAATGCGGTTAGCAAAATAGAAAGAGAGGACATTTATGAATCGGCATTCATTAATAGCACTAATTAGTGATATTAAAAATTTTTTCAGAGGCTTTTTTCAAAAAGCCAACCAAGTTAAATTTTCTAAATTTATGAAGGAAGATGTAGTAGAGTATTTTCTTAATGGGCAGGTATACGAAAATAAACCATTAATAGTAGAAACTGAAGACGAAATCAAAGCAAAAATGCTGAAGTTGCAGCATAAATTAGTTTCTAAATATGATAGTATCCCAAATAACAAATTTAATTATAACGAAGCAGAAATTTGTTTTGTAAGTTTAAAAAGAAAATTAAATTTATATGAAAGTATAAAAGAAGAGCGCAAAATGCAAGACAATGCCTATCTAATTGTTAGGTACAATGACATGAAAGCCTCTATTCTAGTAACAATTGACAGACTTTTAGAAATTTTTGACTTTTAAATAAGGTACAGATTTGTACCTTATTTTTTATGCAAGAAAGTTGAAAAAGCCTGCAATTTGTGATAAAATATTTTGGTATTACTTTTTAGTATTACATATCTTGATAAATATCAAGATGTAAGGTGTGTGTAATAACGAAAAAAGAGGTAAAATGGAAGAAAAAATTATAGTAGTTTTAATGATTATAGCGGCAGCTTTTTTTATTGTAACTACAATATTTATTTGGGGCGGAATAGAAGTTGTTTATACAAACCGACGGAAAAAAGAGCAACTGGTAGAAATTGAGGATATCCTATATTCACCAGAAGGAGAGTTTTTTAGAGAAAAAAACTTTCTGGAATTAGATATGTTTAACAATGAAAAATATGCTGATAGCAGTATTATTAAAGAAATAATGGAAGGATGCATGGAAATCTCAAGTGTACTTAATAATAAGATTAATACAGGAAGGCAAGTTGAAATTCTAGATGCTTATTTTAAGGAGTCCAGCGAAAAAAATGAAGTCTTAAAGAATTGCTTACTAAAATTGCAAACTTTAAAAACAAATTTAGAGGTCACAAGTAACGCATTAGAGTATAGCAATTTTTCTAGAGAAGGAATGAAAGAAGCTCTAAATATGATTTTAAGCTGTGAAGATACACTAAGAATAGGTTTAAAAAAAGTATTTATGTAAAAAACAAGTAAGTATTATTATGCACACACCTAAAAGAAGCAGTACAAATTTGTACTGCTTTACTTTTTTATATTAAGGAGAAAAGAATTGGAAAGATTTAAAGAAATAGAAAAAACAATAATTAAAAATTATAGAAAAAAGATATGGTCAAAATTTATTAAAGGAATATCAGATTTTGAAATGGTCAATGATGGAGATAAGATTGCAGTTTGCATATCAGGAGGAAAAGATTCAATGCTTATGGCAAAATGCTTTCAAGAACTTCAAAAATATAGCAAGACTAAATTTGAACTAGAGTATATAGTAATGAACCCAGGTTATAGCAAACAAAATATGCAAAAAATAATAGACAATGCAAAATTATTAAATATTCCAATTAAGGTTTTTGAAACACCAATATTTGATTCAGTTAATAAAATTATAGATCATCCTTGTTACATATGTGCAAGAATGAGAAGAGGATATTTGTACGAATATGCACAAAGCTTAGGCTGTAATAAAATAGCACTTGGGCACCATTTCGATGACGTAATAGAAACAATTTTAATGGGAATGCTATATGGTGCACAAATGCAAACAATGATGCCAAAACTTCATAGTAAATCACATCCTGAAATGGAACTTATAAGACCTATGTACTATGTTAGTGAAGAAGATATAATTTCATGGATGAATTATAATGATTTAGAATTTATAAAATGTGCATGTAAGATAACTGAAAAAAATGCCCAAAAAGATGAAACAGGCTCAAAAAGGCAGGAAATAAAAAAATTAATCAAAGAATTAAAAACAAAATATGATAAGATAGACAAAAACATATTTATGAGTGCTCAAAATGTAAATTTGGATACACTCATATCATACCAAAAAGGTGGAAAAAAACATCATTTTTTAGATGAATACTAAATATACAAAAGTTATTCAAAAAAATAGCAAAAGTTCTTGAAACAAGCATATCTTTGTGATATACTAGGCAATAGCCAAAACAATTTTAAATATTATTGTTAAAAATTATTAGGAGGTAACAAAATGAAGGAATATTTAGAAATTGATAACATTGAAGCTTTAGAAGTATTAGATTCTAGAGGAAACCCAACAGTACAAGTAGAGGTTACTACAGTAGATGGATTTAGTGGAGTAGCAATGGTTCCATCTGGTGCTTCAACAGGAAGTTTTGAAGCTGTTGAATTAAGAGATGGTGACAAATCAAGATATATGGGAAAGGGAGTTTTAAAAGCTGTAGAAAATGTAAATAAAATAATCGCTCCAGCACTTTGCGGAATGAACGTTTATGATCAACCAGCAATAGATAAAGCTCTTATAGATTTAGACGGAACAGAAAATAAAGGAAAATTAGGAGCAAATGCTACACTTGGTGTATCTTTAGCAGTAGCAAAAGCTGCAGCAGCATCTTTAGGACTTGAATTATATCAATACATTGGTGGAGTAAACAGTAAAACATTGCCAGTTCCAATGATGAACATTATGAACGGTGGTAAACATGCTGATTCAACACTTAGTGTACAAGAATTTATGATCATGCCAGTAGGAGCAAAATCATTTAGCGAATGTTTAAGAATGTGTGCTGAAATATATCATACATTAAAATCAGTTCTTAAGAAAAATGGATTAGGAACAGGTGTTGGTGATGAAGGTGGATTTGCACCAATGGTTAAAGATGAAGACGAAGCTTTACAATTATTAGTAGAAGCAATCAAAGAAGCTGGATACAAACCAGGAGAAGAAGTTTGCATAGCTCTTGACTTAGCTGCTACAGAAATGTATGATGAAGCTAAAAAAATAGGAAAAGAAGGACAATATCATTTCTGGAAAATAGGTGTTACAAAAACATGTGATGAAATGATTGATTTCATAGCTGATATATGCGAAAGATATCCAATAATTTCAGTAGAAGATGGTCTTGCTGAAGAAGATTGGGAAGGATGGAAGAAGTTAACAGACAGACTTGGAGATAAAGTTCAATTAGTAGGTGATGACTTATTCGTAACAAATATCAAGAGATTACAAAAAGGAATTGATATGGGAGTTACAAACAGCATATTAATTAAATTAAACCAAATCGGAACATTAACAGAAACATTAGATGCAATTGAACTTGCAAAGAAAAACGGATACACAGCAGTTGTTTCTCATAGAAGTGGTGAAACAGAAGATACAACACTTGCTGATGTTGCAGTTGCTACAAATGCAGGTCAAATTAAAACTGGAGCTCCTTGCAGAACTGACAGAGTTGCAAAATACAACAGATTATTAAACATCGAACATCAATTAGGTGATTTAGCTGTTTATGAAGGAAGAAAAGCTTTAAAGAAATAAAATAATATATTTAGGCAAGCCTTGGTTTAACGAGGTTTGCTTTTTATATTGACATAATATCAAAAATAAACTATAATAAAAACATAGACCGTGATAGGTCCAGGAGGAAAAACAAATATGATACCTACAAACTTTATTGAACTGGCTGAGCTTGGCAGCTTTGAAACTAGAAAGGAAGCTAAAAGAGTAAAGAAAAACGCTAGTGAGTACAAAAAATACCCAGAATTACTAAAGGAGTATTGGGACTACACTGGTGACCGCCGGTGGCATATAGTTATTGATAGATGGGCTCTTGCAAATTATATTATAGACAAGACTGCTGTAGATAACTAAGTAGGGTAGTAGAGAGTACAAACTTGTACTCTCTATTTTTGTGCGACAGGCATGTCGTATTGCATTAATTTATAAGAATAAAATAGTTGCAAAAAATTCCAAAAAATGGTATAATTAAAATTGTAAGAAGCAAGTAGTGCTTCTCAAGGAGAGAAAATGACATATAATCATTTGCCAATTAGTGAAGGCTTTTCTACTTTCGCTGAAGCTCAAGAGGCCTTAAGAAAAAGGTTTCTTGCGTCTGAAAGAAGCGATAAAGCTGTAATTTGCATTGAAGAATTTAAAACAGCTAAAGAAAAGTATTACATAGCTTTAAAACTTAGTTAGAAAAGCTATAAAAGAAGCTCAAATTTGAGCTTCTTTTTAATGTAAAAAATCTTCCGGCTAAGCCGGAAGACTTTTATTTTTAAAAACCGTGGCAAACAAAAGTACGGCAAAAGCTTGCATAATTTTACATAAAGTGGTATAATATAAGTGTGATAGGTTTTACCTATCTAGTTAAAAGGAGATTAAAAATGAACGACAACAAGGAAAAGACAACAATGAAGACATTAGCGTTTTCAGAAAGAGCACAGTACTGGCCAGTTTTTACAGATTTTTTTAAAAATTATGAAGATGCTGAAAAAGTCATGAAAGACGAATTTGGTGTTGGAGATGAGAAAAAAGTTGATAAAAACAAGGTAACGGTAATTACTACTAAAAAAGGTTATATGGTAGCTTTAAAGAAAAGCTACTATGAAAGTGTACTTCCAACCGAAGAAGATTTTAAGAGGTGGGAAGAAGAAGCAGCACTAGAAGAAATTTAATCTTCGAAGAAAGCTTATAAATTGTAAGCTTTCTTTTTTTGGCTCAAACTGGAAAAATGCTAAAAATTTCTTAAATGTTCTATGCAAAACTATTGATAAAAATTTTTTCTTGTATTAAAATATAAAAAGATTAAACTTAAGGAGGAAAAATTATGGCACAAAGATTTGTTTTAAACGAAACATCATACTTTGGCAGAGGATGCAGAGAGGTACTACCAGAAGAAATAAAAAACAGAGGTTACAAAAAAATATTAGTTGTAACAGATAAAGGACTATTTAATTGTGGTTTAGTTTCTAAAGTTACGGACGTATTAGATGCAGCTAAAATCAAGTATAAAGTATATTCAGAGGTAAAACCAAACCCAACAATAAAAAATGTATTAGATGGACTTAAAGAATGTAAAAAATATGGAGCTGACGCAATCGTTGCAGTAGGCGGAGGTTCAGCAATTGACACAGCAAAGGGAATTTCAATATTAATGACTAATCCAGAAAGAGAAGATGTAGTTTCTTTAAATGGATTATCAAACACGAAAAATAAAGGATTACCATTAATTGCACTTCCAACAACACATGGAACAGCAGCAGAAGTTACAATAAATTATGTAATAACAGATGAAGCAAAAGAAATAAAAATGGTATGTGTTGATCCACATGACATTCCACTTGTAGCAATTGTCGATTCAGAACTTATGGAATCACTTCCAAAGGCAACGGCTGCCGCAACAGGAATGGATGCGTTAACACACGCCATTGAAGGATATATTTGCAAAGCGCACAACACAATGTCTGATATGTTCCACATGAGAGCAATTGAACTTATTTTTGCAAATTTACCAGCAGCAGTAAATGACAAAAATCCAGAAGCTATAGAAAATATGGCTTTAGCACAATATATAGCAGGAATGGGCTTCTCAAATGTTGGCCTTGGAATAGTTCACTCAATGGCTCATCAATTAGGAGCTGTTTATGACACTCCACACGGACTTGCAAATGCAATTTTATTACCTACAGTAATGAGATTCAACGGAGCAGTTTGTGCTCAAAGATTTAGAGAAATTTTATGCCACATTGGAAGACCAGACGCAGCAAATTTAAATGACCAAGATGTTATAAATACATTTGTATGGATGATTTCAGAGCTTGCAAAATCAGTTGGAATTACTCAAACTGTTAAAGACACAGGTTGCAAGGAAGAAGACCTAGAAATGCTTGCAGAAAAAGCAATGAAAGATCCTTGCAAACCAGGAAATCCAAGAGAAGTTACGAAAGAGGACTTTATAGAATTATATAGACAAGCTATGTAATAAAATTCCCCTTGTTAGATAAATTTCTAACAAAAGGGAATTTTTTATATTCTAATTTCAGGTTTATATTCTTCAAGCCACATGTTTACTTGACATAAATAAGCCATAAGCTGTGGACCTGTCATAAGCTGACCAAACCAAGGCCTTGTAAAAGCAGAACCATTAGTTTCTAAAATTTCCAAAATATATGATCTATTTAACAAATTATTTATTGGAGCATTTTTATCTTCCATAATTTTAGAAAGCATAGCTTTAACAGTTTCTAAGTAAGTAGGGTTCCAAGTTTTTGGGTAAGGGCTCTTTTTTCTTTCAACAATTTCATCAGGAAGAAGTCCTTTCATAATATGGCGAAGAAGACCTTTTTCACGTCCATTTAATGCTTTCATTTCCCAAGGAATGTTCCAAACATATTCTGCCAGTCTATAATCACAGAAAGGAACTCTAAGCTCTAAACCGTTGTACATGGCCATTCTATCAGAACGATCTAAAAGAGTTTGCATAAACCAATTTAGCGTTAAATACGAAATTTTTCTCATTTGAGCAGTTTGAACAGAATCTGTTGGAAGAATTTCTACGTTTGTTAAGCTTTCATTATATCTAAAATCAATGTATTCTTTTAAATCTACTTTTTGCGAAATACTTGAATTTAAAAGTTTCTGCCTTTCACTGACTGCAATAGACCAAGGGAATGTACCAGATTTTAATGCGTCTTCTCTAAAAAACCAAGGGTATCCGCAAAATATTTCGTCAGCACATTCACCAGTTAAGGCAACTGTAGATGTAGGTTTTACATATTTGCAAAATAGTAAAAGAGAAGAGTCAACATCTGCCATTCCAGGCATATCTCTTGCAATCATAGCATCTTTTAAAGCACTTGCAAGTTCAGGAGTATCCAAAACGATATTTTTATGATGAGTTTCATAATTTTTTTGCATTAGCTCAATATAATTTTTGTCCGAATTTGGCTGAAAATCGGTTTTTTTGAAGTTTTTATCATTATCCTTGTAATCTATTGAATAAGTATCCAAAATGCCTAAATTGTTCTTTTTGTAGTAATTTACAGCATACATTGTTATTATGCTAGAATCTAATCCTCCTGATAAAAATGTACATAGCGGAACATCAGAGGTAAGCTGCCTTTGAATTGAGTCTTCTAATAAAAATTTTACTTTGTCACAAGTTGTATTAAAGTCATCATTGTGAACTTTACTTTCTAATTTCCAGTATTTGCTGCAAGAAAAGCCAGAAGAATTAAATATACCATAGCTTGCAGGTTTTAGCTCATATATATCTTTAAATACAGATGTTCCAGGAGTATGAGCAGGGCCTATTCCAAAAAGTTCATCTATTCCTTGGGAGTCAACAACAGGGTAAATTCCTGGATATTCGAAAAGAGCTTTTATTTCTGATGCAAAAATAAAATTATTATCAATTATTGAATAAAAAAATGGCTTTACTCCAAAATGATCTCTTGCAACAAAAAGTTCCTTCTTTTCTTCATTCCATATTGCAAAAGCAAAAATTCCATTTAATTTGCTGACAACATCTTTCCCAAAACAGATATAAGCTTTTAATAAAACCTCTGTATCGCTATGACCCCAAAATGAAAATCCTTTTTCTATAAGGTCTTTCCTAAGTTCTGAAGTATTGTAAATTTGTCCATTGTAAGTAATAACATAAGTATTCCCTTGATATTCCACTTTCATTGGTTGCTTACCACCATCAGGGTCTATTACAATTAATCTTGAATGGCCTAATGAAACGTTTCTTGAAATATAACTAGAGTTTTCATCTGGACCACGCCTAGATAATGTTTTTTTCATTTTTTCTATAATATTAACCTTTTCATCTTTTGTAAAAATATTATTATTTAAATCACAAAATCCTACAATTCCACACATAAAGCCTCCTAAAAATTTTACTAATTTATTATATGTGAAAAAACTAAAAATAGAACAAAAATAGAGCCTATATAGACTCTAAAAATGATATTGATATTTATAATCACTTAGTGAAATAAGGTGATCTGTTTTATCTGCAATACTATTTATACTATTAATAATTTTTGATTTTTTCTTTGTCTTTTTAAAGTTCAAGGCTTTATATTTGCCACTAACAAGTTTGTTATAACAACTTCTGCAAACAGGCATATATTCTGCATCTCCAACCATTATGTCAGAATCTTTGTGTCCATTATAATAAGAAAATACCGCTTCTTCACATTTGCAAAGCTCGCAAATTGAAGTCATAATTTCAATATTATCTGCAATGCACATTAAATCTCCCATTTTGCCAAAAACTTTTTTCTCCGAAGTAAGGTTAAGACCTGCAATATAAAACTTTTTGCCTTGAGATGCAAGTTTATCAATTACTGAAACATCACCATTTAAAAACTGAAACTCATCAATAAAATAAGAATCAGCCTCATAATTTTCTATTTCTGAAATATCGTGAATATTTATTGCTTTTACTGTATTTCCAGCACGTGTAGAAATGACATCTTCGCCACATCTGTTATCAAGAGTAGGTTTAAAAACTTTTATATTTTTGCCAGCAATTAATTGGCGTTTTAACTCATTAAAAATTTTTTGACTTTTACCACATTTCATTGGTCCTGTATAAACATTTATAAATCCCATAACATTTTCTCCATTTAAAAAATTGCTATATAGTAATATACAAGTAAATTTTAATTTAATCAAGTCATTTTTATAAATAAAATACTAATGAAATATTTGTAACAAAATGTAACATTTTGTATAATTATGATGAAAATTTCTCAAAAGTGTGATAATATATGTGGAAAGAGAAAAAATATTAACATAAATTTAAAATAATGCTTGACTTGCGAACAAACATTTGCTATAATCTTTTTTGCCTAATCAAAAAACTTAAAATAAACAGAAAGGGAAGAAAAATGAACGATAATATTGTTATAAAAGGTGCCAAAGAGCATAATCTAAAGAATATAAATTTAACGATACCAAGGAATAAATTAGTTGTATTAACAGGTCTTTCAGGCTCAGGAAAATCTTCCCTTGCCTTTGATACTTTGTATGCAGAAGGACAACGCAGATATGTAGAAAGTTTGTCTTCTTATGCAAGGCAGTTTTTGGGAATGATGGAAAAACCAGAAGTAGAATCAATAGAAGGATTATCTCCGGCTATATCAATTGACCAAAAAACAACATCAAAAAATCCACGTTCAACAGTAGGAACAGTAACTGAAATTTATGACTATTTGCGTTTATTATATGCAAGGATAGGTGTACCATACTGCCCAAAATGTGGTAAAAAAATAGAAAAACAAACAATAGATCAAATTGTAGATAATATTTTAACATTAGATGAAGGAACAAGAATTCAAATTTTAGCCCCAGTTGTAAGAGGCAGAAAAGGTGAATTTGTAAAGCAATTAGAGGACTATCAAAAATCTGGCTTTGTAAGAGCTAGAATTGATGGCCAAACCTATGAACTTGGTGAGGATGAAATTACATTAGATAAAAAGAAAAAACATAATGTTGATTTAATTGTAGATAGACTTATTATAAAAGATGGAATCCGTTCAAGACTAACAGAGTCTGTTGAAACTGCAATGAAATATGCAAATAATTTAGTTTCGATAGAAATTCCTGGCAAGGAGGAAAAAATATATAGCCAGAATTATGCCTGTGTAGATTGCGGAATAAACTTTGAAGAGCTAACACCAAGAATGTTTTCATTTAATAATCCATTTGGAGCCTGTCCAGAATGTACTGGAATAGGCTATTTAATGAGGATTGATGAAGACTTAATAATTCCAGATAAAAATAAAAGTTTATATGATGGAGTAAAAGCCTTTGGTTCAAGTACCATGAAAAAAGGTGATACAATTGCAAAAATGTATTTTGAAAGTATCGCTAGACACTATGGCGTGGAAATAAAAAATGTACCTATAAAAAAATTACCAAGGGATTTCTTAGATAAAATTCTTTATGGAACAGGAACAGAGGAAATCAACTTTGAATATACAACGTTAGCAGGTACTAGAAAATATACTTCACCATTTGAAGGTGTTATTCCAACACTAGAAAGACGTCATAACGAAACAAAGTCAAATGGAATGAGAAGCTTTTACGAAATGTACATGAGTCAGGCACCATGTCTTGCATGTAATGGAGCAAGGCTAAAAAAAGAGAGCTTATCTGTTAAAATTGGAAATTTAAATATAATAGAACTTACAAACTTGTCAATAGATAAAATAAAGGAGTTTATAAATTCTGTTGAACTTAACAAAACACAAGCAATGATTGCTGAACAAATAATTGATGAATTAAATAAAAGACTTCAATTTTTAATAGATGTAGGACTAGATTATTTAACTCTTGCAAGACCTGCAGGGTCACTATCTGGAGGAGAAGCACAACGTATAAGACTTGCAACACAAATAGGAGCAGGTTTAACAGGAGTGCTATATATATTAGATGAGCCAAGCATTGGACTACATCAAAGGGATAATGACAAACTGATAGAAACATTAAAAAAATTAAGAGATTTAGGAAACTCAGTAGTTGTTGTAGAACATGATGAAGATACAATGTATGCTGCAGATCAAGTAATAGATATTGGGCCAGGTGCAGGAGTACATGGCGGAAATATAATGGCTCAAGGCACTGCAGAAGAAATAAAACAAGTAGAAGGTTCCATAACAGGAGATTACTTAAGTGGAAGAAAACAAATAAGAGTACCTAAAAAAAGAAGAAAATCAAATGGAAAATGTATACAAATAGTAGGAGCAAGTGAACACAATTTAAAAAATATTACAGTTAAATTTCCTTTAGGCCAATTTATTTGTGTAACAGGAGTATCAGGCTCTGGTAAATCTACACTAGTAAATGACATATTATATAAAACAATAGCACGTGATTTAAATGGCTCAAATGAAAAGCCAGGCAAATGCAAAGAGGTAAAAGGACTAGAAAATATAGACAAAATAGTAAATATAGATCAATCACCAATAGGAAGAACACCTCGCTCAAACCCTGCAACATATACAGGTGTATTTGATATAATAAGAGATTTATTTGCTGAAACAAATGATGCAAAAATGCGTGGATATGATAAAGGAAGATTTAGTTTTAACGTGCCAGGAGGAAGATGTGAAGCATGTTCTGGAGATGGTGTACTAAAAATAGAAATGCACTTTTTATCAGACATTTATGTTCCTTGTGAGGTATGTCATGGCAAAAGATATAATAGCGAAACTTTGCAAGTACATTACAAAGGAAAAACAATTTCAGATGTTCTTGACATGACTGTAGAAGAAGCTTTAAACTTTTTTGAGAATATTCCAAGAATAAAAAACAAAATTCAAACTTTATATGATGTAGGTTTAGGATATATCAAATTAGGTCAACCTTCTACAACTCTATCAGGGGGAGAGTCTCAACGTGTAAAGCTTGCAACAGAGCTTTCTAAAAAAGCTACAGGAAAAACATTATATATACTAGACGAACCAACAACAGGACTACATATTGCAGATGTTCATAGATTAGTAGACATTTTACAAAGACTAGTAGATACAGGAAACACAATAATTGTAATAGAGCACAATTTGGACTTAATAAAAACTTGTGACCATATAATAGATTTAGGCCCAGAAGGGGGCGACAAAGGAGGAACAGTACTTTGTGTTGGAACTCCTGAACAGATTGTAAGAAATGAGCAAAGCTATACTGGCAAGTTTTTAAAAAAATATCTTTTACAATAACTTTGAAAGGAATGGTTTTTAGTGGAAAATATAGTAATTGGAATAGAAGGAGAAGTTGGAGCTGGGAAAACTTCTCTCTGTAGAGAACTTTTGGAACTTATTCCTAATAGTATAATATTGCATGGAGGAAACCTTTACAGAGGAATCGTATATGCAGTAAAGAGTTCACCATTTAATTTAATAAAATTAGGGATTAAGCTTAAACTTGGAAAAAAAATTGATATAAAAAAAGTAATGGACGATTTAAAAATACAAATAAAAATAGAAAATAATGAAAGCATTGTATATATAAGAGGTAAAAAAATAGAAGAAGAAAAACTTCAATCTTCTGAAAACTCTATGGTAGTGTCAAAAGTTGCAAAAAAAGCAGATAATTCTAAATTATATACTTTTGGAGAGAGCCTTATAAATGAATATTTAAAAGAACATAATGTTATTGTTTCAGGAAGAGATTTATTAAAAATATATCCTAAACTAGATTATCATTTTTTTATAACAGCCGATTTAGATACAAGGGTTGAAAGAAAATTAAAACAATATAGTGATGAAGAAATAACAAAAGAAGAATTAAAAGAACATATACAAAAAAGAGATGAACTTCAAAAACAATCAGGCTTTTACGATAAAGGAAGCAAAACAATTACAGTAGATGTGACAGAGTGCAAGTCTGCAAAAGAATCTGCACAAAAAGTTTTTGAATATATCAGGAGGTAAAATTGGAAAAATATATTAATCATAAATTAGAAGAATTCAATAAAAATATAGATGGTAAGCAAATAGCTATTATAGGAATGGGAGTAAGTAATATTCCTCTTTTAGACTATTTTTATGATAAAAATGCAAAAGTTACAATTTTTAATAATCAATTACTTTCAGATGAAATAATGGAAAAAGTAAATAAATATAGATATCAGGTTGAAATAGGCCCAGATAATCTAACTATGCTAAAAGGCTTCGATTACATATTTAGATCTCCAAGTGCGCTTCCTACTACTCCGGAGTTTGTAAAAGAAGTGCAAAATGGAGCAATACTTACTTCAGAAATTGAGCAAGTGCTAAAATTAGCTCCTTGCAAAGTAATAGGAGTAACAGGCACAGAAGGAAAAACAACAACGACTTCTATAATATATGAAATATGTAAAAAAGCAGGATATAATTGCTTTTTAGGAGGAAATATAGGAAAGCCAATATTTACTCAAATTTTAAAAATGAAACCAGAAGATTTAGTTATATTGGAATTAAGTAGTTTTCAACTTATGGGAATGAAAATAAGCCCTAATATATCAGTAGTTACTAATATGTTCCCAGATCACTTAAATGTGCACTCATCTTATGAAGAATATAAGCAAGCCAAAAAAGAGATTTTCTTACATCAAAAAGAAAATGAAAAACTTGTATTAAATGCAGATAATGAAGTAACAAAAGAATTTGCAGCTGAAATAATAAAAGACATACCAAATAAAAATTTAACTTTTTTTAGTAGTCAAACAAATTTAGAAAACGGATATATATATGACAAAGAAGATGGATTTATAAAATATATAAAAGATGGAAAATCAGAAAATATTATTAATAAAACAGATATTAAGTTAAGAGGAATACACAATTATGAGAACATATGTGCGGCACTTGCTGCAACAGATACTTTAGCAAAAAGAAATATCCAAATAGAAGCTATAAAAAACTTTGCAGGAGTAGAACATAGACTTGAATTTGTAAGAGAATTAGATGGTGTAAAATATTACAATGATTCGATAGGAACAAGCCCAGCAAGTACAATAGCAGGATTAAACTCATTTGATGAAAACATAATCCTTCTTGCAGGCGGGTCTGATAAAGGATTAGATTATACTGAAATTGGCAAAAAGATTGCAGAAAAAGTAGGAACTTTAATCTTAACAGGACCAACAGCCGATATAATAGAAGAAGCGACAAAAAAAGCTTTAGATAAAAATAAACAAATAAATATAATTCGTTGCCAAAACTTGGAAGAAGCGGTAAAAACTGCAAAGCAAACTGCAAAACAAGGAGATGTAGTTCTTCTTTCACCAGCAAGTGCAAGCTTTGATGCGTTTAAAAATTTTATGGAAAGAGGAAATAAATTCAAAGAGGTTGTAAACAGCTTGTAAAAACATTTGGAAATATTTAATTACATATAAAAAACTTCTTAGTACATAATAATATTATACTTTAAGGAAAGGAAGTTTTTTAAAATGAAAGTAAAAGATTGTATGTGTGATGAAGTAAACTGTGTAAGGCCAGATACTTCAGTTAAAGACTGTGCAAAAATGATGTGCGATTGCCATGTAGGATGTACTCCTGTATGTGATAATTCAAATAATTTAGTAGGTATTGTAACAGATAGAGATATAATATTAAGAGCTGTAAATTGCGATAAAAATATGAGTAGTACAAAAGTATCTGATATAATGTCTACTAACATAAAATGCTGTTCATGTGATGATGATGTAGAAAAAGCAGAAGACATTATGGCAAAAGAACAAGTAAGAAGACTACCTGTAGTAAATAAAAATAAAGTAGTGGGAATATTAACACTTGGAGATCTTGCAGCAAATGAATATATAAACGAAAAAGATTTATGCAATACTATTGAAGATATATGTGGAAGAGATATAAAGAATAACCAATAAATTTTATAAAAATTAAAGTAAAAATATATGTAATAAAAAACGAGAACAAAAAGCAGTATAGATTAGCCTCTATTCTGTTTTTTGTATCTTTAAATAAAAAAGTACATAATGAAAAAGGAAAATAAGTTAGAGTAACCTTAATATTAAGAAGGCTATTTAGGCTAAAATGAATATAATAAAATCTAAGAGGAATAATATACTAAAAAGAGAGGATTTTATTATATGGTTGTAGATATGAATTATTGGACAAAAGTTTTAAAGAAGATATTAATATTTTTATTTACACTTATATTATTATTTTTGGGCTTTAAAATAACAGTGTTTTATACACCTTTTTTAATAGCTTTTGTTATATCTTTAATATTAGAACCTGCTATAAAATTTTTAATGAAAAAATTTAAAATAACAAGGAAAATAAGTGCTATTATTATAATAGGCTTAACTTTAGTAATTATATTAGGATTACTTTCATTAGGAATTGCAACAATAGTAACCGAAGGATATAGCTTTTTAGAAAATATAGGAAGTTATGTTTCAAATATAAATAATATACTACAAAAATTAATAACATCAGATACTTTTAAAAGAATACCGGACAATATAACAGCAATGATAAAGGAAATGGCCTCTAATGGGATAGGAGCAGTAAGTAAAAGAGTAAATGATTTTTTAAAACAATTTTTAGAATGGATTAGCCAAATTCCAACAATAGGAATATATTTAATGGTCACTTTTTTATCAACATACTTAATTTGTAGTGATAAAGTGTACATTCAGGATCAAATGGAACACCACCTACCAAAAAAGTGGGTAAAAAAATTTTATAAGCATTTAAAAGAAATTGTAAGTTCTTTAGGTTCATATTTAAAAGCAGAGCTAACACTTGTAGCAATCTCGTTTGTTATTTGTCTAATTGGACTATTTATATTAAAAGTTGCTAAATTTAATATTGGATATCCATTGCTTTATGCAGTAGCAATAGGATTTGTAGATGCCCTGCCTATATTTGGTTCTCGGAGCAGTAATGATACCTTGGGCAATAATATCTGCTTGTAGTGGGGATATAAAACTCGCGTTAGGAATATTTATTCTATGGATGATAATGTCTATTGTAAAACAATTTCTAGAACCAAAACTCGTAAGTTCTAATCTGGGAGTACATCCTATATTTACATTAATAGCAATGTATACAGGATTTAGGGGTGCAGGAATACTAGGATTATTTTTAGGACCTATACTCCTAATCATATTAAAAAATATTTTTGCAGAAAGAATAGAGCAGGGGGTTATGAAGTCATTCTTTTCAAGAGAATATGAATAAATTAAAAAATGCCTCATAGTTATATAAAGACTGGAGGTAGTTATGTTTATTTTTAACTTTAAGATTGACAAAAATTTAATATTTAAATGTGTATTTATTGCACTACTTATTTTGGTTTTAATAATTGCGTTTGTAGGTGTAGGCAAAATAATAAATAACAAAGAAAAAGATAATTCCGCATGTGAAAACACTCAAAAAGTAAATATAATTTCAAGTTCTAATTATGCAGATGTACTTCAAACTGTTCATAATAATTTAGAGAAATATATAGGAAAAAAAGTAAGTATTGTGGGATATGTTTATAGACTATATGACTTTTCAGATAATAATTTTGTAATTGCAAGACAAATGATTATTTCACAAGATATGCAAGCAGTAGTTGTAGGCTTTTTGTGCGACTTAAATGGAGGGAAACAATATAAAGATGGAACTTGGATACAAATAGAAGGAACTATACAAAAAGGTAATTATCATGGAGAAATACCAATGATTAAAGTTGATAAAATTCAGGAGGTAAATGTGCCAACAGATGAATATGTTTATCCACCAAGCACCACGTACATTCCTAATTCACAAGGATTATAAAAAAAATACAAATTTTACTTGCTAAATAGCGCTATTAGTAATATAATAACATAAACTTTGTAATATCGAAAGGAAGATTATTTATAATGGGACTATTTAAAACATATAGTGAAAAAGAAGTAAAAAGAGTAATGCCAATAGTAAAAAAAATCAATTCACTAGAAGCGGAAATGGAAAAATTAACAGATAGTGAACTTACAGGCAAAACACAGTATTTTAAAGAAAAACTTAAAAACGGCGAAACTTTAGACGATATATTACCAGAAGCTTTTGCGGTTGTTCGTGAAGCTTCTAAAAGAGTTTTAGGAATGCGCCATTTTGATGTACAATTAATAGGTGGTATAATTTTACATCAAGGAAGAATTGCAGAAATGAAAACTGGTGAAGGCAAAACTTTAGTTGCAACACTTCCAGTTTACTTAAATGCACTTACAGGAGAAGGCGTTCATGTTATTACAGTAAACGATTACTTAGCAAAACGTGATAGCGAGTGGATGGGCAACTTATACAGATTTTTAGGATTATCTGTTGGCCTTGTAATAGCAGGAATGAAACCTGCAGAAAAACAAGCTGCATATGCTTGTGATGTAACATATGGAACAAATAATGAGTTTGGTTTTGATTATCTAAGAGATAATATGGTTATATATAAAAACCAATTAGTTCAAAGAAAACTAAAATATGCAATAGTAGACGAAATTGATAGTATTTTAATTGATGAAGCAAGAACCCCACTTATAATTTCAGGAAGAGGAACTCAGTCATCAAACTTATACCAAAAAGCAGACCAATTTGTTAAAAAACTTCAATCAAAAATTATAATAGAAGAAGATGTTAAAGATTTTGAACAAGAAGAAGACAACGAAAAATACGATTACATAGTTGACTTAAAAGCAAAATCTGCAACATTAACACAAAAGGGAATAAAAAAGGCGGAAGAATTCTTTGGACTTGAAAATTTCAATGACCTAGAAAATTCAGAATTAGTTCATAATGTAAACCAAGCACTTCATGCAAATGGAATAATGCAAAAAGATAAAGACTACATTGTAAAAGATGGACAAGTACTAATCGTAGACGAGTTCACAGGAAGAATTATGTATGGAAGAAGATACAGCAATGGCCTTCACCAAGCAATTGAAGCAAAAGAAAGAGTTAAAGTTAATGATGAATCAAAAACTTTAGCAACAATAACATTCCAAAATTACTTTAGAATGTACGAAAAATTATCTGGTATGACTGGTACTGCTATGACAGAAGAATCAGAATTTCAAGAAATTTATAAGCTAGATGTTGTAGAAATTCCAACAAATAAACCAATGGTAAGAAAAGATTTACCAGATATAATTTACAAAAATGAAGATGTTAAATTTAAAGCTGTAATAGAAGACATAAAAAAATCTCATGCAAAAGGACAACCAGTTTTAATAGGAACAGTTTCAATAGATAAATCAGAAAAATTAAGTAAAATGCTTGATAAAGAAGGTTTAAACCATGAAGTATTAAATGCTAAATATCATGAAAAAGAAGCACAAATAATAGCACAGGCAGGTAAATTTGGAGCTATCACAATTGCAACAAACATGGCAGGCCGTGGTACTGATATTATGCTTGGTGGTAACAGCGAATATTTAGCAAAAGAAGAAATGAGAAAGCTAAAATATTCTGATGAAGAAATAGAAGAAGCAGCAGCTCACAATGTAACTGAAAATAAAGATATACTTTCAGCAAGAGCAAAATTCAATGAACTTGAAAAGAAATATAGTGACCAAATAAAAGACGAAAAACAAAAAGTAATAGATGCTGGCGGATTAAAAATAATTGGTACACAACGTCATGAATCAAGAAGAATTGACAATCAGCTTCGTGGACGTAGTGGTAGACAAGGTGATCCAGGAGAGTCAAGATTTTATATAGGCTTAGATGATGATCTAATGAAAATTTTCGGTGGAGATGCAATAACAAAAGTATATAATACTTTAGGTGCTGCAGAAGATATGCCAATAGAATCTAGAATTATTTCAAGAGCAGTAGAAAATGCTCAAAAGAAAGTAGAAGGAAGAAACTTTAGCATAAGAAAAAATGTTCTTCAATATGATGATGTAATGAATGTTCAAAGATCTGTTATATATGCTCAAAGAAGAGATGTATTAGATGGAAAAGACTTAAAACAAAACATTCTAAACATGATTGACTCTGCTTTGGAAATTTCTGTTCAATCACATATAGTTGATGGAGAAATTAGCAAAGAAGCATTAACACAAGATTTACAAACAACTTTTGGATTGACTAACATAGAAACTTTAAAAGAAGAAAAGATAAATGTAGAAAATTTACTTGAAGAATTAAAGAATAAAGCACACGAAATTTATGAAGCAAAAGAACAAGAAATTGGAGAAGACAATATAAGAGAACTTGAAAGAGTTGTAATGCTTAAAGTTGTTGACCAAAAATGGATGGATCATATAGACAACATGGACGAGCTAAAAAAGGGAATAGGACTTCAAGGATATGGTCAAAAAGATCCAGTGGTTCAATACAGACTAGAAGGAACAGAAATGTTTGATGCAATGATAGAAGACATAAGAATTGATGTTGCAAAAATCATGCTAAATCTTAGAAAACAAGAAGGCCCTGTTCAAAGAACAAATGTTGCAAAAGTAACAGGTGCAGGACTTGAAGATACAGCAATAAACCTAGTTGACGGAAAGATTTCGCAAAAAGAAGGCGGAATGAATAAAACAATAGTAAATGAACAACCCAAAATTGGTAGAAATGACCCATGCTTTTGCCGGAAGTGGAAAAAAATATAAGAATTGCCACGGAAAAAATGCTTAAATATAGAAAAAAAGAATGTTATATGTTGACATTCTTTTTTTGGTAATACATTATAATATATACGTTCCCATTTACTAACTACATAATCTCCTGCTAAATTAAAATGAATTGCTGTTTGATATCCAACATTATTTTCTAAATAATATTTTATAACCTCTAATTTAAATTCACTCGAATATTTACTCATAAAAAATGAACCCTCCTTGTTAAACTTTTTTGTCTAACATTTTGGGTTCACTTCAAATTACTGTTACAATCTTTTTTATTATTAACATTTTACCATACTATTAGATGGTGGTATTTCAAATTTTATATCAAAAAAGCTAAAATCTGATAATTTATTATCTTCCAAACATGATAAGTAAATATCTAGTTGTTCTTGGCTTTCACAAGCTGTTATAATTGCAGGGTGTAAATTATAATTTGCAAATAGTTCAGAAGCAAATAGAATTGCTCTTGTTTTTGATTTTTTCTCTTTATTTCTAATTAAAAGATACGCTTCTCTAAATCTAGAAATAGCTGGAAATTTATAATTATCAAGTGGTTTTGTGTATAGTTTTTCAATAACTTCATTAATTGAAGAATATGTAGAGTCTTCTGAAAGTATTTTATGTATTTTTTGAATAGTAAATGGAAGAATTACTTTATTTTGAATACTAGAAATTACTAACATATTTTCAATAAAAGAAGAATCTAATTCATCAGATGATATGTAAGAACAAATCTCTTGATTTTCTTTCTTGGGGTTATTTTCGCTATTAGTGTATTCATCTTTTTTCAAAATTTCTTCAAAATTTACCATTGATATATTATGAATAAATTCTTCTATATTAGAAGTGTTTTTATAAATTTTATCCATAGATATTTCAAATTTCTTGTTATATTCCTTTACTGGTGTTTTTATATTATGAGCTTTAGAAATATCTATTTCATCAAGTAAACATATTAAATTTTTCATCAAATTTAAGTTTTCATTTGATTTTGACAATATGCTTGTAGCATCTGCTAAATATTTTGATGCTTCACTTTCTGTATCACATTTTGAATTTATTTCATAATTACTCATAAAATTTTTTAAAAAAGATAAAATTTGTTTATTAAACATTTTTTGAATTTCATATGTTGTGTTTAGAGAACTTTTCTCTAAATTAAATATCTTTGTTATGCCTTCTATACTATTGTCTGTATAATTAATCATTTGTAACCTCCGAATAGTTTTAAAACGAAACTAAAATTATTATAACATTGTTAAAAATAAAAGTAAATGATTTCAAAAAAAAGATAAAAAAAGTTGAAAAATAAAAAGTGTTATGTTATAGTGAGTATGAAATCAAAAAAAACTTTAGGAGGAAAAAATGAAAAAGAAATTTTTAAGTTTTATATTTATTATTTATGTTATAATAGCAATTTTTGTTACAATTTGCTTGTTATCATATAATAGATTTAAAATAACTGAGTTTGGAGACAAATCACTATTAATTATCTCAGATGATCAAATGGTGCCAAATTTTAAAAAAGGAGATTTGGTTATTGCAGACAAAAAATCAAAAGTCATTACAGGAAGAAAAGCATTTTTTTACACAACATCAGACAGAAAGGTAGAAATAAAATTAGCTACTGTTGAAGCTATTAAAGAAGTAACAAATAATGAAAAAACTTATACTTTAGAAGGTGGAACAGAAATATCTAGTGAATATCTTATAGGAACAGAAGATGGAACAGAAATAATACCAACTGTTGGACAAATATTGATGGTTCTTGAATCTAAATGGGGATTCTTATTCTTAATAGTAATGCCATCACTAATTTTATTTACTTATCAAATTTCTGTTGTAATTTCTGAAATTAAAAATAGAGATGAAAAATAAAAGAAAGAAAAATGAG
>CAKPOC010000010.1 GCA_934169535.1 uncultured Clostridia bacterium | reverse complement strand
GTCAACACTTTTTTAAAATATTTTTTAAATATTTTATTTTGACTTTTTAGGGCAAAATAATAAACTAGTAAAACCTTCTTTTTTCAAATTTTATTTACTAATTCATCCGTTATTTTTTATCAAAATTTGCTCTTTTGCTCGGTACATTCTTATAATACCATCTATTTTTACAATTGTCAACACTTTTCTTTAAATTTTTTCTTACAATTTTCAAATTATTATTTTATATAATTTTATAGTTCAACCAATATAATATCTTCACCTATTGATTTTACCTTTTCCCACGGGATTTCGACATTATTTCCATTGTTAAATATCCCCTTAAATTTGCTCTCTCCTGGAACAATTATTGATGTTATTGCCCCGCTTCTTAAATCCGCGCAAACATCTTGCACATATCCAAGCCTTTTTGCATTAGAAATATTTATTACTTCCTTATGTTTAAAGTCCAAACCTTTTTCCGCCATAAACTTCAATTCCTCCTTAACGCATTAATATAGAAGCTAAAATTTTAAGCTTCTATATTATATTATTATTTTTAAAATTTATACCCTATTTGTACATTCTTTTTATATGACTTATTGCGTTTTTTTCTAATCTAGAAACTTGTGCCTGCGATATTCCTATTTCTTCTGCAACCTCCATCTGAGTTCTACCTTCAAAAAATCTTTTATTTATTATTTCCTTTTCTTTGTCTTTTAGTTTTTCTAGCACTTCATTTATTGTAATGTTTTCTGCCCAATTATCATCACTATTTTTCTTATCTTTTATTTGGTCCATAACGTATATATTTTCTGTTTCATCTCCATAAACTGGTTCTTGCAAAGATATTGGATCTTGTATAGCGTCTAAGCAAAATGCAATTTCTTCTTTTTCTACATTTAATTCTTTTGCAATTTCTTCTATTGTCATTTCCCTTTGATTTTCTTTTCTATTTTTTTCTTTTATCGCAAGTACTTTATACGCCAAATCTCTTATGGATCTACTAACTCTTACCATGTTGTTATCTCTTAAATATCTTCTAATTTCTCCTATTATCATCGGCACGGCATACGTAGAAAATTGAACATTTTGTTGCAAGTCAAAATTATCTATAGCTTTAATTAATCCTACACATCCTATTTGAAATAAATCATCTAAATTTTCTCCTCTTCCATAAAATCTTTTTATTATGCTAAGTACCAGTCTTAAATTTCCGTTTATTAGCTCATCTCTTGCAGTATTGTCTCCTTTTTTTGTTTTTTCTAGTAGTTCATGTTGTTTTTCGCTTGATAGTACAGGTAATTTTGCAGTATTTACTCCACAAATTTCAACCTTGTTTATCAATTTTATTCTCCTTTCAGAAATATTTTTATAATTATTTCCAAAAGTTCTTATTTTATTCTAGCTTGTTTTGCTTAATATTTCTTTCTTCATTTTATTTATAATTTTCTTTTCTAATCTTGATATGTAACTTTGCGAAATTCCCATCATGTCAGCAACTTCTTTTTGAGTTTTTTCATCTCCAGTTGTAAATCCGAACCTTAACTCCATTATATTTTTCTCCCTTGTACTTAATTTAGAAATCGCCATTCTAAGCAATTTTTTATCAACTTCATCTTCTAGCCCTTTTGACACGCTGTCACTATCTCCTCCTAAAACATCAGAAAGAAGCAGTTCGTTTCCGTCTCCATCTTGATTTAATGGTTCATCTATAGAAATTTCACTTTTAATTTTATTACTCCTTCTTAAAAACATTAATATTTCATTTTCTATACACCTTGAAGCATATGTTGCAAGTTTTATATTCTTTTTAGCGTCATATGTATTTATCGCTTTCATTAAGCCTATTGTTCCAATCGAAATTAAATCTTCTAGTCCATTTCCTGTGTTTTCAAATTTTTTAGCTATATATACTACTAGTCTTAAATTTCTTTCAACTAAAACTTTTTTTGCTTCCTGATCTCCTTCAGCCAATTTTTTTATCTCTTTTTCCTCTTCTTCTGGAAGCAGTGGTGGTGGAAGTGTCTGGCTTCCTCCTATATAAAATATAGGTAAATTTTCTATAATGTTTGTATCCTCTGTCTTTATATATTTAGCATAAATTACATTTGCCCTTTCTTTAAAAATCTGTAATAAATTCATATCTTCTCTCCTTTTTCTCAAGTAAATTTAGTCCAATCAAAGCATTATATTTATTGTTCTTTGAAAGGCTACTCTCATATATTCCTACTATTACATTTTCTACTTCTATTTTTTCATCATTATAGAATACATTTATTTTGTCAACTCTTATTCCTGTTAACATTCCATTTTTGTTTCCTACAGACATAAATGGAATCATTCTAACTCTTTTTTTGTACTCGTCATCACCTCCTAATTTTTCTTTTAAAATCTTTATTGGAATTATTTTATTTACTATTTTTTCATCCACTATTATTACTGGCGTTTTTGTTAGTGGATCTACTAACAAATTTCCACTATCTACTAGCGCCGTTGCTTTTACTTTTTTGTTTTTACATATTATTTCTATATTGCAAAACATGTCCTTAGTGGTCATTTTAGCCTTATTTATTTTGAAAGCATATACTGATATTAAAAATGCAATTACTCCTGCTATTAGCATAATTTTAGCAGTATATTCGCCTACAAAAACACCATTCTTAAATTGAATATTTTTAGGGCTTACTGCATACATAAAAAATATTGTGGCTCCACCAAATACAAAAGAAATTAAATAGAATAATACTAGCTTTTTAATAAATTCTTTTGTGCTTTTGGGAATAAGAGCTAAACAAACCATAATTATTGATAAAATGATTTTTGCAAAAAAATTTTGATAAAATTTAAACGGTTTTAAATACATTATTGTTGCGTAAGTACTTCCTAGAATGCTTGAAAGGAGCATTCTTGTTTTTATTAGTTTTCCTCCCGATTTTGTTACAATTCCTGTTGCAGTTAAAATTATATAGTTCATTAAAATATTTTCTAAAAAAATAATATCTAAATAAACTGTCAATTTTTTATCTTCCTTTCAGTTTTTATTTAGATATTATACATCTTATAATTTTAAAATTTTGTCATTTCTTAGTCGCGAAAAAAAGAAATAATCTACAAAATTAGATTATTTCTTGTATGTATTATTTTATTTCTTGTTTTTTCTTAAAAATGTAGGTATGTCTAGGTCACCTGTTGAAGCATTTGTATCTACTGAACTTATTGATGGAGTTTGCTTTGGTGTCCATGCTTTGCTACCTATATCTCCTATTCCAGGAATTGTTGTTTCATTTTTTTCAAATCCTGTTGCAATTACGGTAATTACTATATCTTCATCAAGGCTTTCATCTATAACAGCACCAAAGATTATATTTGCCTCTGGGTCAACACTTCTTTGTATTAATTCAGCAGCAGTATTTACTTCGTGTAATCCTAAGTTGCTTCCTCCTGTGATGTTAATAATTACGCCTCTTGCACCTTCTATTGATGTTTCTAGTAGTGGACTTTGAATAGCTTGTTTTGCTGCATCTTCTGCTCTATTTTCACCAGAAGCTCTTCCTATTCCCATGTGTGCCATACCTGTATTTAGCATTATTGTTTTTACATCGGCAAAATCTAGGTTTACAAGTCCTGGTATTGCAATTAAGTCAGAAATACCTTGAACACCTTGTCTTAATACATCATCAGCCATTTTGAAAGCTTCTACTATTGAAGTTTTTCTATCTATTACTTGTAAAAGTTTATCGTTTGGTATAACAACTAGTGTGTCTACCTTTCCTTTTAAGCTTTCAATTCCTCTGTCTGCTTGAGTTAATCTTTTCTTTCCTTCAAATGTAAATGGTTTTGTAACAACACCTATTGTTAATATTCCCATTTCCTTTGCGCAAGATGCAACTATTGGAGCTGCTCCTGTACCTGTTCCTCCACCCATTCCTGAAGTAACAAATACCATATCTGCTCCACGAAGTGCTTCTGTTATTTCTGCTTTGCTTTCTTCGGCTGCTTGTGCACCAATGTCAGGGTTTGCACCAGCTCCTAAGCCTCTTGTAATTTTTTCTCCTATTTGAATTTTAGATGCAGCTTTTGATAGAAGTAATGCTTGTCTATCTGTGTTTACTGCTATAAATTCTACTCCTCTTATTCCAGAATCAACCATTCTGTTTACTGCGTTTGTTCCAGCTCCTCCTACACCAATTACTTTTATTGTAGCAGTTCCGTCCATCGTTGTGTTCTCGTCCACACTGTCCATCATCATAAAGTTATTCCTCCTTAATTTAATTGTTTATTGATTCTTATGTGCCCTCTTATTTTATCTTTTTGATTACGAATAAAAAAATTCTTTTATTCTGTCTAGTATTTTTCCAAGGATACTTTCGCTTGAATTTGTGTCTATGCTACTAGATACGCTTTTAGCAAATGGTCTTGATGCAATATACCTTACAAGAGAATATGCTGTTCTGTATTCTGGTCTTACTTGGCTTATGTATCTACCAGTTGCAAATTTCATAGGTATATTTAAAATAACCTTTCCTGCTACATCACTTTTGCTTATGCTTGTTATTCCTTGCCCTGTTAATATTACATTATTTATTTTTGGTTTTACACCTTGGTTTACTATATCCTTGTTAATCAAAGAGAATATTTCTTCAATTCTTGCTTCGATAATTTCTATTAGTTCTGAACTTTTTATTATTTTGTTATTTGGATCTTCTACTGTGTTTAGCAATATTTCGTTGTCATTATCTATATATGAACGCATTGCTAAGCCATACTGTCTTTTTAGTTTTTCAGCTTCTTCCTCGCTGATATTTAGTACCATTTGGATGTCCTTTGTTATGTTGTCACCACCTAATGGAATTGTGTTAGTGTATATGAAGTTGTTTCCTTCAAACACACCTATTTCAGTATTTCCAGCTCCTATATCAATTATCATAACATTGTCAAAAAGTTCGTTTGCATCTAAAATTAAGTTTCTTTCAGCTAGTGTAATTGGTATTATTCCGTCTATGTCGATTCCAGCTCTTCTAGCAATATTAGAAAGTTGCCTTATGTAATCCCTGTCACCTAATATAACTTGTCCATTTACAGTAAAAGAATTTACTAAATTTCCAACTGGATCTTCTACAGCTCGTCCATCATCTAAAATAAACTTACCTGTAACAATATCTATTATGCTCATTCCATCAGGTACATCAATATCTTTAACTTGCATTAATGCACTAGATACATCTTTGCTAGATATTCCAGAAAATTTGTCCCTTATTGTTTTGGTTACACTATTTTGTACTATTGTAACGTATTTCCCTGCTATTGTTATGTATGCAGAATTTATCTTTATTTGTGCATCTCTTTCCGCTTCTTCTACTGCTTTCGATATAGCATTTACTATTTGCTCTTCATCGATTATTTTACTTTTTTTAATTCCTCTACATTTTTGCTCTGTTGTAAAAATAACTTCCACTTGGTTGAAATTGTTTACTTCGCCTACAACAAGGCTTACTTTTGAGGATCCTATGTCTATTCCTACTATTATATCTCCAACTGCCAAAATAACTCCTCCAATTCACTATGTCAAATTCACGATTAAGAATATTATATTTTTAGAAAAAAGTCAATAGTTTTGTTACATTTTTGTAATATTATCGTAACATTTTTTATTGCTATTTTTTCTCCTCTTCTTTTGTTTTTTTATCTTCTATTTTTTTCATTATTTTATCCACATAATATCTTCTGATTATAGCTAAATTTGTAAATATTCTACCTACAAAAACAACTATTGCAGCTAAGTATATATCTAAATTTAACTTTTGGCCTAATAACGTTAAAAGTATTGCAAGAATTGCATTTCCAAAAAAGCCTGTTATAAATATTGTTAAATTAAAGTTTTTCTTTATTGTTGCTAAAATTCCTCCAAATACAGAGTCAAGCGCTGCAACTATTGCTATTGCTAGGTATCCCGAATATGTGTAAGATACCATTGGCATAACCATTCCCAATATTGCTCCTATTATACAACCAACTACTATTGCAATTACTATCATTCCGTTTTTACCTCCTTCATATATTTTGCTTCTAGGGTATCAGAATATGCTAAAATTTTTATATTTCTTTGTTGCTCCATTGTGACCTTTTTTCCATTGTTATTTTGCAAATCGATAAAGCCACTATTTTTTAAACTTAATGTACTTGTTAAGTAAGTTTGGTCACCTATCGCTTTTACAACATATGGTGCCACAATTCGTTGCTTTGGTTTTACTATTATATATTCTGCTACATCTACAAATTCCGTCATATTTACAATTCGAACTCCATTTACAGATATTGCTTCTGCTCCTGCAAACCACAAATCATTTACAAGTTGTATTAAATCGCTCGATGTAACTTTTTGTTCTCCATCTTCTAGCTTAATTACTACTCCATCTCCAGTAACATCTGTTGTTCCTAAAATTAATTTTGAACGCTCTAACTCTTCTTCTAAAAGTTCAGAAGATTCTTCATTGTCTTCTATTTTTGTTGTATATTCTTTAATTTTAGAATTTGTTTGATCTAACTCTTCAGAAACTTCTTCATATTTTGTCTTCCAGCTAGAAAGCTGCTCCTGTAGCTCACTTTGTCTTAAATTTTCGATGTCTGTTTCATTTACTTGGTTTACTGTTTTTATTTGAACAAAAAATACTGCAACTAATATAATACATACTATAAAAATGCTAATAGTCATTGTTATATTTGCTTTACTAAAATTTATTTTCAAATGTTTTCACCTCGTTTAATTTGCTTTTTTTATATTTTTTGTGCTTATTACTCCTGTGTATTTTGATATTTGTATATTGTCACTTTCTTTTACACTTGCCCCTATATATCCTGTGAAACTTTTTATTATTCCACCTGGTCTTGTTAAAGCACTATTCATGTAAGAAGAACCTATTGCTTTTATTACAAATGGAGAGCTTATCTTTTCTCCATTTACCATAATAACATTTCCTTCACATGTTATTGAAGTATTTAAGACCACTCTTTGGTCATTTATTGAAATTGCTTCTGCTCCTGCATTTTTTAATTCATTTACTACACTTATTAAGTCAGAATCATGTACTAAATGATTGCTAATGCTATCTGAAATTGTTAAGCTGTCTGTTGTTACACTAGAATCATCTTTTAATGTTACAATAACGCCTGGCCCTTCTACATCAGTTAATCCTATTATCATATTATTTTTTAAAAGCTTTTGCTCTTTTTCGTCAGAACCTTCTGTATTTTGGCTTGCTGTAGTTCTTATCTTTTCTAGCTTTTTGTTTGCATCTTGTAATTCTGCATAACCTTGGTCATATTTTTCTTTCCACTTTAATACTTGGTCCCTTAAATCATTGTTGTTTAGGTCTTGTGCCGCTGTTTTATTTATACTATTTATTGTTCTTACTTGTATTACAATTGCCATAGTTAATATAAAACACATTATTCCTAATGTCATTGCTATTTGCTTTTTATTCAAAATTCATCATCCTCACTTTTTGGTTTATACCTTTTCTCTGAAAAACGCTTTGTCAGAGTTTAGATTCATGTTAACAAAAATTTCTCCTTCTATGTTCTTTTCTTTTTCGGTTATTGCTTTTACATATAACATTCTTGTTTCTAAATTAGAGCAATCTCCTAAATATACTGTTTTCCTTTCATTTGCCAAATATAATTTATAATTGTTTTCGTCTGAAATGTCAATAGTTGTTATTAAATCTGCAATATTATTATTTTTTGCTATATCAATTATCTTGATTGCTGTTTCTAATTTTTCTAAGTCAGCACTGTTTAATCTATTTCCTGCACTATATTCTTCTTGAGGCGTTTGGCTTCCTGTGATTATTGGCAAATTTAATTTTTCACTAGATATTTCTAACATATAACCTTGATTATTTATATACACATATCCATTACCATATTCTAAAATAAAATTTGGAACTCTTTCTTCTATTGTAATTTTTATTGTGCTTGGTAGTTGTTTTTCTACACTTACATTCTCTACATACGCATTTTGTTTAATATTATTTTGTGCAACAAGTGTTAAAGTTTTAAAAATATTTTCACCTTTTGCTATTTCCGATAAAGATATAATTTCACTTTTTTCGATTTTGCTATTTCCTGTTACAATAATATCTTTAACATTAAATATTGGCGATAACATTGCAAAACATATAATCCCTGCAAAAATTACTATTATTGCTAATATCTTTAAAATTTTTTTAATTCTTTTATTGCGTTTTTCCTTTTTTATATTTTTCTCTTCAATATTTTCTTCAAAATCATATATTGTAGTTTGTTTTTTTTCTTTAACTTTTTTAGGCTTTGTTTTTTTTATTTTTTCATCATAGTCATATATCTTTTTTTCTTGGTTCTTTTTTGTATTTATTTTTTTCTTAATATCTTTTTCTGGAATTTTTGTTACTCCAATTATTATTTCATCATCATATTTTTTTGCTTGTCCACTTTTTAGCTGTTTTTTAGAGGCAGATTTTTTTCTTTTCTCTGCCTTCTTTTTTGCTTTTAATTCCTTTTCTTCCACATAATCAAAGTCATACAAATTTTTTTCTTTTTTATTTTTTGGCATATATATCCACCCTCTTATATGTTAACTTAGTTCTATATTAGCTCCTAGTTTTCGTAATTTTTTGTCTAAATTTTCATACCCTCTTAAAATATATTCTATGTCTTCTATTTTTGTTTTTCCTTTTGCTTTTAATCCTGCTGTTACAAGCGCTGCCCCTCCTCGAAGATCGGTGCTTTTAACATTTGCGCCTAGTAGTTTTTTTGTTCCTGTGATTATTGCAATGTTTCCTTCTTGCTTTACTTTTGCTCCCATTCTTTTAAGCTCTGCTAAATATTTAAATCTATTTTCAAATATGTTTTCACTTATTATTGTTGTTCCCTTTGCAGTGCAAAAGGTTGCTCCAAATATTGCTTGCATATCAGTTGGAAATCCTGGATATGGCATTGTTTTTATTTCTATTGCCTTTAATCTACTTGGTGCTTCCAAGCTTAGGCTTTCCTTTTGTACATCTATTTTGCATCCTGCTTCTTCCAGTTTTGATATTATTGGAGTTAAGTTGTCAGGACATACTTTTAAAATTTTTATTTTTCCACCAGATACAGCCCCCATACACAAAAATGTGCCTGCTTCTATTCTGTCTGGCATAATTCTATAGTTTATATCCTTTTTTAATTTATTTACTCCATGTATTGTTATCTTTTCCGTGCCTGCCCCTGAAATTTTTGCACCCATTTTGTTTAAAATTTGTACTAGATCTATAATTTCTGGTTCTTTGGCTGCATTTGTTATTGTTATATTTTCTTCTGAAAGAACCGCCAATAAAATTATATTTTCAGTTGCACCTACACTTGGAAAATCCAAATCAATATCTGCACCTAGTATTTTATCATAACTACACCTAATAAGTCCATATTCTTCTTCAATATTTATTCCTAATTTTTTAAATGCCTTTAGGTGCAGGTCGATTGGTCTTGCTCCTATATCACATCCACCTGGATATGAGAAAGTAACCTCCTTAAATCTGCCAAGTATAGCTCCTGCAAGAATTACAGTGGACCTCATCTCCCTCATAAGGTATTCTGGTATGTCTGTTTTGTTTATGTATCTGCTATCTATTTCTACTTTATTATTTATTTTCTTTACACTTGCACCTAAGTATTTTAAAATTTTTTGCGTAATTTGCGTGTCATGAATATTGGGTACATTGTACAATTTAGTTTTTCCTAAATTTAAAATACTTGCAGCAAGTATTGGTAAAGAAGCATTTTTGGAACCTGATATTTCAACTTCGCCCATAAGTTTTCTTCCACCATTTATTATATAGCTACTCATAAATTTCACCTTTCTTTATTTTTATTAATTATGTTATATTGTATGAATTTCTATATAAAATTGTTAAAAAATACATTTTTATGTAATGCGATTGTTTCAATTTGTGATTTCCCCTAAATCTATTGATTTCACTGGTGTTTTGTGATATAATAACACTGTATGACTTATATATTCGCTGTGGTATTTGTCATATTTGCACATTGAAAAGAAAGGTATATTATATGATAAACAATTATTTGAAAAAACTTCAATTAAATCGGTTACGGGCTTTTATGGCAGTTCTTGCTCCATATTATCATGGAAATTTTGATTTATTCTATTTAGAAAATATAACACTTACATATTTTAAAAAAATTTTAAGTGATAGCGATTACAAAAAGCTTTCTTATTATTATGGATTTGATTCTTGGAATATTTTCCCAAAAATTTTTAGAAATTTTATAAAGAAAGATTATATTAATTGCTTACTAAAAAGTTTACGTACAATACAAAATGCAAGTGTCTATATTCCTTCTTATACTATTATAAAAACTATTATTGCTAAAAATGTTATTAATTTTCCAGATGATTTAGACGAAACTGTTAAAGTCAAAATTTTTAGGTTGTATTTTTACATTCTTGATTCAAATAGAGGATATTTAAATAATACTAATAGCAAAGATTATATTTACCCAGAAGAGCTAATTGACTTGTATTATCAAGTTGATTTGGTCTACAAAGGCGACTTCCTGGTACAGTATGATGTAGTATTAAACGAACTTAACCTTCTTAATCAAGAAACATTAACTGAACTTTTGGACTTTGCAGAACTAAATCTTCCAAGTGATTATAACAAGGAAGTTGGTTTTACAAAATCAAGCGTTTTATTGTCACGAAATGTAGCTTTTAATCAAGATAAGCAGAAGCTTTATTATTTTAATTCTTTCTTCTATCGACCTGTGAGTCCATATGAAAAGAATATGAATTACTTTTGCATAAAAAGAAAGTCTACTCATATAGATTTTCTTGACATTTATCGAGATTACAAAAACTATCTTTATGTTAAAGCTTGTGTAGATTCAAATAAACATTGCAAAGAGTTTTCTGATGCTAATTCAAAATATTTTGAACATATTTTGAACTTCATAAATTTTTATACAGAAAACAAGTTATCACTTCCTGCAAAAATAGAATTAAAAAATTCAGATGACACTTTTAGCTCAATAGAAATTTTTATTGATGTTCATAAATTTTTTAGAGTTTTAAATGTAATGCTAGAAAAAAATTATGCGTCAAATAATACTTCTGCAGAAGATGATTTAGATAAGTATTTGGCCTTTATGGAAAAAGACATTAGCATAGATTCAACAAAAATTTTAAGCTCGCCCAAAGAGCCTAGCTTTAGTAAAGCTGCAATAGCAGAAAGGCTTTCTGCTATTTGTAAAAAAAATAGGAGTGACTAATATGAAAGGTATGAACAATTACACAGGTCCAGTTATGGACGAAGACCGCTACACTTTTTTTCTTAATACCGCAAAAGACTTTGCTATAAAAATGGGATTTGTAAATTCTGCTTTTGAATGTGATGATTCATTTGTTGAAGCTTTATTTATCAACCCACTTGGCGCTGATGAAATTTGGGAAGAATATTGTTCTTCAAAAATCTCTGAAGATGATGTTCTAAACTTCTTCCAAATTACAGATGATAACAATAACTTTATTAAAAATTCATCTTTGCAGCATTCTTTTGCAACATATTGTTTTTCTAGAAAGGGAGATTTAGATATTTGTAAAGTAGAAACTTTACTTATGTCTTTAGCTGACTATCAAAGTCATTCTCTTTCTACTTTCGCTCGTATTTATACTTGCTTGTATCCAAACAATCCAAGAAGTAGATGTATGAGTTTGAGCCAATACAAAAAAATATGTAAAATTGCTGCACTTTAGCATTTTTCATATCCACAGCGAAACCCAGGTAATCATTTTTACCTGGGTCTTTTTATTTAAATATTTCCTTTATTTTGCTCATATTTTCGATTGCACATTTGTATCCTTGTTCATAACAATAATCAATTTTTTTAATATTAAATACGCTAGCTTCTTTTAAATTTAAAGTTAACGCAAAATCCGAATTTTCTACTTCCGCTTCAGTTCTTTGGTCAAACAATAAGTCGACAGCTTTTAAACCTACTTCTATTAAATTTTTAGGATCAATATTGTTTTCAGAACTAAATCTAACAGACAATACTTTTTCTGCACCTAATTTCTTTACATCTTTTGCAGGCAAATTATCTATTATTCCGCCATCTACAAATTTATGTGATTTATACATAGTTGGAGCAAACACTCCTGGATAACTTGCACTTGCCCTTACTGCTTTTCCTATGCTTATATCATTTATATAAGTGTCTTTAGGGAAGTCCTCATCATTTTCATGATTAGTAGACACATACTTTTTATTTTCTTTTATATCAACTGTTGGCATAACAATTGGATATTTTAGCTCTTGCAAATTTTTAATTTTTTTAAGTCTTGCACACTCATTTATTGCAAGTTCTATGTTTTCACCAGATATTACCCCATAGCCAATTAATCTTTTGTTAGTTTTTACTGACGAAACATAGTTCTTAAAATCTACCTTCATTATGTCTTTAGCAAAATATTTAAATAGTTTAAGCATTTCATCTGTGGTATAACCCATTGAATATAAACTCGCAACAATACTTCCAATGCTAGTTCCGCCTATATATCCAATTTCTATTCCATTTTCTTCTAGAGCTTTTATAACGCCTATATGCCCTGCGCCTTTTACGCCTCCGCCCGCTAAAGCTAATCCTATTTTCATATGTAAACCTCTTTCTAGTATTTAACTACTAATTTATTAAATTTTGATTTAATATAATTTTGTAATTTTTCCATAAAAGTTTTTGATTCAATTTCTTTTTTTGCTACCATATCTAGCCCCTTTTCCCAACTTGCTGTAAGTTTTGGGTTAAGCATGTCTGGCATGGAATTATGTATTATATCAAATATAATTTCTCCTTTTTGTGTTGGTGTTATTATTTGAGTTTTAGAGTTTATTTGTATATGGCCTATTTTCTCTAATTTTTTTATAATCTCTGCCCTTGTAGCACTCGTTCCTATTCCTGCACCTTTTATTTGTTCACGTAGTTCTTCATCTTCTATTAATTTGCCTGCGTTTTCCATTGCAAGAACTATCGAGCCTGAATTGTATCTAGTTGGTGGCGTTGTTTGTGCTTCTTTTATTTCATAATTTTGTACTTTAATTTCTTGTCCTTTTTTTAATTTTGTAAGTATTTCTAAGTTGTCATCTGAATCTTTGTTTTCCACAGTTTTTTCAACATTTGTGGATAGCACACCTTTAAATACTTCTAAATATCCTCTATTTGTGCATACTTTTCCACTTACTGAAAATTCTTCTTTATTTTGTCCATTTTGAACTTCTACTGTAACATTTACTTTATTATATTCTGCTGGCGGAAAAAATATTGCAATAAACCTTTTTACTATTAATTTGTATACATCTTTTTCTAACGGTTTTAGTGCATTATAATTTTCGAAGCCCTGCCCTGTTGGAATTAAAGCATAATGGTCTGTTATTTTGCTATCATTTACATATTTTGTTTTAACAAGGTTTGTAGAATATTTTTCCTCCTGCATTTTTTTCAAATAATTTTGAACTTCTTCATCTTTAAATCCTCTTGCTAGGCCATTTAAATTTTGTGTAATTACCTTTGCAACTGCAGTTGATATAACTCTAGCATCAGTTCTCGGATATGTTACAAGCTTTTTTTCATATAAATTTTGTATCACCTCTAGTGTTTCGTCTGGTTTTATTTTAAATCTTTTACTACACTCATTTTGAATTTCGGCTAAATTAAATAATAATGGTGCATTTTCCTTTTGCTTAGTCTTTTTTAGTTCTTTTATGATTGCTTTTTTATCTTGAAGTTCCAAAATAAATTTTTTAGCGTCTTCTTCCTTTTTAAAGCCTGTATCATTATATAATTTTATTGAATCTTTTTTAGATGAATTTTCTGTAGTCTTCCATTCTGCCTTGAATTTTTCTTCTTCTCCAAATTCTCCAACAATTTTATAATATGGTATTTTTACAAAATTTCGTATTTCTCTTTCACGAGATACTACCATCCCTAAAACACATGTCATAACTCTACCAACAGATATTGACATTTTTTCTTCATTTAATTGTTTAGCCGCTCTTCTTCCATATATTATTGATAACAGTCTTGAAAAATTGATTCCAATAAGGTAATCCTCTTTTGCCCTTAAATAAGCAGCGTCTGATAAGCTGTCATAGTCTGACAGCTCTTTTGCTTCTTTTATTCCTCTTTTAATTTCTTCTTCTGTTTGTGAATCTATCCACACTCTTTTTCGCTGTTTTCCTTTTGTCCCAGACATTTGCTCTACTAGTCTATATATGTATTCTCCCTCTCTTCCAGAGTCAGTTGCTACATATATGCAATCTATGTCATCTCTTTTTAATAAGTTTGACACTATGTTAAACTGTTTTTGTGCACTTGGTATTACCTCGTATTTATATTCCTCTGGAATAAATGGCAATGTGTCTAATCTCCAGAACTTAAGTTTTTCGTCATATTTTTCTGGATATGACATCGTTACTAAATGACCATAGCACCAGGTAATAACCCAATTTTCTGCTTCTATATACCCATCTTTTCTGGGTCCATTTAGCTTAAGCACTTTAGCAAATTCTGTTGCAACAGATGGCTTTTCTGTAATTAATAAATTTTTTGACATATTTCCTCCAGTTTGCTAAAGTTTTTAAATTTTTATTATATCCATTTCAGAAGTGTAATTATTATTTCCATAGGCAAAGACTATATACAAAGTTCCATCTTCCTTGAAGAAAAATTCAGAAATATTATCCAAATTATAAATAGTATCTTCTATATTTCTTGAATATGTGTTGTAGCCCGAAGCATTAATTGAATTTGCTTCTTGTATAGCTTTTACTACTTGTTTTTTTATTTTGCTTTCTACATCACTTTTATTGATTCCTTTTTTAGAAATTGCGTCATTTATGCTTACTTCAGATTTTGTTTTTAAGTCATAATTATATGTTTTTACTATTGTTCTTTGCGCATTATTTTCTTCTTTTAAAGTTGATTTTAAAATTATAGAAAGCACATCTCCATATATATATCCTGTGTAATTTACACTATAAATAGTAGTACTTCCTTCTGCCTTATTCAATATCTCTGTTGCTTTATCTGCAAAAACTTGCTGTGTTATTTTGTTAAACTCTGTTGCTACATCATCATTTATATTTACAAGTGGCAAGTGAATATCTACTTCATATGTATTTTCCTTATTTTCAACTATATCATATGCACTATATACTATATTTTCATTTTCTGCTTTTTTGCTTACTCCTGTTAAATCATAGTTATTATAGTGAATTTCATTATCAAAAATAGAATTAAATTCTTGTTTTAATTCTGCTTGTGAAATTCCTCCTAATTCGGCCATCTCTTTAGACTCTTTATTTTTTGCTTTTGCTATACTTACTTGATCTACAACTCCTGCAATTACTGCAAATATGCAAAATGCAGCAATTGCTATATACAATATTTTTCTTTGACTTGATCCCATAAATTTCACCCTTTTAAATTTTTGTTAATTATATCACTTGCTTATAAAAAATTCAATTAAAATCGCCCCAAGTTGTATATTTTACTAAATTTTACAAATACTAAGAAAAACAAAAAAGGTTGGTATTTTAGTATGGAAAAAGTATATATCGGAATAATTTTAATTTCATTTTTTATTATTTTAATTCTTGGTATAGTTGTTTTAGTAAATAGAACTAATAGCAATTCTAATTATGAAGAAGCAAATGTTTTAAATACTTTGCAAATGAGTAATGATTTAGATTCAATTTCTACAAATTCAAGTATAACCAAGCTTTCTCCTGATTGCAAAATAACTTTTATAAAAAAATATTTGTCATGTAATCATTCTATAAGAGAAATTCAAAATATATCGCCAAACCTTGTAAACTTAAGTCTTGAAGAATTCACTGGTTTATATAGCGACTGGTCTGTCGATGAATTTAGCGAAAAAGAAGTTATTCTTAGCAAAGAAATTCCTTCTTATTGTAGTGAACATTTTATCGTAAAAGAAAATACTGGTTATATATGTGTTTATTCTATAAGCTCCAATGGTGATTTTTCCTTATTAAAAAACACAGAAATACCAACTAAATATTTGCCAGACGGCGACATTAAAGAACTTCAAAAAGGTGTAAAAATATATGGAAAAGACAATTTAAATTCTTATCTTGAAAATTTTGAATAAAAAAACTTGCCTAAAATTGTAGCAAGCCCTCCTCATTAAACTTTTTTGTCTAATAATTGGGCTCACTTCAAAATTAGGTAAGTTTTTATTTTTCTATTATTTTTTTGTCCTTTGTGCTTAGTTCTTTTTTATTCACATATCCCTTTTGATAAAAGTCTTTGAAATACATTACTAGTGAAAATATTGTTAACGCTAAAGCTAAACAATAAATATAAAAGTCTATGTTTGTTTGTAAGTTTACTTCATTTACAAAAAGTGAAGTTACAACTGCTATATAAAAAATTACTGTTGCAAGTTTTCCATACCATCTGCTTGATACCACTAATTTTTTACCATATAAAAATGACGCTCCTGCAATCATGATTACTTCTTTTATAAAAACTATAATTAAAATCCAAACAGGAATTATTTTTATATATGTTAAAGCAATTAATGTCGCTATTTGTGTACTTTTGTCAGCTAATGGGTCTATTAGCTTTCCAAAGTTAGTTATAAAATTAAATTTTCTTGCAATAAAACCATCTAAAACGTCTGTTATTCCAGATAAAGTTAAAAATACAAATGCAGAAACATAGTCTTTTTGCAATATTGCTCCAAAAATGAATGGTATTAGTGCAAACCTGCACATTGTTAAAATATTGGGTATATGTTTTGTCACTTTTCGTCCCTCCAAAAACGCTTATAGTACTGTAAAATCTATTTTATTTTTTTCTTTTGCCATCTGCGCTATTACTTGTTTTCCGTTTATAAGTTCTCCTCTTAATATCATATCTGAAAGTTCATCTTCTATATATCTTTGAACAGATCTTCTTAATGGCCTTGCACCATATTTAATGTCAGTTCCCTTTTGTATTAAATATTTTTTTACTTCTTCATCTACAACAAGTGTAATATTTTTGTCGTTTAATACTTTTTGAGTATCATTAAGCATTAAATTTACAATTTGCATAAGTTGTTCTTCATTTAAGCTATCAAATACTATCATTTCATCGATTCTATTTAAAAACTCTGGTCTAAAAACTTCTTTCAAGGCTTCTAGCATTTTGTTTTTGTTTGCTTTTGAAGTTGCACCAAATCCTATTGAATTTGAATTTAGGTTAGAACCTGCATTTGAAGTCATTATTATTATTGTATTTTCAAAACTTACAGTATTTCCTTGTGAATCAGTTAGTCTTCCATCATCTAATACTTGTAATAAAATATTAAATACATCATTATGTGCTTTTTCAATTTCGTCAAAAAGTATTATTGAATATGGATTCTGTTTTACTTTTTCAGTTAGTTGACCTGCTTCGTCATAGCCTACATATCCTGGAGGTGCACCAATTAGTTTTGCTGATGAATTGCTTTCCATATATTCTGACATATCAAATCTTATTATTGATTTTTCAGATCCAAACATTTCATCTGCTAAGGCTTTTGCAAGTTCAGTTTTTCCAACACCTGTTGGGCCTACAAATATGAATGATGGTGGACGCTTTGTGCTTTTTAGTCCTGCTCTAGATCTTCTTATTGCTCTTGAAACAGCCTCTACTGCATCATTTTGTCCTATTATTCTTTTATGTAGATTTTGTTCCAAGCTTAATAATTTTTTAGTTTCTTCTTCGGTTATTTTTTTAACCGGTATTTTAGTCCAGCTTTCTATTACATTTGCAATATCTTGAACAGTAACCTCTGTTGGCTTCATTCTAGCTTTTAGACTTTCTATTTGTTCTAATATATTACATTCCTGCGTTTTTAGTTCAGCTGCTCTTTGATAGTCTTCTGTAGAGTCAGCCTCTGCTGCTTCTTCTTTTTTATTTTGAATTTCTTTTAATTTGTTATTTAATATTTCTAAATTATATAAGTCTTTATCATTTAAATTTATTTTTGAACAGGCCTCATCTAAAATATCTATTGCCTTGTCTGGCAAAAATCTTTCATGAATGTATTTTTCAGACATTTTAACAGTTTTTTCTATTACATCATTAGAAATTTTTACGTGATGGTAGTTTTCGTAGTATTGTTTTATTCCCTTTAATATTTCAATTGCGTCATCAACATTTGGTTCTTCTACCTTTACTGGTTGAAATCTTCTTTCTAATGCAGAATCTTTTTCTATGTATTTTCTATATTCCTTTAAAGTAGTTGTTCCTATTACTTGAATTTCGCCATTAGTTAATGCAGGTTTTAAAATATTAGCAGCACTTGTTCCATGCTCTGCATCCCCTGTCCCAATTATTGAATGGATTTCATCTATTACTAATATAATATTTCCAAATAATTTACATTCGTCTATTATGTTTTTCATTCTAGATTCAAATTGACCTCTAAATTGGGTTCCAGCAACTATTGCCGTTAAATCTAAAAGATAAACTTCCTTATTTAATAATTTTGCAGGAACATTTCCTTCTGCTATTCTTAAAGCTAAGCCTTGAGCAATAGCTGTTTTTCCTACTCCTGGTTCACCAATTAAACATGGATTGTTTTTAGAACGTCTATTTAAAATTTGAATCATTCTTTCTATTTCTTTTTCACGCCCTATTACCTTATCTATTTGGTTATTTTTAGCTTTTTGTGTTAAGTTGGTACCATAAGCATCTAACGCCTTTTTCTTTTTAGACGTTTTTTGCTTTGTTTTAGTTTTTTTATTTCCCTCTTCTTCAGAATTTGAAAAAGGATTTGCAAAAATAGAGCCTAAAGAACCATCTTCACCTAGTTCTTCTGGGTCTATTCCACTTTGGCTTAGCATATTTTCTAAGTCTTCTTCATTTATAGACTGTATATTTATTGCTAAGCCTTTTAGCATTTGGTCCAGCTTTTCTGCAACACCTTTTATATCTTCATCAGTTAATTTTGATTTTCCTTTTATATTATTTTTTATTGGAGTTACTCCTTGTTCTCTTGCGCAGTCCATACAATATCCAATAGATTGTGTTTCTCCATTTTCATCTTTTTTATTTATAAATATTACTGCTTGTTTTTCTTTACAAATTGAACATAACATATTTGTTCATTTCTCCTATTCTATATCAGTTTATATTTTTTTACTTTTATATAATACTATAAAATAGCAATTTAGTCAACACACATCTTTTATGTTAATTTCGTTGTGATTTTTCCATTTTCTATAGTTATTTCGCCATTTTCATCAGTTCTATATATTTTACAATTTATGCTTTTTAACAAATTTATTGTTTCTTCTGAAGGATGCCCATATTTATTGTCTTTGCCTACTCCTATTAAAGCAATTTTAGGTTTTACTAAATTTATAAATTCCCTAGTAGATGAACTATTTGACCCATGGTGTGCTACTTTTAAAATTTGCGCACTTAATTTATTTTTATATTTTTTTACAAGCTCTTTTTCCGCTTCTTCTTCTATATCTCCTGTAAATAAGATAGACATATTTGAATTATATAGTTTAAATACTAAAGCATTATTATTTATTAAATTTTGTGTAATTTTGCTATCCTTGTCAGGCCACAACACTTCTATATATGTACTTTTAGAGAGGTTTATTTTTTGTCCTGTACATAAAGTTTTCACCTCTATTTTTTTGCTTCTTACTATTTTTAAAAATTTTGAATAATTGCTATTTTCTTCAAACTGTTTTCCTACAAAAATGTTTTTTACTTTTATTTTTTCAAGCACTGATAAAATTCCTCCGAACATGGTCATAGTCAAAATGTGATATAATTATATAATCTAATTTTAAAATTTTTCTATCTAATAAATATGGAATTAATGTATTTTTTCCAATGTCAGTATTAGCACTTCCCCCACCATCTATTAGTATTTTTTTGCCTTCGCAAGTTTGAATTAATGTGCAATCACCCTGCCCTACATCTACAAAATACAGCGTAAATTTTTTGTTTATATTGGGCAGCATAAAATTCATCAAAATTACAATTGTTACCATCACACACAAAGCTTTTTTACGGTTATATTTTAATTTTATAGCTAGCAGACTTATATAAAAGGCTATAATAAATATTAGCGATGGCGTTTTTACAATTATATTCATAGTTGGAAGTTCCGAAATAGTTGTTATTATTTTTAGCATTAGTTCCAGGACTACCTTAAACGGTAAGATACATATTGAAGCCAAGTTATTAGGAATGCAAATTACCACTATTGCTGAAAAAAGTCCTAATATCATTGCTAGTCCAAGTATAGGCGAAATTATCAAATTTGACAAAATAAAGTTTAACGATAGTGTATTAAAGTAATACATAGTAAGTGGTAGGGTTGCAAAGTTTGCAGATACGCTGACACTTATATTATCTCTTATAATTTTCATTTTGACTGGAAGTTTTTCACTTATTTGTTTTTGAAATAGCAAAATTCCAACTGTTCCAAAATAAGAAAGTTGAAGGCCTATATTAAATATACTAAAAGGATTTAAAATTATCGTATAAATTAAGCTTATTGACATTGCATTAATTACATCTGGTTTTCTATGAAAAAACGATGCTATAATTGTTATTATTATAGTTATACCAGCCCTTGTTACAGAAGGTGACATATTAGTTATTATCATGAAAATTATTAAAGAAATTATTGTTAATGTATTTAGCCCTTTTTTTCCAAAGAGCTTTTTGTTAAAAATGGCACTTACAAACATAATTATATATGATACATGAGTTCCCGAAACTGCAAGCATATGTGAAATGCTATTTTTACTAAACATTTCCTTTATATCTTCATCTATTTTAGTATTATCTCCTAAAATAATTCCTATTGCGATTTCGCTTAAATCATTAGGAAGAAATTTTCTAAATTGTTCTTTTATTTTTAATGAAACATTATTTATTTTACTTATGGCCAAATTATAATTATTGTTTTTTATTACTTGGCATTTTCCTTCTACCATTAAGCTTCCATATAGCCCTTTAGTTTTTTGCACTTTTTGATAATCATATCCTTTATAATTTCTAGCAACCTCCGGCTTTTTATATTCTCCATTAAAAATTAACTGATTTCCAAATTTCAAATCTTCTTTTGAAATGTATTTTTTCTTTATATATGCTAAAAGTTTAGTGTTTTTATATTTGGGTGGTGAATTAATTTTAACTGTTACTCTCCAAAAATAATCAGTTTCAGAGATTTGTGAGCATACAGTTCCTTTTACTTCTAAATTTTCCTCTTTATATAAATTCTTATATTCATTGTTTAACTTCATTACATAAAAATTTGTAAGGATTATCACTATGCAACTAATTGCTGTAATACATGTAATTTTTTTATTTTTAACTAAGCTTACTACAAATTCTGCTATGACAAAAAGAAGGAGAATACTAAAATTTAAGTATTCCCCCAATAAAATTCCTAATATTAAACTTATGGCAATTATAAATAATGGTCTTTTCATATTTTCCTTTCTAATTGCCCCTATTAATTTATAACAGTCTTCTTGCTGTTACATATCTTGTTTTATAACTCCCTGATAAAAGCGTTGATGTTTTTACACAGTAGCCACTCCCTGATGACGCATGTATAAAGTTCCCATCTCCTATATAAATTCCACAATGTCCAATTCCTGTTAAAGTTTCATAGTCTGAAAAAAATACTAAATCCCCTTGTTGAAGATTTTCTTTTTCTACATAAGTTCCTTTACTAGATTGTGCTGTTGCAGAGTGTGAAAGTGTGTACCCAAAGTTTTTGTATACATACATTGTAAATCCTGAACAGTCAAATGTACTTGGTCCAGAAGCTCCATAAACATATTTACAGCCTAAATATTGCTTTGCAAAATTAACAACTTCTTCACCTTTTGAAGTATTAGTTCCTTCTTGTCTTGTAAGTGTTTCTCCACTTCTGTTTGTTGTTTCGCTTTTAGTTTCTGATAGTAATTCTTTATGAATATAACCTGAATAAGAATTATATTCTACCTTATACCAATCTTCATCTTCTCCTACAACTTTTACGTCTGTATTCTTTATTAATGTTGTTACAATTGAACTTGAAGTAGATGCTTTACTTCTGACATATGCAGAGCTTGCTCCTATATACATTGTTTTTGCTTTGTCATATATTTTTTCATTGCTATTAGTAGTTCCCTCTTGCTTTGTTTCTGTATTTGAAGCTACTTCAGTGTTTTCTTCTTTGTTAGTTCCACTTACTTCGCTGTCAGCATTGTTTTCCCCAATATTATCTACTTCAGTTTTAACAAAATTATTATTTAAAATCCACCCTGTTATATTATCTAATGATATATATATCCACTTATTTGTTTTTGTAATAACTTCTGCTTGGCTATTTTCGGTCGTTGTTGAAATAGCTTGCGCATTTATTAATGGTAGAATTTTTATTTGAGTTCCTGCACTTACAGTAATAAAATTTGATGTTTCATCATTATTTAAATTTGTACTTTCAGTAGTTACTTGACTGTTCGAAGTTTGTTCTTTAGTCGTTGTTTCAGTTTTTTCTTCAGTCGCTGTAACATTTTCAGTTTTAGAAGGTTCGCTTGAAACTTTTATGTATTCTTTATTTACATAGCCTGTATTGCCATTATGCTTAACTTGGTACCAATCTCCATCTTTACTTATTATTTCTAGATTGTCATCTGCATTTAATAATTCTACAACATTTGAACTGGTGCTTGGCTCTTGCCTTAAGTTTAGCGTTTCGGTTGTTACTTTTGCAGTATCCGCATTTACTGCACAAGGTAATTTTAGCATAATTGATAATGCTATTATAAAACTTATAAATATATATTTTTTCTTCATTTATAACTCCTTTTTAGTAGTTAAAGTATATACTGAAACATACAAAAAGTCAATGATTTGTTAGCATAAATCATTGACTTTTAACTTAATATCATTCACTTCTATCTCTCTTCGTCCATTTCTTTTTTTAACCAATTATTAAATTTTGATAGTTGCAATTCTTCATTTGAATCTTTTGTCTCTAGCCATTCACAATATTTTATAAGTTTTATTTGTTCTTCTTCTTCAAATACTCTTCCTTGTCTTTCATACTCTTTTCCTATTGTTTCTAACATCTCTTTTATGTCTTGGTCCACTTTTAAACTTTTCAAAAATCTCTCCCTTTTTTCTTTCAATGTTACCTCCGTCTTTAAAATTGTAAAATTTTACCTGTTACAATTTAATAAAATAGCAAGAAAATGCAATTTGATTGCACTTCCTGCTAATATATTATTTATTGAATTATTATTCGATTATCTCTGAAACAACACCTGAACCTACAGTTCTTCCACCTTCACGGATAGCGAATCTTAGTCCTTTTTCGATAGCGATTGGTGTGATTAATTCGATTGTCATGTTAACGTTATCTCCTGGCATAACCATTTCTGTTCCAGCGTCTAATTCAATAACACCTGTAACGTCTGTTGTTCTAAAGTAGAATTGTGGTCTATAACCATTGAAGAATGGTGTATGACGTCCACCTTCTTCTTTAGTTAGAACGTATACTTGTGATTTGAATTTTGTATGTGGATGTATTGTTCCTGGTTTTGCAAGAACTTGTCCTCTTTCAACGTCTGTTCTTTGAACACCTCTTAATAGAACACCGATGTTGTCACCAGCTTCTGCTTGATCAAGAAGTTTTCTGAACATTTCAACACCTGTAACAACAGTTTTTGTAGAAGGTTTAATTCCAACTATTTCAACTTCGTCTTGTAGTTTAACTTCTCCTCTTTCTACTCTACCTGTAACAACTGTACCACGACCTGTTATTGTCATAACGTCTTCAATAGGCATTAAGAATGGTTGGTCTACTGGTCTTTCTGGTGTTGGTATATAGCTATCTACAGCATTCATAAGTTCTTTCATACATTGATATTCTGGAGCATTTGGATCTGTTGATGTGCTTTCTAGAACTTTTAATGAAGATCCTTTTATAACTGGAATTTCATCTCCTGGGAAGTCGTAGCTTGATAATAAGTCTCTAACTTCCATTTCAACTAATTCTAATAATTCTGGATCGTCAACCATATCACATTTGTT
>CAKPOC010000009.1 GCA_934169535.1 uncultured Clostridia bacterium | reverse complement strand
ATGCAAGGCTAGATGAGCTAGTAGGAGATGAAGCAGAAACAACAAAGCCATATATGCCAGGAGATACATTTACAGTAGTAGCAGGAACAACATTAGATAATGGTTTGACAATACAAGATGCAACAGAAAATGGTAACCAATATGTGTGGGTAGAAGTACCAAAAACAACTACAGTATATCCATCAGCAGGATTAAATATAACAGAATTTACAACAGATGATTATAAACATATAGAGAATGATTTGCATACTTATACAAGCACATATAGAAATGGAACAAGTTATTCAGATGTGCATGCATCTGATAGCAGTGATGGTTGGTTTACATCAGAACAGTATACAGCTCAAAAGCAAAAAATGCTAAAAAGTATATACCAAAATGGAGGATTCTGGGTTGCAAAATATGAGGCTGGATTAACTGAAGAAAATAAAAGAACATCTCAAAAACCGGCACCAACAATAGCACCACAATCAAAAGCAAATCTAGTACCATACAATTATGTAACAAGAACAGAAGCTAAGAAGCTTGCAGAGAAGGTAACATATACAAAAGGAGAAACAACATATACAGGAAGTTTAATGTTTGGAGTGCAATGGGATTTAATGTTAAAGTTTATTGAAACAAAAAAATTAGCTACAGATGCAAAAATAGTATCAAAGTTAAATTCAGACAGTACAACAATAGGAAATTATAATGATAATCAATGGAATATAACAAACACAGTAGCTAAATATTCTACTGATTATGGAAGGACATTTAATCCATGTCCATATCAGAAGACTTCAAATGTAAAGGTATTATTAACAACAGGAGCAGATAGCAGTTTTTCACTAATGAATATATATGATATAGCTGGAAATGTCAGGGAGTGGACATTAGAGTATGCCTCTGACAGAACCCTTTCTTGTGCTGCTAGAGGAGACAGTTTCTACGGTACAGACTCTAATCTTCCTGCTTCTGGCCGTAGCGGCGGCAGCACAATCATCAGCGAGAACTACGTCGGTTTCCGTCTTTCACTTTATTAGGGAAATCTGAACGATTCAGGGAGAAAAACTTGAATCAGAAGATTATAAAAGAATTAAGAATGAACAAAAATGCTATGCTAAAATAAGCATAGCGAATGGAATACGCTATGATGGAAAATTAAGACATAACCCGACTCTTTCAAGAGTTTGGGCTAATGGCTTGATTTTTTTCGTTCAATTGAAACGAAAGCATAGCAAAAAAATCCACACCCAATCAAGCATTTTTTCACACAATTTGAATAATTTTAATATATATATATTGTCAAAAATAATGTGATGTGTTATAATGACTCGCGAATGAGAGTGATATAATTATATTTCTCAATAACGCTTCTTTTATAAGGAGAAAGTATTATGAAAAACTTTTTAAAAACTTACAAGTCAGTTATTATACTTATTGCTGCAATAATAATTGGCGCTATCGTAGGAATAGCATTTGGAGAAAAAGCAGCAGTTTTAAGCCCACTAGGGGATATCTTCTTAAATTTATTATTTGTTACTATAGTACCACTAGTATTTTTAAGTATTACCACTGCAATTAGCAGAATTAAACAACCTAAAAGACTTGGTAAAATTTTAGTAACAGTATTTGTATTATTTGCAATAACAACAGTTGTTGCAGCATTAATAGGTGTATTTGCAACAAACGTTACAAAACTTGTAGACACTGAAAATGGCGAGCAAATAAAAGCTTCGCTAGAAACAAGTGAAGAAGTTTCTTCGGAAGAAACAACAGAAGACGTAACTTTATTAGAAAGAACGGTTCAAGCGATAACAGTAAATGATTTTACGGGTCTACTTTCTAAAAACAATATAATAGCACTAGTTGTATTCTCAATTATATTTGGATTTGCAATTAGATTAGCAGGAGAAAAAGGAGAGCTTGTAAAGAATTTTTTAGAATCTGCTTATGAAATAATATTAAAATTTATACATATAATAAATTACTATGCACCAATAGGAATAGGATGCTATTTTGCAGCATTAATAGGAACTTTTGGAGCTTCAATAGCTATAGGATATGCAAAAACATTTATAGTTTATTTAGTAGTAGCAATTTTCTATTATATAGTAATGTATTCATTATATGCTTTTATAGCAGGAGGAAAAAGAGGGCTAGTAGCTTTTTGGAAAAATATTATTCCAGCAACTGCAACAGCAGCAGCTACATGTTCTTCAGGAGCATCACTTCCAATAAATATGGAAGCTTCTCAAAAAATTGGTGTATCTGAAGATATAGCAACAACTTCTATACCATTAGGAGCAAGTTTCCACAAAGATGGATCTGCTATAGGATCAGTATTTAAAATAATGTTTTTAGTTTGCTTATTTGCAACAAACCCAAGCATTTGGCAAGTAATTGCAGTAGCTATAGTTGCAAACTTACTAATAACAGCAGTTCCAATTGGTGGTGGAACAATATCAGAAATGATGATATTAACACTTATGGGATATCCAGTAGCAGCACTTCCAATACTTACAATGATTGCTACAATAATAGATGTACCTGCAACAGTATTAAATGTTGTTGGTGATACAGCAACTTCAATGCTTGCTGCAAGAATTGTAGATGGAAAAGACTGGATGGATAAAAAACAAGAAAAATAATTATTAAACAAATATTTAAGAAGAAGCAAAAGATCTTATGAAAACATAAGGTCTTTTTTTATATTAATATTGTAAAAATGAGTTATAAATGATAAAATAGAACAGAATTGTACATAAAAGCAAAATTATAATAGTACTCTAAAATAGAGGTGAAATTATTGAATAATTTAGAAAAAGAACAAATAACAAAAAAGCTAGCAAAAGTTATTCCAAGCGAGGATATTTACATTGACGAATTAATGAGCAAGCATACAACTATAAAAATTGGAGGCCCTGCGGACATATATATAAAGCTAAAAAAAATTGAGAATATATTTCCAATTTTGAAAATAGCTAAAGAAAAAAATATTCCATTTACTATACTGGGAAATGGAAGTAATCTTCTTGTGCTAGACAAAGGAATAAGAGGCATTGTAATAAAAATATGTGATGACAGTTATAAATTTATAAATGATACAACTTTAAAGGTTTCAGCAGGGATGTTAAATGCGAAATTATCTAGAATTTTACTAGAAAAAGAACTTTCAGGTTTTGAATTTGCATCTGGCATACCAGGAACTGTTGGAGGAGCAGTCCGAATGAATGCAGGAGCTTATGGCAGTGAATTTAAGGATATTGTAGTTTCAACAGAATATGTAGACCTAGACTCTTTAGAAGTAAAAAACATTAACAACGAAGAACAAAAATTTGAATACAGAAACAGCATTTTTTCAGCTGGAAATAAAGCAATATTAAGTACTACTTTAAGGTTTGTAAAGTCTAATAAACGAGAAATAGAAAATAGAATTGCTGAAAATAATCAAAAAAGAAGAGAAAAACAACCAATAGATAAACCAAGTGCTGGAAGTACATTTAAAAGAGGAGAAGATTTTATAACAGCTAAATTAATAGACGAATGTGGCTTAAAGGGTTATAAAGTAGGGGGAGCTGCAATTTCGGAAAAACATGCAGGATTTGTAGTAAACCTAGGTGGCGCAACAGCAAAAGATGTACTTGAATTATGTGACATAATTAAAAAAAGTGTATATAAAAAGTTTAACAAAGAAATAAAACTTGAAATAGAGATTTTAGGAGAATAGAAAGGAACAAAAATGGAAGGATTTTTCGCGTGGTTTAAACAAAAGACTAAAATAAAGCGTTGGATTTTATTAACATTAATAGGAATAGTTCTAGTATGTTATGGAATTGCAAAAATTTTGGTAACAAACGAACTAAAATTTAAAGATCTAGCAGTAATAATATTAACATTTGTGTTAGGTTTTTTATGTGTTATCATAAGCATAATACAAATGCACAGAAGAACCTTAGAGATATTAGTAGAAGACAGCGATTCAAGAAAAGATTCCTCAAAAGTATCATCTTTAATTTTTAATAAAAAAGTATATGACCAAGGACCAAAAGTTGTTGTAATAGGCGGCGGAAGTGGTTTAAATACAGTTTTAAGAGGGTTAAAAAATTACACAGATAATATAACTGCAATAGTAACTGTTTCAGATTATGGCTCAAAAGCAAAGTCACTTGGCGAGTACAAGGACATTGAAGACAGTTTAATAGCACTTAGCAACAACGAAACAGAAATGGCAAAACTATTAAACGCGCAGGTAAGCCCAGGAGTCACTTTCGGAGATGTATATTTATCTACTATGAAAAAACAACAAGGAGATCTTTCTAATGCTGTTTTAAAAAGTAGTAAAGTATTAAATATTACTGGTAAAGTTCTTCCAGCAACACTAGATAAAGTAAAAATTTGTGTAGAATTAGATGATGGAACAGTAATTGAAAGCAAAGAAAAAATAAAAACTGAAATTTCAAACAGAATAAATAAAATTTCAAGAGTGTATATTTCACCTACAAATACAAGAGTAGCACCAGGAGTTATAAATGCAATAAAAGAAGCAGATAGTATAGTTATAGGACCAGGAAGTTTATATACAAATGTTATTCCAAACTTACTAATTCCAGGCGTTGCAAAGGCAATACGAGATACCAAATGCTTTAAAATTTATGTTGGAAATATAATGACTGAATTTGGGCAAACAGATAATTATTCATTATATGACCACATAAAAGCAATAATTGATCACGTAGGAAAAGATATATTTGACTATTGTATATACGATACAGGCGAAATTGTGCCAGAATACATTAGAAAATATAATGCAGAAGGTAGTGAGATAATAGAGCAAGACGTATCAAAAGTAAAAGCAGAAGGAATAAAACTTATTCAAAGAAATTTATCAACAATAGAAAATGGCAAAATAAGACATAACTCTGACGTAATTGCAACAAGCATTATGGAACTAATATGTGAGGACCTAAAATTTAGAGATATGCAAAATGACACAAGATATATAATGCTTGAAAATAGATTAAAGAAAACTAAAAAGAAAATTAAGAAAAATAGAGTAAAGAGAGAAAAAACTGCAGAAAAAAGAGAAAAACATTCAAGTAAATTTTACGAAAAATACAATGACAGAATACAATCTATTAAAGAAAGTGAAACAAGAAAACCTAAAAAGGTAACAGCTAAAAAAACTACCACAAAAAAGAAAAAAGCAAAATAAGAAGGAACGAAAGAAATGGAATATAAAAATATAAGTGGAAATCTGAAAAAAAGCTTACAAAGGGATTGGATAATTACAAATGGAATAGGCGGATTTTGTTCGCAAAGTGAGTTAGGTGTAAATACAAGAAGATATCATGGCCTTTTAATAGCACCATTAAATCCACCTGCAAAAAGACATTTAATATTATCAAAAGTAGATGAAAGCATAGAAATAAATAATAAAAAATATGATTTGTTTTCCAATATTGCAAATGGAGATATAACAGAAGGATACAAATATTTAGTAGATTTTAAAAAGGAATACATTCCAATTTATACATACCAAGTAGAAAATACTAACATAAAAAAATTCATATGTATGGAATATGGAAAAAATACAGTAGTTGTATTATACAGAATTAAAAATGGTCCAGATGAGGCAAAATTTTGCATAGCTCCAATTGTAAATTTTAGAGATTTTCATAGCTTAAATAAGGATCATCATTTTGAGGCAAAGCAAACGCATAAAGGCAACAAATTGGAAGTAACATTAGATGGTAACACAAGTACACCAATTTATATGTATTGCAATGAAGGAAAGTACTTAAAACATAATGAAGATATGTTTTACAACATGTATTATCCAAGGGAAGAAGAACGAGGCTTTGATTCAGTAGAAAACCATTATGTTCCAGGAGTATATAATATAAATATTGCGCCAAATGAAGAAAAAATAATAACTTTTGTATGTTCGTTAGAAGAAAACATTGAAGAAATAGATGGTATAAAAGTTATAAACAACGAAGTTATGAGATTAAGTGAATTAATATATGATACAGAACTTATTCAAAACAGAAAAATGAATGATAAAAACATAGACATGATAAAAAGCTTAATTATTGCATCCGATAATTTTGTTGTAAATAGACCTACTTTTGGATTACATACATTAATTGCAGGATATCCTTGGTTTTTAGACTGGGGAAGAGATTCATTAATTGCTTTTGAAGGACTTCTACTTGTAACTAAAAGGTATGAAATAGCAAGAGAAGTATTATTAACAAATATAAGAGATTTAAAATTTGGGATAGTTCCAAATGGTTATGATGAAAATAACAATAAACCTTTGTATAATAGTGCAGATAGTGCGCTTTTACTAATAGAAGAAGTTTACAAATATGCTAAATATACAAATGATTTTAACTTTGTAAAAGAAAAAATGTATGAGCCAATGAAAAAAATAATTAGTGCATACATAAATGGAACTAATTTAGATGATAATAATATCTTTTTAGATGATGACAATTTAGTATCTGCAGGAAGCTTTAACACACAAATTACATGGATGGATGCAAAAGTAAATGGAACACCTGTAACACCAAGAAATGGCAAAACTGTAGAACTAAATGCGTTATGGTTTAATGCACTAAAAATAATGGCAAGATTTGCAGAACGTTTTGGCGAAAAGGAAAAGTGTAAAGAATATTTAAGCCTAGCAGAAGCAACAAAAGCTTCATTTATAGAAAAGTTTTATAATGAGCAAAAGAAATGCTTATATGACGTTTTAGGCGATCCAAAGGTAAGACCAAACCAATTATTTGCACTCTCATTAACTCATCCTATAATAGAAGACAAAAAAATTGCAAAAGAAACATTAAAAACCATAAAAGAAAAATTGTTAAATCCTTATGGATTAAAAACGTTAGCTGCAGACGAAGAAAAGTATGTGGATATATACGAAGGAAGCCCTGCTAAAAGAGATTCAAGTTATCATCAAGGAATCACATGGGTGTGGCTATTAGGCTTATATTATGAAGCAATAAAGAATTACATGAAAATAGACAAAAAAGATAATGAAAATGCACAAAAGGAATTAAAAGAACTAATAGAAAGAACAACAGAAACATTTAAGGAAGAAATGAAGATGAATTCTAGTATAGGAACAATTAGTGAAATTTATGATTCAAGATTTCCATTTGAGGCAAGAGGGGCTTTTGCACAAGCATGGAGTGTAGCAGAAGTTTTAAGAATTGTTTTAGAAAAGTAGTAGGAGGCAAAAATTTTGGATATAACATCTTTAGAAAATGAATTACGTCAAGAAAAATTGGAAAACATATATTTATTATATGGAGAAGAAAGATTTTTGCTTGAAAACTGCCTAAAGAAAATAAAAAATATATTTGGCGAAATGGTAAAAGGGATAAATTATATTCAGATAGATAATACTAATGTTCAAAATATTATTTCAGACATAGAAACACCAGCTTTTGGATATCCTACCAAAATAATAATTGCAAAAGAAACAGGCTTATTTCAAAAAGCCAAAAAAACAAAAAATGCCGAAAATAAAAGTGAAAATAAATTTGAGAATAAACTTGCAGACTATATAAAGGAAAATATAGACCAAATAAAAGATGGAGTAATACTTGTTTTTGTAGAGCAAGAAGCGGAAAAAAATACATTATACAAACAAATTGAAAGCTGCGGAATAGTATGCAATTTTGAAAAACAAAAGCCAAACGATATAGCAAGAAGGATGAAATCAATTTGTAATGCTTATAAAGTAAATATAGATGTACAAACAATGAATTATTTTATCGAAAATTGTGGAACATCACTTTCTGAGCTTATAAACGAAATACGAAAACAAATAGAATATGTTGGCCCCAATGGCACAATTACAAAGCAAACAATAGATTTACTTGCAACTAAACAATTTGAAAGTATAATATTTGATTTAACAGATAGCCTAGGAAAAAAAGACATAGAGGCAGCTCTTAAAGTCTTAAAAAATTTAATTTATGCAAAAGAGCCAATACAAAAAATATTTATAACATTATATAATCATTTTAAAAAATTATATATAACTAAAATTGCAGTAAAAGAAAATTTGAATTTAATAAATAGCTTAAAATTAAAACCAAACCAAACATTTTTAACAACTAAATACAAAAAGCAAGCAGGCTATTTTAAAGAAGAAGAACTTAAAAAAATTTTAAAAGAGTTTATAGAGCTAGATTATAAAGTAAAAAATGGAATGATGGATATAAATATAGGAGTAGAATCAATTCTTTGTAGATATTGCTCATAACATGAATAAAAAAATTCTTTCTAAACAAAATATGTTTAGGAGGAATTTTTTTATGATTAATTTTAGAACAGATTTAGCCGTAGAAAGAAATAATATTTATAAAAAAGAAAATAATATTGAAAATGAAATTGATGGTGTAAAAATTGAAAATACTGAAAAAGAAAATATCGAAATTTCTAGAGTGGAAATTGTAAATGAAAAAGGTGAAAAGGCGCTGGAAAAACCAATTGGGAATTATGTTACCATTGACATAAAGAAAATGAAATATATAGATGAAACCGAAATAGAAATAATTTCAAAAGTTCTTTCAGATGAATTAAAAAATATGATTAGAAAAAGCGTAAAAGAAGATGATTCGATATTAGTTGTAGGCCTTGGAAATAGATATGTTACACCAGATTCATTAGGACCAAAGGTAGTATCAAAAATAGAAGTTACAAGACATATTTTAGAATATATGCCACATGCCATGCCAGAAAAAACAAGGCCAGTTTCTGCAATTTCGCCAGGAGTATTAGGAATTACAGGGATTGAAACTATAGAAATTTTAAAAGGAATAACTCAAAACACAAATCCTAAAATGATAATTGCAATTGATGCTTTAGCAACAAGAAATATAGAAAGAATAAGCAGCAGCATACAACTTGCCGATACAGGAATTGTGCCAGGAGCAGGAGTAAATAACACAAGAAAGGAAATAAGTAAAACTACTTTAAATATCCCAGTTCTGGCGATAGGAATTCCTACAGTCGTAAGTTTAGCAGCAATTACAAATGATGAAAATTATAAAGACATGATAGTAACTCCAAAAGAGATTGACGAGCTAATAGAAAATATGAGCAAAATTGTTTCAAAAGGAATAAATTTAGCAATGTAAAAGTCGCTATTTTGCGGCTTTTTTCTTGACTAAAAAAAGATATAATTATATAATAACAATATGAAAAAAATAAAAGTAAGTTCAAAATATAACAATAAAAAAATAATTTATGTAATAGAAAAAGAATTTCCAATGCTTTCTAGTGGAGCTATTTATAAAGCGCTTCGCAAAAAAGATATTAGAGTAAATGATGTAAAAATATCTGATAATGTTTTGGTAAATGAAGGTGACGAAATAAAAATATATATAAGCGATGAAAATTTTTCAAAAAGCGAAATAATTTATGAAGATGGCAACATTGTTATAGTAAATAAACCATACGAAATAGAAGTAACTGGTGAAAATTCATTAACTCAAATGCTTTCTAAAAAACTAGGATATGAAGTTTTTCCTTGTCACAGACTTGATAGAAACACAAAGGGATTAGTAATTTTTTCAAAAAGTAAACAGATACAAGACATTTTATTTGAAAAATTTAAAAATCATGAAATAGAAAAAGAATATGTAGCAACAGCTATTCGGAAGTTTCCGAATAGAACATGAAATTTTAAAAGCATATTTATTTAAAGACAGCAAAAAGTCAATTGTATATGTGTCTGACACACCTAAAAAAGGATATCAAGAAATAATAACAGAGTATTTTGTAATTGATAAAGACACAAATAAAAATCTTTCAAAATTAAAAATAATATTACATACAGGAAGAACTCACCAAATAAGAGCACATATGGCACATATTGGACATCCAATTTTAGGAGATGGAAAATATGGAATAAACGAAATAAACAAAAAATATCACAAAAAATATCAAGAGCTTACGAGTACGGCGATAACGTTTAAATTTAAAACAGACGCTGGCAAATTAAATTACTTAAATGGAAAAAGAATAGAATTATGCAAAACAATTGAAAATAATAATTAAAAATGATATTATGAATTAAATTTAGTGTGGAGGCAAACCAATGAAAAAATTAAAAGAAAATAATGGAGCAATAAGCACAGTAGTTGTTGTAACAGTAATGTTTTTTGTAATGATACTGTCTAACTCATATATAGTTACTTCAAATGTACGAAAAGCTCAAATAAAAAGCGAAGCTACCGTTAAATCAAAATATGAAGAGCAACTAAAACAAGCACCACAAATAGAAGAAAATATAGAAGCAAAAATAAACGAGAAAGGAAATTAGAGCAGCAATGAATGAGCAAAGAAATTATTTAAAAGGAATAATAGGTGCAGCATTATTTGGCATTATTGGAATTCTTCCACTAATGTATGTGTTTATCGTAAAATCTACATTTTTGCTAGTTTTAGCGCTAATTGTACCAATTTTTGCAATATATGGGTATTACTTTTTTAAAGGAAAAATAAATAAAAAAGCATTTTTAATAAATTTATTAGTAACATTTTCAATAGTGGCAATTGCAATGCTTTTAATAGTACCAGTAGTAACGCTAAAAAAAGCAAATTATACTGTAACGTTTCACACATTTGCACAAATATATAAATATAACGATTTTAAAGTAATTAATTTTAGAAATTTTATATTAGCAGAAGTGTTTGCTATGCTAGGAAGTGCAATCATTTTTATAAATTTAAAATATCAATTTATTGACTTTAAAGGCAGAAAAAACTATAGAATAAGCCTTTTAGAAAATATCCCATTAGAAGAATTAAAGGCAGAAGCAATAAAAATAATAAAACCTATATTTATAAAATATGATGCAATAAATAAAAATTCTGGAATTACAAAAAATGAAATATTACTAGAAATAGAAAACAAAAATAAAAAAGAATATTTTGAATATTTAGAAAGTTTAAAAATTATATGTAAATACAAAAACAAATATTTTTATAACGAAATTAATGAAAAAAATATTAGAGTAACAAAGAAAAATATAAAAATAATTTTTGCGATTATAGTAGCAGCAGTAATTGGCTCAATAACGATAATGGCTGTAAAAGCACCACAAAAAATAAATTCAATTGTATGGGATGAAAATATAAAGTTTGAACTTTCAAACGAGTGGAGTGTTTTAGAAAATTACAGCAAGGAAAATGGCTGGTCATTTTATAAATACATAAGTAATGAGGAATCTGCACAAAAAACTGAAATATCAGGAACTAGCGATTATCCATCAGTAATACAAATTTATTATGATACAGATAAAGAAGCTCAAAGCGTAGATAAAATTAAAAAACAAATGGAAACATATTATAAAGAAAAATTAGTACCAGAACAATATGGTATTGAAGTTGAAAAAACAGAGAATGGATATGATGTAGTAAAATCAAACATTAAAATAAAAACTAAAGATGACAATACTGAAACAGAATTTTTGTATTATGTAATAAGTAATCAAAAAATAGCATATATAACAGCAGTAACTTACAATAATGATGATGAAGCTACATTAAAGCAATATGTAGAAGATGTTGCAAACACTATTCATTTTGAAAAATAGGAGAAGTAAATGATATTTTACCCTAATTCATATTTTGAAAAAATAACAGATATTACACCTGACTTTTTTAAGAAAAACAATATTTATGGTCTTTTGATAGACATAGATAACACAATTATAACCAAAGATGGGAATGTAGTGGAAAACTTAGAAGAGTGGGCACAAGGAATGTCTAAAAATAACATTAAATTATGTATACTGTCAAATACAAATAAAAAAACAAAAGCACAAAAGATGTCTAAAATATTAAATTGCAAATATATTTATTTTGCAAAAAAACCACTAAAGTTTGGATTTAAAAAAGCACAAAAAATGTTAAACATTAATAACAAAAATATTGCAGTTGTAGGTGATCAGCTATTAACAGATGTTTTAGGAGCAAACAGAAATAATATGTATTCAATTTTAGTAAAACCACTAAATAATAACGATATTTTTGTTACTAAAATTAACAGAATGATAGAAAAAAGAATATTAAAAAATTACTTTAAAAACAAAAGCTAATTTAGAAAGAGGAAAAAATGTACATAAATAATATTAATATATTGCACTACGTGTTTGTAGGAATAGTAGGTCTATTTATAGGACAATTTATAGATTGGTGTACTATAAGACAACCAGAATACAAAAAAGTATTTACTAAAGACTTTTTTACTATTTATTTAAAAAATGCAAAGCCAAAATATCTTTACATGGTTGTTACATCAGTTTTATACATAGCAATTTTATATCTATATGGATTTCAATTAAAAACAATAGCTTACATGGCAGTAATACCTATGCTACTAATTGCATTTGTAATAGATTATAGACTAAAAATTATTCCAAACAGATTAAATCTTACAATATTTGAAGTAGGTCTTGTGTATACATTTATAGAAGGAATAACAAATATAAATGTTGCAGTAGATATGTTACTTGGAATGTGTGCAGGAGCCGGACTATTTCTTATAATTGCATTAATAGGTGGACTTATGTATGGCAAAGAAGCAATGGGATTTGGCGATGTAAAGCTAATGGGAGCTTTAGGACTATTTCTTGGTTGGAGATTAACAATAATGGTAACACTTATAGCCTTTTTACTAGGCGCAATTGTGGGAGTATTTTTAATAATAAAAAACAGAAAAAAAGGAATGGATTATATACCATTTGGCCCATTTATAGTAATTGCAACATTAATAGGATTATTTGTACCATTTAATACACTAATGATTATAATGTTAAATATATTCACATTAGGAACAATAAATATGTAAAATGTAAAATAGGGGGCTGCTATGAATAACAATATTCGCTGGCTAAGAGATAAAATTAAAATGTTAGATTTGCAAGGAATAATAATTTCTAATCCATTAAATATAAAATATTTAACAGGAATTGAAGCAGAAGGAACATTTTTAATAACACCAAAAGAAAATATTTATATAACAGACGGAAGATATGTAGAAGCGGTTAACAATAAGCTAACAATAAATGATGAAATTATAGTGTACGACATGAAAAATTTGCATTTAGATGACTACGAAAATTTCTTTATGTTTTGTGAGAAGGTAGGATTTGAGGAAAATTATGTAACGTATGCAAAATATAAAGATTATATGCACAAGTACAAAATAAACAGTTTAGAAGAAACTGAAGGAATAATAGAAAAGCAAAGAATGATAAAAGACCCAGAGGAAATTGTACTTATTTCAAAAGCTTGTGAAATTACAGATAAATGTTTCGAACATTTAAAAAGTTTTATAAAAGTGGGAATGACTGAAAAAGAAATTGCTAAGGAAATAGAAGAATTTTTTATGGCAAACGGAGCAGAGGATTTAGCTTTTGAAACAATAGTTGCATCGGGTAAAAATTCATCAATGCCACATGCTGTACCAACGGATAAAAAAATAGAAGCAGGAGACCCAATAACAATAGATATGGGATGTAAATATAATGGATATTGTTCAGATATGACAAGAACAATATTTGCTAAATATGTTCCAGAAGAAATAAAAGCAATTTACGAATTAGTACTAAAAAATCAAAGACAGACTATAAACGAAATGAAGGAAGGGGCTAATTTAAAATTAATATGCAGAATGGTTCAAAATGATTTTAAGTTAAATGGCTATGATTTAATTCATGCTTTAGGCCATGGAGTAGGAATGGAAATACATGAGCTTCCATTTATGAGTGCTAGATTAGACCTCCCTCTTAAAAATAACATGATAGTAACAGATGAACCAGGTATATATATCCCTAACAAGTTTGGGGTAAGAATTGAAGATACTGTTTGGATAAATAGAGCGGTGGCAACTCCGCTTACAAAATCAAGCAAAGAATATGTGATTGTAGATGAGTAAATTGGCAAATAATACTTGATTTTTGGCCTATTTTGTAGTATTATAATAAAAGCGATTATTTTAAAAAATTAATAAAAAACGAGAAAGGGGAAATACTAATATGGCAAGTGTATATATGGCAGGCGATTTTAGAAATGGAACAACATTTGAAATGGATGGAAACGTTTTTAGAGTTGTAGAATTTCAACACGTAAAACCAGGAAAAGGTTCAGCTTTTGTTAGAACTAAATTAAAAAATGTTATTTCTGGTGCAGTTATTGAAAAAACTTTCAATCCATCAGAAAAATATCCAGCTGCTGAAATCGAAAAGAAGGATATGCAATATTTATATAATGATGAAAATTTATATTACTTTATGGATAATGAAACTTATGAGCAAATTCCACTAAACAAGGAGCAAATAGGTGAAGCATTAAAATTCATAAAGGAAAATATGAACGTAAAAATGCTTTCATATAAAGGAAACGTTTTTGCAGTAGAACCTCCAATGTTTGTTGAATTGGAAGTTACATATACAGAACCAGGATTTGCTGGAAATACAACGACAACTTCTGGAAAACCAGCAACATTAGAAAATGGTTACCAATTAACTGTTCCAATGTTTGTAAATATTGGTGATGTTGTTAGAATAGACACAAGAACTGGCGAATATATGGAAAGAGTATAATGAACTAATAAGACTTAATAATTTATGCGCAAAATCATAATTTATTAAGTCAAATTTATTAATTAGAAAGGACTTTATATGTCAAGAATAAGTGAAGAATATTTAAAAATATTAAAAGAGTTAGAAGAAAACATTTCAAACGAAGAAGAAAGAAATTTTGCTATTAAAAAATTTGGAGAAATGGCTGCTTTATATTTAGACATAATTGAAAGAATGTCAGAACTTAATAATAAAAATGACAATTCCGAATTAGAGAAAAAAGTAGAAAAGCTAGCAGAAACTGTAAACTTAATAAAAGGTGATATTTACGAGCAAGAGGGCTATGATTTTGAAATTGTTTGCCCATATTGCGGACATGAATTTGTTGCAGATGTAGAAGCAGAACTTAAGGAAAATGTTGAATGCCCAGAATGCCATAAAACAATTGAATTAGATTGGGGCGAAGATGAGGAAGAAGGCTGCTCAGGAAATTGTAGTGGTTGTAGCCATTTTGCAGAAGAATTTGGAATTGATGCAAGTGATGAAGACGACGATATGTAATAATTAAAATAATTTAAAGGATTGACGGCACTGCCGTCTTTTTTTATTGTTAAGTGAAGATGGCAGCCAGTAGTTGCACCGTTAGTGGGGGTGCCATTTGAATCTTTATATGGATTATTTTTTATATTATACACATTTTTGGGACCAACAGTTGCAATTACTTGACCTGCAGTTACATTTTCACCTCGTAAAACAAGAAAAATTGGTGAAACATGACAATATGACACTGAAATATTATTGTTAGATACTACCACAGTGTAACCGCCACCAGCCCCCCAGCTTGCAAATTCTACTATTCCATCACAAACAGAATATATGTAAGTGCCTTCAGCTGCTGGGATATCTATTCCAGAATGGTAAGCTGAAGCACCAGCAGTAGGAGATGCTCGTTTCCCAAAATAAGAGCTTATATATGAATTTTGTGGAAGTGGCCAAATAAACTCACCATTTAAAGAAGAAGATAATAGGCCTGAAGATTTTGCAGAAGACTGAATAATTAAAAATGAAGTAATGACAACAAAAATTGTAAGTAAAAAAATAATAGAATAAATTTTGGAATAAAAATTAGACATAAAAAGTCCCCCTAAGAAAATTTACAATAGGGGGTTAATTGCTATTTTGTATGTTTAAAAGCAAAGAACTTGCTAATAAAGAAATTTATAACAATAACAATTACAGTGATTATCATTTTAACAAGCATTTGTAAAGTGTTATTTGCGCTAACTACAGGAATTAAAAATAGTAAAGCATCTAATCCAAATTCTAATATCATAGTAAAAGCTCTACCAGCTATGAACTTCCAAAATTCTATAAATTTTTGCTTGAAATTACTTGCCTCTGAATGAAATACTAAATCCTTGTTGGTAATATATGCAACAAGAACGGCTAAAATAATAGCAATTGCATTTGAAACATTTTTATCTAGGCTAGGTACGAATTTTGTAAGAATTGCAAAAGAGCCCCAATTAACTATAGTTGTTACAACTCCAAATACTGCGTATAAAAGTACTTCCTTAGTACAAACTTTTTTTATTAGATCAAATAATTTATTCATAAAAAACTCCATTTTAAATAGTATATAAAAAGCTAGAAATTACTTTCTAGCCCCTGTTTTTATTGGCAGGGGTAGAAGGATTTGAACCCTCACAGGCGGTTTTGGAGACCGATGTGCTACCATTAACACTATACCCCTAATTGCCTTCTTATGATAGCACAAAAAAATATAAAGCGCAAGAGCTTTTTGTGATTTTTTTATAAATTTTATGGACTAAGAGTAAAAAATATTGTATAATAAATATGTATTTATAGTCGGGGGTGTATTGGCTTTCGACAGTATCAAAGAAGTATATATAGCGAGTAGTGGATGGCTGCTTCGGCCACTAAAAAAAAGCAGAAATAAATTTAAACGCTGATAATACAGAATTAGCATACGCTGCCTAGTTTTTTGGTAGCTCGTTCTTATACTGAAGGCCTACGGTCAGTATAAGGGCGCAAAAATAAGTAGGACAACAAATCTTGCCTTTTCTACCTTGGCAAAAGGGTAATTTATAGGTAGATACTAAAAAACAAGCGTGTTTGTTTGCCAGTTTTTTAGAAAATTTTAATAACAAACTGCACTCGGAGAAGTATATGTGGAACTGATATTGGACAGGAGTTCGACTCTCCTCACCTCCACCAATGATGTATCGGTTAGTATATAATTTAACCTAAATCAATATGAAAATAACAAAAATTCGTAAAAGGCTTTTTACGAATTTTTTAAAATTTATCTCTTTCCATACGAGCGAGCTCATCGCATCTATTGTTTAACTCATCATTTGCATGACCTTTAACTTTGTTAAAGGTAACATCATGAATTTTGGTAAGACTATAAAGTTCTTGCCAAAGTTCTTTATTTTTTACAGAATCTCCGCCTGCTGTTTTCCAATTCCTTTTTATCCAGCCATAAATCCAGCCTTGTAAAAAGGCATTAACGACATAGGCACTGTCGCTGTATACTTGAACTTTACAAGGCCTTTTTAACATTTTTAAGCCTTCAATTACAGCTGTAAGCTCCATTATATTATTAGTGGTGGCAGGACTTCCACCTGAAATTTCTTTTCTGTTTTGTCCAAGAATTAAAATTGAACCCCAACCACCAGGCCCAGGATTTCCAGAACAAGCTCCATCAGTATATAAAATAATTTCTTCCATCTAATATCCTTTCTGCCACAGTTATGTGGCAAAGAAATCTAGTAAAAATATAAAAAAGTGAGATAATTTTTTTTCAATATTAACTTTTTCTGCATTATATCATATTACTTATTGTAAATAAAGTCATTTTGTGATATTATTTTACATATGAAATAAAAAGATAAGAAGGTGAAAAAATGAGCAGAGTTGCTGGAATTATAGCAGAATATAATCCATTTCATAATGGACATTATTATCATATTCAGAGGACTAAAGAATTAACAGGAACAGAAAGTATAGTAGCTGTAATTTCTGGAAATTTTACTCAAAGAGGAGAGCCTTCTATTGTAAATAAATGGTCAAAAGCTTATATGGCAATATGTGGTGGAGCGGATTTAGTTATAGAGCTTCCAACTATCTATGCTGTATCAAGTGCAGAAAATTTTGCAAGCGGAGCAATAAAAATACTAAATGAACTAAAAATAGTAGATGAGCTTTCATTTGGAGCAGAATCTAAAGAACTATCAACATTAAATAATATTGCAAATGTGCTTTGTGATGAGCCAAAGCAGTATTTAACTATTTTATCACACGAATTGTCAAAAGGAATATCATATCCAAAGGCAAGAGAAAACGCAATTTTAATGTACTTAAATGATATTAAAAGATATGCTAATATTTTAAATTCACCTAATAATATACTTGCGATAGAGTATCTTAAATCAATAAAAAGACAAAGGTGCAATATAGAACCTGTTATGGTAGAAAGAAAAAAGGTATATTACAACGAAGAGCGAATTGTTGATGAATTTGCAAGTAGTACTGGCATTAGAAAGTTATTATTGAATAGAGAATTTGAAGAAATAAAAAAAGTAATTCCTAGAAGTAGCTACAAAATTTTAGCAAATGATTACAATAACTTAGGACCTATTATTGGACTAAAATGCTTTGAAAAAGAAATTGTGTATGAGCTAAGAAAAATGACAATTTCGCAGATTGCAAATCTTCCAGATGTAACAGAAGGACTAGAGTATGCAATAAAAAAAGCGGTAGATGAAACAAATTCAATAAATCAAATAATAGATAGCGTGAAGTCTAAACGATATACACAAACAAGAATTCAAAGAATTTTAATTTATGCTTTATTAGGAATAACAAAACAAGATATGGAGATGTCGAAAAAAGCAATTCCATATGTTAGAGTTTTAGGCTTTACTCAAAAGGGAAAAGACTTAATCTCTAGAGCAACAAGAGAAAACCCAAAACTAAAAATTATAACATCAGTAAAAAAGTTTGAAGAAAAAGAAAGCAATAAAAATTTAAAGAGAATGCTAGATATTGATAAATATGCAACAAATGTTTTTACAGAGGGGTATCAAGAAGAATCAAAAGCAAATTTAGACTATACACAAAACATAATTATTACAAATTAAAAGTTTTCAAGAAAATTACAGAATAATTACATTTTTGTATTTTTATTGAAAACTATTTTTTTATAGAATATAATCAAGAAAAATGCTAAGAAAGGACTACTAATATGATAAACCAAACTTTTGCAGATTATATCTTGTCAGAAAAAGACTGGATAAAGAAAATGGAAATAATGTATTATTTAAGTAAAAGGCAACCAATATTTTTTGACAGTTCTGTTGTTTTTAAAACGCAAATTTTAAAATTATTTTTAGATAATACAAAAACTACAATTGACGAAAACTTTATAATTACAGCAAATCTTCTTTGCAACTGTAAAAAACCAGCAAATTTTATAGATATGACAAAGGTAAAAACATATGCAAAAGAAGGAGCAGAATATCTTAGAACTTTAGGGTTCGATAAAAAATTTTGCAGAGTTTGTGAACAGATAAACAGGCATAGCGGCTTAGAACCAAGAGAACCAGAAGCGGATTTATTGGAGATAATAGATCAGTTTTGCGGAATGTTACTAGATAGACCGGATAGAGTTGGCTATAAAGTAGACGAAGCGCTAGTTTTGATAGAATATAGAAATTTAAAAGGAAAGAAGAACGTTTATTTAGAACAATTTAAAGATTTTATAAATAGAATGGAGGCAATAAAAGTATGAGCCTAATTGATGATGATGTAATAATTCCAAATACTTTAGGAATTATTACAATGACAGCACGAGAGAACAATATTTTAAATGAAAAAACAACTCTTGCAGGGATAATAAGAAGTTCGGACCAAATTTATAATATTGCAAATGGAAGAGCAAACGGAATAAAACTTCAAGAATTAGTAGATGCTAAGAAAATTTCAAATGATGTAGAAAGAATAGAAGAAAGCGAAGAAGAAAGAAATACAGTATACGAGAGCTGGTTTAAAGATAGATATGAAGAAAACTAGAGAGGTGAAAGATGGAAGAAATATTTGCAGATTTACATGTACACATAGGAAGGAGTAATAATGGAAAGCCAATAAAAATAACAGCAGCAAGAAGCTTAAATTTTGCAAACATAGCAAAGGAATGTGCAAACAGAAAAGGAATAAATGTTGTAGGAATTATAGATTGTGCATCTCCCTATGTAATAGAAGATATTGAAGAATTTTTAAAAACAGGCGAAGCTTACGAAATAGAAGATGGTGGAATAATTTATAAAGACAAAGTTTGCATATTACTTGGAAGCGAAGTAGAAACATCAGAAATTTCAAGAAATGGCAAAAAAGGAGCAGCTCATAATGTTTGCTTTTTCCCACATTTAGCGGATATAAAAGGATTTTCAAATGAATTAAGTCATCACCTAAAAAACATAACACTAAGCACTCAAAGAACTGACTTATCAGGTTATGATTTAATAGATATTGTAGAAAAATATAACGGAGTCTTAATTCCAGCACATTGCTTTACTCCATTTAAAAGCTATTATGGAAATTGCACTGATAGAATGAAAGAAATCTTTAAAGAAAAGTTTGATAAAATTTTTGCAATAGAATTAGGCTTAAGTGCAGACACAAATTTGGCAGATATGATTTCCGAATTAGAGCCAAAAACTTTTGTAACAAATTCAGATGCTCATTCACTTCCTAAAATAGCACGAGAATATAATAAAATGCAAGTTGAAGACATTAGTTATAAAGAGGTAATAAAAGCTTTAAAAAATGAAGATGGAAGGAAAGTATTATGCAATTATGGACTAGATCCAAAGCTTGGGAAATATCATAGAACTTTTTGCGACGAATGTAACAAAGTTATAGAAACAAAAAGACCAGTAGAAGTATGCCCATATTGTGGAAGCAGCAAAGTTACTTTTGGAGTTTTTGATAGAATAAATCTTATAAAAGATAAAGAAAAAAGCATAAGCCCTAAAGGAAGGCCAGAATATATTTATCAAGTGCCATTAAACTTTATACCAGGTCTTGGAAGCAAAACAATAGATAAGCTTTTAGCTCATTTTGGAACAGAAATGGAAATTTTGCACAAAGTAGGAAAAGATGATATAGAAGCGGTTGTAGGAGAAAAAATTGCAAATGAAATAATTCTAGCAAGAAGCGGGAAATTAAGTATTCATGCAGGTGGAGGCGGAGTTTACGGCAAAGTATCTGCAGAATAAAAACAAGTTCTAATCTTAAAATTATTGAATAGACATTATGTAGAAACATTTCAAAAGAGAGGTTATAATTTTGAGAAGAACTTATAGAAAAAGTGGAATAAAAGAGATAATAATAACTCATATTGAGAATAATTTAAAAACATACCTAATATTAACTATTATATTTTTTATAGGGTTAATATTAGGTGTTATGTTTGTAAATAATATGAGCCAGCAGGAAAAGAAAAACGCAAGTGAATATATAAAAAGTTTTAACAACAAAATTAATAGTGAAGAATATGAAGTTTCAAATTTATCAATTTTAAAGGCATCAATAAAAAGTAATTTTTTAAGCTTTACTTTTTTATGGCTATTAGGATGCATGATAATTGGAACTCCTATTATTTATGGATTTATTGGGTATAGAGGTTTTGCCTTAGGATACACAGTAAGTGCAGTTGTAGGAAGTTTAGGATTTTGGAATGGGCTGTTATTCGTTTTAGGAGTATTGTTTTTGCAAAATTTAATCTATATTCCTTCATATTTTGCAGAAGCACTTAGCGGAATTAAATTACATAAAAAAATAATGCAAGAAAGGAAAAAAGAAGATATAAAAATAAACATGATAAAGCACACAATTTTTTCATTGCTCATTTTAATTTTTATATTTATAGGAACAATTATTGAAAGCTATGTATCAGGAGGAATTATGCAGCAGCTTCTAAAAAAATTATAAAGAAAATAATGATAAAAAATGTAGAATTTTGTGAAAATCTCTTTACATTTTGGAAATATTTTGATATAACTTAGTACAGTTAAGTTATGTAAATTTTACATACTTTATAATTTTACAAGATAGGGGAGTTCAAATGGAAAAACAAATAAAACTTTTTTTAGATTTTCTTAAAAATGATAAAAAATTATCAGATAACACATTACAATCTTACAGAAGAGACATTGAACAATATGAAAAGTACGTAGATGAAAATAAAATTAACTACTTAAAAGCAACAGAAGAAACAATTATTCATTATATGGAACATTTGAGAAATGAAAATAAAAAGGAATCAACAATATCAAGAAATTTGGCCTCTACAAGATCTTTTTATCAATTTTTAGTAAGAAATAAAAAAATAAGAAAAGACCCAACAATGACAATAGAATCACCCAAGGTAGAGAAAAAAATGCCTAGTATTTTAACATCAAAGGAAGTAGAACTTTTACTAGACCAACCTAAAGATGTTGATTTAAAAGGAACAAGGGATAAGGCAATGTTAGAATTTGCTTATGCAACAGGAATGAGAGTTACTGAAATGATATCTTTAAATATGGAAGATGTAAAATTAGATGAAGGATATGTTGTTTGCAAAGGTAAGAATAAATCAAGAAATATTCCACTTGGTTCAATGTCATTAAAAGCATTAAAGGAATACATAGAAGAAGCAAGACCTTACTTAATTAAAAGTGAAACAGAAGAAGCTTTATTTGTTAATGTAAATGGAACAAGGCTAACGCGCCAAGGATTTTGGAAAATAGTTAAATTTTACAAAGAACAAGCCCATATAAATAAAGAAATAACACCACATATCTTAAGACATTCTTTTGCAACACATTTATTGCAAAATGGTGCAGATTTAAAAGCAATACAAATAATGTTAGGCCATTCTGACATATCATCAACACAAGTGTATATGCAATTTCAAGATATGGGAATAAAAAATGAATATAAAAAAGCTCATCCAAGGGCATAATATATTAGCACAAGTACTTATTTAGTATTTGTGTTTTTTTTATAATGCAAAATGCTTGAAAAAAGTGATGATATGTGTTATTATAATTATGTTAAGTTAATATATAGCCAGGAAAAGAAGAGCAAATATGTTCTTAGGAGGGCTAAACTAGATGAATGAAAAGGTAAAATCAAGCTCGGATTTACGGAGGTTAGTAGAGGAACACGAAAAAACTTATATTGAAAATATGAAGAAACCAGTGGAAGAACTAATAAAAGAAGAAGAAGCAAGGCTAAAAAGCTACAAAGTGGACGAACTGCTAGACACACTACAGTATGCAATGCGTAACATTTATGCAGAAGATTTACCTGAATGGGTTAAATATATGGGCACAGACGGAACATCTTTTTTAGAAATAAAATCAGGCACAGAAGTAGTGAGCAAAAATTCATTGTATAGAGTTATAATTTTGCACAAATATGAATTTAAAGATACAATACCACATAATACTTTCTTTATTGGATGTTTTAATAAATATGGAAATACATTACAAGTAACTGCAAAAGGTGGTAATGTTAAAATTGAATATGATATTGAAGAAAAAATTTTTCAATATGAAAATAGAGCATTTGCAAAACCTATACAGAATAGAGAAATTTCTCAAAAAGTCCAATATCAATTAATTCATGCGTTTTGTGAATTATACCCAATACTACTAGAAAAAGTAGAAGAAGAATTTGAAATTTCATTATCAATTGAATAAACTTAACAACATTCCTGGCAGGGACTTGGTATTATTATATCAGGTTCTTTTTTCGTAAAAAAATAAAGCAAAAAAGCTTGACAGAATCTTAAAAATATGGTAAAGTAGTATAGCATTACAAAAACAGTATAGTAATATTAAAAGGAAGTAATTTTATGGAAAAAAAAATAAAGCTTGGTATGCTATGTGATATATATGGAAATCTTTTAACAAAAAAACAAAAGGATGTTATAAATGACTATGTAAATCAAGACTTATCTTTGACTGAAATTGCCGAAAACAATAATACTACAAGGCAGGCTGTTAATGACATTGTAAAGAAGGGAGAAACAAAGCTTTTAGAATACGAAGAAAAGCTAGGAATTATGAAAAAGCATTTAGAAACTGAAAAACAAATTCAAAATATTCTTTTAGAATTAAGTAAAATAACAGATAATTCATCTGATAAAAAAGTAGAAAGAATATTAAAGAATGTAGAAAAAGAATTAACAATGCTAAACGCATAAGAAAAGGAGATTTTTAAATATGGCATTTGAAGGATTATCTAGTAAGCTACAAGATTTTACAAGAAAATTAAGAGGAAAATCAAGAATAACAGAATCTGACTTAAAAGAAATGTTAAGAGAAGTTAAACTTGCACTTTTAGATGCAGATGTAAACTACAAAATAGTAAAAGAGTTTACAGCAAGCATACAAGAAAAAGCTTTAGGTCAAGATGTTTTAAAATCTTTAACTCCTGGACAACAAGTTGTTAAAATTGTAAAAGACGAATTAATCGAATTATTGGGTGGAACAGAAAGCAGAATAAACTTTAGTCCAAATCCACCAACAATAATAATGTTAGTGGGACTTCAAGGTTCTGGAAAAACAACAACAGCAGGAAAACTTGCAAATCTTCTTAGAAAAGAAGGTAAAAAGCCACTATTAGTTGCATGTGATGTATACAGACCAGCAGCTATAAAGCAATTACAAGTAGTAGGTAGCCAATTAAATATTCCAGTATTTGCAAATGAAAACTCAAAAGATGTAGTGCGTATAGCAAAACAAGCAATATCTGAAGCTTATTCAAAATTAAATGATGTAATTATATTAGATACCGCAGGACGACTTCATATAGATGAAGAA
>CAKPOC010000008.1 GCA_934169535.1 uncultured Clostridia bacterium | reverse complement strand
ACACAGGAGGATGTATTTAAAGTTATTGAAGAACTAATTCCAGCAGTATTTAAAGAACACACAAATTGGAAAGTAGATAGCGTACCATTTATAAGAATTCCATATAAAGAAGCTATGGAAAAATACGGAAGCGATAAGCCAGACTTAAGAAATCCATTGATAATACAAGATGCAACAAAATTATTTACTAATAGTGAATTTAATGCGTTTAAAGATAAAACAATAAAAGCAATAGTTGTACCAAATGGAGCAGCTCAAGGAAGAAAATTCTTTGATAATATGACTTCATTTGCAGTAGAAGAACTTGGAGCAAAAGGATTAGCTTGGGTAAAAATAGCCGAAAATTTTGAACCACAAGGGGGAATTGCAAAATTTGTAACAAATGAGGTATTAGAAGGATTTAAGAACTTGCTAAATGTAAAAGCAGGAGATAGCATATTCTTTATAGCAGACAAATTAGAAACAGCACAAAAAATTGCAGGACAAGTCAGAATAGAACTAGGAAATAGATTAGATTTACTTGAAAAAAATGTATACAAATTCTGTTTCATAGTAGATTTTCCAATGTACGAATATAACGAAGAAGAACAAAAAATAGATTTTAACCATAATCCATTTTCGATGCCTCAAGGCGGACTAGAAGCTTTAGAAACAAAAAATCCATTAGATATTTTAGCATATCAATATGACTTAGTATGCAATGGGTATGAAATGGCTTCTGGAGCGGTTAGAAATCATGATCCAAAGCTAATGGTAAAAGCTTTTGAAATTGCAGGTTATGACGAAAAAACAGTAGAAGAAAGGTTTGGAGCATTATATAAAGCATTTAAATATGGAACACCTCCTCATGCAGGAGCTGCTCCAGGACTAGATAGAATGGTAATGTTAATTGCTGATTCTCAAAATATAAGAGAAGTAATTGCATTCCCTAAAAACAAAAAAGCACGTGATGTAATGATGAATGCACCAAGCACAGTAGATAAAAAACAATTAGATGATGTCCATATAAAAATAAAATGATTTATGAAAGCAGGTGGTTTTATGAATAGCCAAAACAAAAGCACATCTGTAGAAATAAAAGAAAATATATTACTAAAAATAGATGAACTAATAAAGCAACAACATACAATGGAAGAGAATTTACTTAAATGTTTAGAAAAAAACAATAAAGTAATAACAAAAAAGCTTTCAAAACTTGTAGAAAATTATGAAATATTAGAAATGCAAAATGAAGTAATAGCAAATGAAGTAAGAAATATAAGTACTAAAATATGAAGCAAAAGTAGGTGTAATAAATTTAAAATTATATGCACCTACTTTTTAATTTAATATTAATTATGAGGTTTTAATAAGTCAGTTGCTTCTTCTTTTAAGTCAGAAAGCAAATTAAAGGCATTGCTAATAGACAAAGAATCTACATCTATTTTTGATATTTTAGAAGCAAATGAGGTAAGTTCCAAAAGGTTAGAATAATTTTTGGCGGCTATAGGTTTTTCAATAGTAGAAGTAGGGACGACAACAATATCGAAGTTTTTACTTTTTAAGATGTTTAAATATTTAGATAAAGATGGTTCAGGAAATCCACATTTTACAACTTTAGAATTTAAATTTCCTAGCTTTAAATCTAGCACATTAGACATTTTTTTGGCATCTGTATCTAAAAAAATATAAAAAAAGCCATTTTTAAATAAATAATATTTGGAAGAATCTAGCATTTTTAAAGATAAATATTTTTTATGTAATTCACTCATATTACTTTCACCTTTCAAAGTAGTATTTTAGCAAACCCTATTAGAATAAGTAGTTTTACAAAAATACTATTTACAAAAATTAACTGGATAAATTATACATATTTTCAAATAAAAAATAAAGTACTAAAAATAGTTTTTAAAAACAACTAAAAATAGTGGTTAAATTTATGACCTTTACCATATATAATGTTGGCGGAAAGGTGGTAAAGATGAGTTGTTTCAGTAAGTTTGACAAAAAAGAAAAATTTTTAAACAAGACATTAAACATAGATGAAAATTTGTATAATGAACTTGCATATTTATCTAACGAAGTTTATATGGCGTCTATAAATAAACTTGTAAATGCAGCTATTGAAAATTTAGTTGAAAAAGAAGACGTTATGATATACCAAAGAAAAAATACTTTATGTGTGACAAGATCTTTTTGCATAAAGGAAAGCTTAATGGAAAAACTATTACTTTTGAAACAGAAGTATAGACTTTCAATAAACCTTCTTGTTAACATAGCAATAAAAAACGCTCTAAAAGAAGAAGAAAACGAAAAAAAATAACAAGAAGTACCATAAATAGTGGTACTTTTTCTATTAATATACTTGATATTTACAATCTTTTTTAGTACAATAATAAAAGTAAAATGATAGGAGCATCAAAGTAATTTATGAAAAATATAAAAGACTATAACTTAGATGAACTAAAGCAAGAACTAATTTCTATGGGAGAAAAACCTTTTAGGGCAGAACAAATATTTAAATGGATTTACCAAGAAAAAGTTAAAAGCTTTTCTGAAATGACAAATTTATCCCTAGAACTAAGAGAAAAACTAGAACAAAACTACACAATGTGTAATTTTAAAGTTATAAAAAAATTAGAGTCAAAAGATGGAACAAAAAAATATTTATTTGATATATTAGATGAAAACGCAATCGAGTCTGTATTAATGGAATATCATTATGGAAAGTCAATATGTGTTTCATCACAAGTTGGTTGTAAAATGGGCTGTAAATTCTGTGCTTCCACAGGAATTCCATTTATAAGAAGTTTAACTGCAGGCGAAATTGTTGAACAAATACTTGCAGTAGAGCAGGATACAAATGAAAAAATTTCGAATGTGGTATTTATGGGAATTGGAGAACCACTGGATAATTTTGAAAATGTAATAAAGGCAATTAGAATTTTAAATAATCCTAAAGGCTTAAATATAGGAGCAAGGCACATAAGCATATCAACAAGTGGGCTAGTACCAAGAATATATGATTTAGCAAATGAGAATGTACAATGTACGCTTTCTGTTTCTCTTCACGCAAGTAATAACGAAAAAAGGTCTAGTATGATGCCAGTAAACAATGCGTATAATATAGAAGAGTTAATTAAGGCTTGTAAAGATTACATAGCAAAAACAAATAAAAGAATCTCATTTGAGTATGCACTTGCTAAAGAGAATAACGATAATTTAGAAGATGCAAAAGAATTGGTTAAATTATTAAAAGGAATGTTATGCCATGTTAATTTAATACCAATAAATAAAATAGAAAATGGGCAATATACAAAAAGTTCAAATGAAAATATTATAAAATTTAGGGACTATTTAAACGACCATGGAATTGTTGCAACTATAAGAAGAGAACTAGGCTCTGATATAGATGCAGCATGTGGACAACTAAGAAGACAAAATTTAAAGTAAAAAGGAGGGATGAAGGATGCAAATATTTGCTAAAACTGACATAGGCAAACAAAGAAAAGCAAATGAAGATTTTTTCGCAATTCCAGATGAAAAACAAAAAGTAAAATTATATATTTTAGCAGATGGAATGGGAGGATATAGTGCAGGAGAAGTAGCAAGCAAACTTGCAACTCAATCAGCTAAAAGTTATATCTTAGAGCATTTTGAAGAATGTAAGACTAGCAAAGAACAAATAGAGCAGTGCTTAAGGCAAGCTATAAATTATGCAAATGATGTAGTTTACAAAGAAGCTCAATTAGATCCAGAAAAAACTGGAATGGGAACTACAATGGATGTTTGCTTAATTTACAATAGTAAGCTCTACATTGCACATATAGGAGATAGCAGAGTTTATAGAATTAGAAAAGATTTTATGCGAAAAATAACAAGAGATGATAGTTATGTACAAACACTAATAGAAGATGGAACAATAACTAAAGAAGAAGCATTCAATCATCCTAAAAAAAATATGATAACTAAAGCAGTTGGATGTGAACCAAAAGTAGAAGCTACTATTTATAGCAAAACTTTTATAAAAGGTGACATTCTCTTAATGAGTTCAGATGGCCTTACAAATATGGTAAAAGAAAATGAAATATTTGACACTATAAAAAAATATAATGAAACAGATGAGGACATAGCAAAAGTATTAGTGGAAAAAGCTAATGAAAATGGTGGACTAGATAATATAACAGTAATTATAATAAAAAATTAATGCACAACAGAAAAATAGAAAAAAGCTTAGAAAGGAACTTTAAATATGAATATAATAGGAAAAACCATAGCAAATAGGTATGAAATTATAAGTACAAATGGTGTAGGAGGGATGGCAACAGTATACAAAGCAAAGGATACTGTCTTAAATCGAAATGTTGCAATAAAAGTTTTAAAAGAAGAGTTTATAACAGATGAGGAATTTGTAAAAAGGTTTAATTCGGAGGCGCAGGCAGCAGCAAGTTTGTCACACCCTAATATAGTATCAATATATGATGTAGGAAATGAAGATAATATCTACTATATAGTAATGGAACTAGTCAGAGGTAAAACTTTAAAACAAATAATTACAGAAGAAGGGGCTCTTCCTTGGAAATGGTCTGTAAATATAGCTATGCAAATCGCATCAGCACTAGAAACTGCTCACAAAAACAACATAGTTCATAGAGACATAAAGCCACACAACATTATAATTACAGAAGATGGAGTTGCAAAGGTTACTGATTTTGGAATTGCAAAAGCTGTTTCAAATTCTACAATTACAGCTTTTGGAACAACAATAGGGTCAGTTCACTATTTTTCACCAGAGCAAGCAAAAGGTGGATATACAGATGCAAAATCTGATATATATTCATTAGGTGTTGTAATGTATGAAATGCTTACAGGAAAAGTTCCTTTTGATAGTGATACATCAGTTTCAGTGGCATTAATGCACATGCAAGAAAAGCCTGTACCACCAATGGAGATAAATGACAATATACCACAAGCTGTAAATGATATAATTTTAAAAGCTATGCAAAAAGAGCCAATGGCAAGATACCAAACTGCAACAGCCATGATTAGTGATTTACAAAGAGCTTTAAAAGAACCAGATGGAGATTTTGTAGGAGAAGATAGTATAGATGTTGATGATGGACTAACAAGGAGAATGGACGCAATTACACCAGATATGGAAAGAACCACATCTAAAAAGAAAAAGCAAAATAAATTTGTAAAATATATAAAAGAACATCCTGCAGTAAAAGTGTTACTTATAATATTGGCAGTAATTGTGTTAGCACTAGCAAGCTATGGAGTAACTTCAGCTGTAATGGGTGGAGGAAAGAAAGACGTTCAAATTCCTGAACTTACAGGGCTAACAGAAGAACAAGCAATGGAAAAAGTAAAGCAAAGTAAACTTGTTTATGAAAAAGAATCTGAAGATTACAATGCAGATTTTGAAGAAGGCCAAATATATGAACAAGATCCAAAATATAAAGCAAATTATACAATAAAAGAAGGAACCAAAATAAAGGTTAAAGTAAGCAAAGGAACCGAAAAAGTAACAGTTCCAAAAGTAATTGGAAAAACTTATGACGAGGCTGTAAGATTATTAGAAGAAGCAAAACTAAAAGCTGAAAAAGTAGAAGAAACAAGTAAAACCGTAGCAGAAGGAACTGTAATTTCACAAGAAGTAGAAGCAAATACAGAAGCAAATAGTGGAGATACAATCAAAATCCATGTAAGTATAGGAACAGGAATAGCACAAGTTGTTATGCCAAACGTAGTAGGATATTCAGAGGAAAATGCTAAAAATACTTTAACAGGTAAAAATTTAAAAGTAACGGTTGAATACACAGAGGACACAAGCAAAAACAATGGAGAAGTTGTTGCACAAAGTGTTGAAAAAGGAAAAAATATTGATGAAGAAACAGAAGTTACAATAACTGTTAATAAACTTGCTGAAACAAAAACAGCTAAAGTAAAAATAAATGTTAAGTCTTTAACTAAATATGAAGAAAATTCAAGTAGTTCAGGAACATCAGCAAGCAAAAATGAAAAAGTTACAGTTATTGTTAATGGCGAAACAAGAACTAAAGTAGACAGAAGTGATACAGACTACGAAGTAGAAATATCAGGAAATGATGGAGAAAAAGTATATGTAAATATTATAATCACATCTGAAGATGGAAAAACAACATATTATTCTTCAAGTAGCAGAACTGTAACATTTGGAAAAGACACAGAAATTTCATTTAAATAATAAACAAAAGGGGCTTTTTTACAGCCCCTTTTAAAACTATAAATAAGAACTAATAAAAATATTATTAATGCAAGGAACATTACAAATTTTAAGATTTATTTCAAAATTGTAGAAAGCAACTTAAAAAAATGATATAATATACAAAAAATTAGTGTAAGAGGAAATATGCAAGGAATAATAACAGAAAATAAATCAAATTTATATAGCATAAAAGCAATGAATGGTGCAATTTATAACTCAGTTGCAAGAGGAAAATTTAAAACTGAAAATTTAATTCCTGTTGTAGGTGATAATGTAGAGTTTGAAATTATAAATGAAGAAAAGAAAGAAGCGGTAATTGAAAAAATAAAGGAAAGAAGAGTGTATATAAAAAGACCTAAAATGTCTAATATTACACAACTTGTCTTAGTAATATCGTGCAAGCACCCGAAACCAGACTTGCTATTGCTAGACAAGCAATTAGCATTTGCTGAATTCTTAAAAATTAGGCCGATTATAGTTTTGAATAAAATAGATCAAGATACAAAAGGTGAATTTAAAAAAATTGAAGAAATTTATTCAAAACTTGGGTATAAAGTGATAAAAACCAATGCTAAAGAAAACGTAGGAGTAAATTTTTTATTAAAAGAACTAAAAGATAAAATAAGTGCTTTTTCTGGTAATTCAGGCGTTGGAAAATCTACATTAATAAATGCAATTTTTGCAGATACAATAACCCAAGAAGGTGAAATAAGCTTAAAAAATAAAAAAGGAAAAAATACAACAACAGGTACAAGATTGTATGAAATAGACAAAAATACTTTTATAGCAGACACTCCAGGATTTTCTACATTTGATATTTTTGAAATCAACTATAAAGAATTATATAAATATTTTGTAGAATTTGTTGAATTTGAAAAAGACTGTGGCTTTGTTGGCTGCAGCCATGTTGGAGAAAAAGATTGTGGAATAAAAATGGCAGTAGAAAAACAAAAAATTGATCTACAAAGATATGAAAATTATGTAAAAATATACAAAGAATTAAAAGAAAAAGAAGATAATAAATATAGATAGAGGAGCAAAAATATGATACAAGTTGCAACTTCACTTTTAAATGCGAATGGAGAAAAAATTTTAGATATAATTTATAATTTAGACAATAGTGCAAATGACTACTTCCATATAGATGTAATGGATGGAGAGTTTGTAAAAAATGAAACTCACGACAAAATGCTTAATTTTTGTGAACACATAATCCAAGCAAGTAGAACACCTATGGATGTTCATTTAATGGTAAAGGATGTTAAGAACTATGTAAATAGTTATTCAATTTTTGAACCTAATATTATTACATTCCACTATGAAGCAATAGATGATAAGAATAAAATAAAAGAGATGATAAATTACGTAAAATCAAGAGTAAGAAGAGTGGGCCTTGCTATAAACCCTGAAACTCCAGTTGAAAAAATTAAAGAATTTTTACCATATATTCATCAAGTGTTAGTAATGACGGTAAATCCAGGTGAAGGGGGACAAAAAATAATAGAAGAAGCTGTTGAAAAAATAAAAGAACTAAACGAAATAAGAGAAAAAGAAAATTTAAATTTTGATATAGAGGCTGATGGTGGAATAAATGTGGAAAATGTAGAACAATTAAAGAAAAATGGAGTAGATATAATTGTTGCAGGTACAGCCATTTTGAAAGCTAAAGATTATAAAGGTACAATAAAAAAATTGAAAAATTAAACAATAGGGAAGAAGTATAAAATTTTTTCTGCCGGTTTTTGAGGTTATTTTGAAGAAATGGAGAGAAAACCAAAAAAATAATAAGGGGAAAAGAAGTATAAAATTTTCTGCCGCTTTTGAGGTTATTTTGAAGAAATGGAGAGAAAATCAAAAAAATAATAAGGGGAAAAGAAGTATAAAATTTTTTCTGCCGGTTTTTGAGGTTATTTTGAAGAAATGGAGAGAAAACCAAAAAAATAATAAGGGGAAAAGAAGTATAAAATTTTTTCTGCCGGTTTTTGAGGTTATCTCGAAGAATTGAGAGGAACCTCAAAAAATCAATATAGGCAAAGAAAAAAATTATACTTCTTTTTAGTTAATAGTTAGTTATTTCTACATTTTTTCTACTTCATTTTCGCCCCTACAAGGTTTCTTGCAATCGATTTCAGTACCTTTTAAGCAATGTCCTTTGCGATGACATTCAGTACAAATTTTTGCATGTTTTACATTGTTAACCCAAATTTCAACTTCATATAAGCGATTAGCACAAAGAGGACCAAAAACAAACTCGCCATTTTGGTCTGTAAATGTGTGTGAAACAGGTTTTCTAACTTCTTTTCCCATTCTGTTTTCAACTTCAATTAATTTTACAACAGCGTCTGCTATTGGATCTTTATAACTATCTCTAACAATACCATAAATAACATTTCTATTATCTTCTGGAAGAGTTATATCAAGGTCATATTGTTTTCCAGTTTCAATAACACCATCAACATTGATTACTGGGCATATATTCTTATCATATTCCATAAAAATTATCCTTTCAATTTATTATAGCAAATTTGCTTAATATATAATATGAATTAAAATTTACTATTGTGATTTTTGCTTTTTAGGAATATAATATCATATACAAAGAAAGGAAAAGCATATGAATACACAACCAATAGGAATGTTAGACTCTGGAGTAGGAGGACTAACTGTTTATAAAGAAGTAAGAAAAGTTTTCAAAAATGAAGACATAATATATTTTGGAGATACAAAAAGTTTTCCGTATGGAAGTAAATCAAAAGAATCAATAATTTCACTAGCAGAAGCAGGAGTTGAATTTTTAATATCAAAGAATGTTAAGCTAATAATAATTGCATGTGGGACAGCAACAAGTCAGGCATTAGAAACACTACAAAAAGAGTATTCTATTCCGATTATAGGAATAATTGAGCCAACAGCCCAATTTATAGCACAAGATGAAACAATAAAAAAAGTTGGAATTATGGCAACAGTGGGAACAATAAGAAGCAAATGCTGGGAAAAAACTCTTTTAAAGCTAAATCCAAATTTACATATAGAAAGTAAAGCTTGTCCAATGCTTGCACCGATGGCAGAAGAAGGCTGGACAAATAACGAAATTGCAAAACTTGCAATTCATGAATATGTAAAAGATTTTAATAAAGTAGATGCAATGATATTAGGATGCACACACTATCCATTATACACAAAGATATTAGAAGAAGAATTACCAAATACAAAAATTATAAATACAGGAACAGTAATTGCTAACAAATTAAAATTAACATTAAATGAAAATTTAAAAAACGATAGTAATAATGTAGGAAAAAGTGAGTTCTATTTAAGCGATACAGAGTGCAATTTTGTAGAGGTGGCAAAAAAATTATTAGAAACAGAAAACATAGAAATTAAAGAAATGTAAAATTACATAACAATATGAAAAAGTTAGTTAAGATTTTGCAAAATAAAAGCAATTTTCAAAAATGAAAAAAGTTTTTGAAAATACTTGTAATTTTTATACTTTTATGGTATCATATTAAATAGTCGATTTATTAAGTCAATAGGGAGGTGCGCAAAATTATGGCAAAATGTGCAATTTGTGAAAAATCAGTATCACATGGAAATAGAATAAGTATTGCTCGTTCTCACGTTAGTAGAAGAGCTTCAAGAACATGGAAACCAAATCTAAGAAATGTAAAGGTTCTAGTTAATGGAGAAGCAAAAACAATTCCAGTTTGTGCAAAATGTTTACGTTCTGGAAAAGTTACAAGAGCTTAGTAATATTTTAAATAAAGTTAAGTAGCATATAGATATATAGAAAAAATAAATTTCTTTATATCTATATGCTACTTTTGCAAAAGGCATTTAATCTTTTATACCAAATATCATTTTTATGAACCCTCTTAAAAATTTAGGAGCCTTTTTTACAACAATTTGCATATACTAACCTCCTTTTCCAAATAACCAGGCTATTCCACAAACAACTAAAACAACGCCAATACAAAATAGCCAACCTGTCATGGGAAGTAATAAAACAAGTAACATTCCTGTGCCAATACCAAGCAAACACAAACCAATAGTTTTCTTTAAAGCCTCAAACATTATGTATTACCTCCTTATAATATATAATATTAAATAAAATACAAAATGTGAATTTTTTATGTTGCGCGAATTGCAAAAATTGCGGTATAATAGCATTGTTAGGAGACCAATTATGAAAAAAGAAGAAACAGAAATAATAATAAAAAAATTAAAAGAGGCATATCCTGATGCAAAATGCAGCTTAAATTTTGAAACACCATTTCAAATGCTTTTTGCAGTAGTTCTTTCTGCACAATGTACAGATGAAAGAGTAAACAAAGTAACACCTGAAATTTTTAAAAGGTATCCTGAGGCAAAGGATATTGCAAACTTAAGTGAAGCAGAACTTGAAACATTAATAAAATCGTGTGGATTTTACAAGACAAAGTCAAAAAATTTAAAAAGAACAGCTGAAATTTTAGTAAAAGACTATAATGGAAAAGTTCCACAAAGTATAGAAGAGCTAATAAAACTTCCAGGAGTAGGAAGAAAATGTGCAAATGTAATAATGTTAGAAGCATTTAATAATCCTCAAGGGATAGCAGTTGACACACATTGCAAAAGAGTTTCAAACAGAGTAGGGTTTTCAAATAAGAGTCAGCCAGAAAAAATAGAAGAAGAGTTATTAAAAATAATTCCTAAAAAATATTATAAAGACGTAAACCATTTATTTATTTGGCACGGAAGAAAAGTCTGCACGGCACAAAATCCAAAGTGTGATAAATGCCCAATAAAAGAATACTGTGCTATGCAAAAAAAAGAATAAATTAATATTGCTTTTTTAGAGTAAATATATTATATTTATAGTAGATTAAAAATCTAAATATAAAATAAGGAGACAAAATATGAAAAAACTAAAAAAATCAAAATTAAAAATGCTTGTTGTTTTAGCATTATTACTTGTAGTTAGTTTGTCAACAGTAGTTTTTGCAGCAAATGAAGAAGATCAAGTAGAAGCAAATGAAAACGACATAGCATTAATTTCTACTAATGATGAAAGTGCACCAGTAGACACTTCTGAAGGAGATTCTACAAATGAAGTAGACACAAGCATTGTAAATCAAATATTAAAATCTGATCAATATTTGTTTGAAGATAAAGTAGAAATAAACAATCCAGTATCTGGAAATTTATATATTATAGCAAACGAAGTTACAATAAATAACCAAGTAGATGGAAATGCGTTTATAATAGCCAGAAAAGTAAACTTCACTAATGCAAGCTATATTTACAGTGACGTATTTGTTATGGCTGGAGATGTTACAGTTGATGGATATATGTATGACTTATACTGCACGGGAAACAACGTAACGATAAGTAATGAAGCATGTGTTATTAGAGATTTACATTTAAGTTGCGAGAACTTCACATTTGGTGGCCTTGTTCGTAGGGATGCTTTCATAAATGCAAATACAATAACAACAGACGATGCTAATGCCCTTATAAATGGAAAATTAGAGTATACAGCACCAGAAAATAATTTCCCTTCAACAATAGTTTCAGGAGAAATTAAATATTCAGAACCAGAAACAGAAGTTACAAAGAACGTAAAAGATATAGTAAAAGATATCATTTTAAATTTAGTACTTGCTTTAATTATAATATTAATAGTAGTACTTGCATTACCAAAATTTGCTGAAAAAGAAGAAAAATTATTAAAAAATAGAATTGGATCAACTATAGGATTTGGAGCTTTAGCACTAATTGCAATTCCAGTAATAGCAATAGTTGGTTGCATGACAGTTATAGGAATATTACCAGCAATAGCACTATTTGTACTTTATATATTTGTGTTACAAGTTGCAGAAAGTATAGTTGCAGTTCCTGTTTCAAACATGATATGCAAAAAAATAAACAAAAATACAAAATTATTAAAAGTAGTATTTGCAATGTTGTATGTACTTGTTTGTGCATTGTTAAATTTTGTACCAGTAGTAAAAATGATTATAGGATTAGCAAATGCGATACTTGCAATGGGATTAATTGTATGTTCAATATTTGCAAAAAATGTAGAGAAAAAATAAAAATTAAAGTCGCTGAAGATGGCGACTTTAATTTTTTATATAATATTTAATTTTTTCATTATTTTTTTACTTTTTTTCATCATTTTACCATTATACATCATAGTAGCTCCAATAGCTAATAATCCACCAAAAAACATACCTTCAGCAAACTTCATAATTTCATTCCTCCTAAAACTTATTTCTAATTTTTAGTATGTCTAATTTTATTTTTTATATACAATTTATAGTAAGAATATAATTCAGAAAAAGCAATAACAATTAAAAAACAAGCAAAAACTTTTTGCAAAATTTTAGAATTTAAATTTTTAGAAATTTTAGCACCCAAAAATGCACCTAAAATTCCAAATAAAATTATAAATTTTGAATTCTTGAAATTTATATTTTTATGTTTTAAATTTATAAAAATTGAAATTAGTGCAGAGAAAATAAAAAATATTAAATTACAAGATTGGGCTAAGTGCAAATCCATTTTTAAAAATATAGTTAAAAGCAAAATTAAAACAGAGCCGCCACCTAAGCCAAGGGCGGTAAAAAATCCGGCAAGCATTCCTATAAAAATTTTAATCATAATAAATTCTCCACGTATTAACTAACTAAAAGCTTTATACTTGAATAAAAAAGAAACACTATAAAAATTATTTTTAAATATTTAGTATCTAATTTTTGCAAGCAAATGGAACCAATAAAACTTCCAATAACTCCACCAATTGCACAAAGAATACCAATCTTAAAATCGCTAGTTCTTCCATAAACTAAGCTAGTTGTAATAACCATTGGTAAAATACAAAAAATAGTTGAGGCCCTAGTTTCTTTTTCTGTTGTGCAAAAAAGCTTGTTATATAAAGGAATTAAAACAAGTCCTCCACCAGAAGCAAACATACCACTTATAAAACCAATGATTAACCCTAAAATAATTTTTTTAAACATATAATTATTATAAAGTTTTTTACAATATTTATACAAAAATGTAATGAAAATGTAATAAAAAAAATAGGGCTAAGTATTGCATTTTCCAGCTTTATGTATTAAAATCTAATTGAAGTGGTACGAAGTGGTACAAAGTGGTGACAAAATGGCAGGAGGTGAAAAACTTGTTAATAGGCGAATATGAGCACAACTTAGATGAAAAAGGAAGATTAATAATGCCAGCAAAGCTAAGGGATGACATGGGCGAAAAGTTCATTATCACAACAGGGCTTGATGGATGCTTATTTGGATTTTCTATGACTGAGTGGCAAAAATTCGAGGACAAGTTAAAATCACTACCAATCACTAACAAAAATGCCAGAAACTTTACTAGATTTTTCTTAGCAGGAGCAACAGAATGTGAACTTGACAAACAAGGAAGATTTTTAATTCCTGCAAAGTTAAGAAACATCGCTTCACTAGAAAAGGAAGCTGTAATTATAGGTACAGGTACCCGAATTGAAATATGGAACAAGCTTGCGTGGGAAGAACAAACGAGTTTTGAAAATTTGTCAATAGAAGAAATTGAACAAAATATGCAAGAACTTGGTATATAATTTTTTAAAATAGTTTCTATTTTAAAAATTTTATATAGCTTCTTACTAAAGATTCTTAAAAAACAAAAGACAAAAGAGAACAAAAGATAAAATTTTAAACAAAAGAATTTGTATCCAACAAAAGAAAAATAACCTACACAAAAGACAAAGTTTAACAAAAGAAAAAACAAACAAAAGATAGCTATTTCAAAAGACAAAGTAGTTCTTTAATTGGTATTAGATATCAACTAAAGAACTACAAAAAAGGTTTTATAAAGGAGATAACATTGGAATTTAAACACATACCAGTAATGCTAAATGAATGTATAAATGGACTAAAGATAAAACCAGATGGAATATATGTAGATGGAACTTTAGGGGGAGCAGGACATAGCATAGAAATTGCAAAAAGGCTTTCTGATAAAGGACTATTAATTGGAATAGATAGAGATGAAGAAGCACTAAGTGCAGCAAGTAAAAAACTAGCAGACTTTAAAAATGTAAAATATGTACATGGAAATCATGATGAAATAAAAGAAATTTTAAAAGAGTTGCAAATTGAAAAAGTTGATGGTATATTATTAGATTTAGGAGTATCATCATACCAGCTAGATGAAAGAAATAGAGGCTTTAGCTATATGGCAGATGCAAACCTTGACATGAGAATGGACAAGACCCAAAGCTTAACTGCTAAAGAAGTGATAAACACATATTCAGAAGAACATTTAGCAAAAATTATTTTTGAATATGGTGAAGAAAAGTTTTCAAGAAATATTGCAAGAAACATATGCAAACAAAGAGAAATTAAGCCACTAGAAACTACTAGTCAATTAGTAGAAATAATAGAAAACTCAATACCAAAGGCTAAACAAAAAGGTGGACATCCAGCAAAAAGAACTTTTCAAGCAATTAGAATAGAAGTTAACAATGAAATAAAACCACTATATGACACAGTTTTAAATTCAATAGATGTTTTAAATGAAGAAGGAAGGCTATGTATAATGACTTTCCACTCATTAGAAGATAGAGCTGTAAAAGAAGCATATTTGAAGGCTCAAGGACATTGCACATGTCCAAAAGACTTACCATATTGTGTATGTGGTTATAAATCATTAGGAAAAATTATAAATAAGAAACCAATAGAAGCAACAGAAGAAGAATGCAATGAAAATTCTAGGTCAAAAAGTGCAAAACTTAGAATATTTGAAAGAAAAACAAAGTAAAAACACTTATAAGAAAGTGAGGTGAATCTCTAAAACTATGGCAGCACAAGGGGCGAGGGCTTATTACCAATATGAAACAAGTCCAAGAAAAATACAACCACAGTATGAACCTAAAAAAAATCCATATAAAAAGAAAAAGACTTCTTTGAAAAAATCACATAAGCAAAAGGTAGCTAAAAAAACAAAATATAACTATAAGCCAGTTATTTATGTTGCAATGGCCTTTCTTATGTTGTGCATAATAAGTTATAGAAATTCACAAATAACAGAAAAATATAATGCAAAAGAACAAATAAAAGCTCAAGTAAGCCAAGTACAAAAGGACAATGAACAATTAAGAGTAAGCATTGAAAATAGCTTAAATTTAAATAGTGTAGAACAAGAAGCTTCTAGTAAATTAGGAATGCAAAAATTAGATAATAATCAAAAAGTTTATGTAAGTCTTCCTAAAACAGATTATATAGAAACAGCTTCTGAGAAAGTAATAATAGAAGATAACAGTTCTTGGTTTCAAAAATTATTAAATAAATTAACAAAAATAATAAAATAAAAATTATAATTTTACCAGGTAGAATTATAATTTTTTTTATGGAGGAAGTATGAAAATATTATTTGTAATAGCAATGGAAAAAGAAGCAAAAGACCTTGCGCAAAAATTAAAATTAAAAGAAGAAAATGGAATTTTTAAAAATGAAAATATAAGCCTAATAATTACAGGAATAGGAAAGCAAAGAACAGCAATAAATTTAACTAAATTTTTAGAAAATAATCCTAAACCAGATTTAATAATAAACGTAGGATATGTTGGCTCAACAAATTGCAAAATTGGAAGTTGGATAAATGTTAATAATTCATATAATTATGAATGGCAGATATTAGACGAAGAAAAATATGAATTAGAAGGCCTAAATAAGAGAATTTTAGAAGATTTAGACTATGTAAAAAATCTTCCATGTTACAGTGCAGAATCTTTTGTGACTGAAACTAACATAAAAAATGAAGTATTATTTGATATGGAATTACATTCAGTGTATGTAATTTGTCAGCTTTATGGAATTAAACTTGTTTCGTTAAAAAAGGTAAGTGATAATTTATGCTTAGACGAATATTATAAAAATATAGAAAGAAAAGATGTAATGGAGCTTACAAGCTGTATAGAATTACTAAAGAAAAATAATTTAATATAATAAAATAACCTTATGCTGAATAAAAATAGCATAAGGTGGTTTTTATTATGGGAAAAAAGTCAAAAATTCAGAAATTAAAAAAACAGCAAAGAAGAAATACAAAGGAAAAAAAGCTTAGTAAAAAGCTATTAAATAAGAAAAAAAGAAAAGAAAAAAGTGCAGAAAATAAACTTAAAAGAAGTATAAAAGTAAGAAAATATGATATTGAAAAAAGTGGTGAAATATCAAGAAAAAAGAGAGAAATAGTAGAACTTGCAGGATTTTTGTGTCTGATTTTAGCATTAATAATAAGAGTTGGATGGATTCAATTTGTAGATGGAAAGAGCTTATCACAAATGGCATATTTACAACAAACATTAGAAAGAAAAATAACCCCCAAAAGAGGAACAATATATGATGCAACAGGAAAAGTAGTGCTTGCGACAAGCAGTAGTGTAGAAACCGTAACTGTAAATCCTTTAAATATAAAAGCAGAAGACAAGGAAAAAGTATCTAAAAAAATGAGTGAGCTTTTTGAGCTAGACTATGATAAAGTTTTAAAAAAAGTGCAAAAGAAAACAGCAATAGAAACAATTGTAAAAAAGGCGCAAAAGTCAAAAACGGATGAACTTAGAGTGTGGCTTGAAGAAAATAACATAACTTCGGGAATAAATATAGATGAAGATACAAAAAGATTCTATCCATATAATAAATTAGCCTCTCAGATAATTGGATTTTGCGGAAGTGATAACCAAGGATTAAGCGGAATTGAAGCAATTTATGATGATGAGTTAAAAGGAAAAAGTGGAAGCATATTAAAAATGACTGACGCAAAAGGAATAAATATAAAAGATGAAACAGAATACTATCAAAAAGCAACAGATGGAAATAGTCTTGTATTGTCAATTGATGCAACAATTCAGGGGATTGCTGAAAAATATCTTTCTGAAGGGTGCATTGATAATTTGTGCACAGATGGTGGAAATGTAGTAATAATGAATCCTAAAAATGGAGATATACTAGCATTAGCTAGCTATCCAGACTTTAATTTAAATGATCCATTTACAATAAATGATGATGAAAAAAAGGCCTCATGGAGCACAATGTCTAGCGAAGAAAAATCAAATGCGTTAAATAGCATGTGGAGAAACAAAGCAATTTCTGACACCTATGAACCAGGTTCTACTTTTAAGCTAGTAACAGCTTCAACTGCGCTAGATACAGGAATTGTGACAGAAACAGACAAAGAAGGAGAATTTTCATGCGTTGGCTATATAGAAATTGCAGGAGTAAAAATGAAGTGCTGGAGATATTATAAGCCACATGGCGCAGAATCGCTAAGAATGGCACTTATGAATTCATGTAATCCAGTCTTTATTGGACTTGGTCAAAAAATAGGAAAAGAAAAGTATTATGATTATTTAGAAAAATTCGGGTTTTTAAGAAAAACAGGAATAGACTTACCAGGAGAAGCAGGTTCGATATTTTTAAAGGAGGAAAAGGTAGGCCCTGTAGAACTTGGAACAATTGCTTTTGGCCAAAGGTTTGAGGTTACGCCAATCCAAATGGCAACAATGGTTTCAACTATTGCAAACGGAGGAACATATGTGTATCCAAGGGTGGTAAAAGAAATTATAAATTCTCAAACAGGAGAAACTACAAAAATAGAGCCTAAATATGGAGAACGAGTAATTTCAAAAGATACTTCAAGTAAAGTTTTAAGCATGATGCAAAGCGTTGTTGCAGAAGGAACAGGAAAAAATGCGCAAGTTTTAGGCTATTCAATTGGAGGAAAAACAGGAACTTCAGAAGATGGTGTAAATACTGGAAAATATGTTGCTTCATTTGTTGGAGTAGCTCCAATAGAAGAGCCAACAGTAGTAATATTAGTTACTTTGTATAACCCAACAGGCGAAGGCGGACACGGAGGAGGTGGCGTTGCAGCACCAATTGCAGGCCAAATATTATCAGAAGTATTACCATATTTAGAGGTGAAAAATAACAATGAAGAAATAGAAAGTATTGAAACTCCAAATGTAGTAGGGTTAACGCTAAAGGAAGCAAGAAAAATATTAGAAGAAGCAGGATTAGTAATGGAGGTAAAATCTACTTTGGAAAATGAAGAATTAGAAAATACGCAAGAAAGCTCAGAAGAAATTATAAAGGAGCAACTACCAAAAGCAAAAATAAAAATTAATAAAGGAACAAATGTCATTTGTTACAAATAATTCTAAAAAAGTCTATACAAATTTAAAATTTAATTATATAATGTATCTGTTAAAATGGCAAAATTATCGATTGATATATGCTAAGATTATTACCGTAAAATCGGAAAGGAAGTAAAAATATGAAATTAAAGGAAATTTTATCAGGAATTGAAGGAATTAAAGCAAAAGGAGAAGTTGATAGAGAAATAATATCAATAGAAAATGACTCAAGAAAAGTAAAAAAAGGATCAATGTTTTTTGCAATTAAAGGGTTTTCAACAGATGGAACTACATTTATACCAAATGCTATAGAAAACGGAGCAGATGTAATTTTAATAGAAGAAGGAAGCTGCGATTATAAAAGCTTACAAATACCTTCAAATGTAACACTTTTAGTAGTCCCAGATGCAAGATATGCGATGGCAATTTGCGCTTGTAACTTTTATGATAATCCATCAAGAAAGTTTAAATTAATAGGAGTAACAGGAACAAAAGGAAAAACAACAACAACTTTTATGATGAAGGAAATACTAGAAAAACAAGGAATAAAAACAGGCTTAGTTGGAACAATTGCAGTTTATAGTGGAAATAAAATGTTAAAAGAAAGTGACAGAACTACACCAGAAAGCATTGAACTACAACAACTATTTGCAAAAATGGCAGATGATGGTTGCAAAGCTGTTATAATGGAGGTTTCTTCACAAAGCTTAAAATTAAACAGAGTTGCTGGTTGCGAATTCGATTTAGCAGTATTTACAAACTTTTCAGAAGATCACATAAGCCCAAAGGAACATCCAAATATGCAAGACTATTTTGACTCTAAACTAAAATTATTTAAAATGTGCAAGCATGGTTTTGTAAATATAGATGACCTACAAGTTTGTAAAGTTCCAAAACTTGTACCAGACTGTGAAATAAAAACTTATGGAATTGATAATAACTGTAATTTGCTTGCAAAAGATATAACTATTACAAATTCATATGTTGATTTTAAAGTAAAAATAGGCGACAAAAATGAAAGAATAAAAGTTGATATTCCAGGAAGATTTACAGTATACAACAGTTTAGCTGCTATAAGTGTTGCCGAAAAATTGGGCTGCTCAATAGAAAACATAAAAGAAGCATTAACAAATATTAAAGTCCCAGGAAGATCAGAACTTGTGGATAATCCTAAAGGATTAACAATTATGATAGATTATGCACATTCACCAGAAAGCTTGCAAAATATTTTAAATGCTGTAAAATCATACACAAGAGGTAGAGTAATTAGCCTTTTTGGTTGCGGAGGGGATAGAGATACAACTAAAAGACCAATAATGGGTGAAATTTCAGGCAAAATTGCAGACTATACAATAATTACATCAGATAACCCAAGGACAGAAGATCCACAAAAAATAGTAGACCAAATAGAAGATGGAATAAAGAAAACAAAAGGAAAATATACTGTAATTGTAGATAGAGTAGAAGCTATAAAACACGCTATAGAAATAGCAGGGAAGAAAGATATAATAGTTCTTGCAGGAAAAGGTCATGAGCCATACCAAGAAATAAATGGAGTAAAACATCCATTTGATGAAAGAATAATAGTAAATCAAATAATGAAGCAAGAAATATAACAAAAACTAACAAAGGAGATAAATTTAATAAAAATGGAATATCAAATAAAAATACTTATGCTATCATTTGCAATAGCGTTTGTAGTATCTTTAATAATAATACCAGTATTAAGAAGAAAAAAAATAGGTCAACATGAAAGAGAAGACGGCCCAAAATCACATTTAAGTAAGCAAGGAACTCCAACTATGGGCGGAATAATAATGATTATTACACTTATAATTATGGGAGGAATATTATTTTATTCATACTCTAAGTCATCTGCAGAAAGTGAAAGAAAAGTTGCTTACAATTTATTGCCAATACTAATTGCAACAGTTGGTTTTGGTCTAGTAGGATTTGTTGATGATTTTAAAAAATTGGTGTTAAATAATACAGAAGGTTTAAAACCCAAATACAAAATGATAGGCTTACTTATAATTTCAGTTATATTTTCTGTGTACTTAACAAAAGTAATGAATTTTGGAACAGATATATTAATACCTTTTGCAAAAACATATGTAACATTACCAATATGGGCATTTATTCCATTTTCAATAATAGTAATGCTAGCAACAACAAATGCAATTAATTTAACAGATGGAATTGATGGCTTGAGTACATCTGTAACAACAATAATTCTTACTTGTTTAACTGTAATAGGGTTTATTTTTGGAGTAAAGGAAATTATAATATTTGGTTCAAGTTTAATAGGTATTTGCCTTGCATTCTTACTATTTAACTTACACCCAGCCAAAGTATTTATGGGTGATACAGGTTCTCTTTTATTAGGAGGAGCAGTATCAATTATGGCAATATATTTAAAAATACCTATTTTGCTAATAATAATTGCAATAATTCCAGTTTTAGAAACTTTATCAGACATAATTCAAGTTGCCCATTATAAAAGAACAGGAAGAAGAGTTTTTAAAATGGCACCACTACATCATCATTTTGAACTATCAGGATGGAATGAAAACACAATAGTTTCAGTATTTAGTATAGTAACATTAATTGCTTGTTTAATAGGAATAACAGCAATATAAAAATTGAAAGGAGAACAAATGCAAAAAGTAGAAAACAAAAAGAAAATTAAAAGAACTTCAAAGTTTTTAAATAATAAAGTTGACTATGTGCTAGTTGTAACAGTACTTACTCTTTTAACATTTGGAGTTGTAATGGTACTTTCTGCAAGTGCTCCATCATCATTATCTGAAAATAAAAGTAGCTATACATATTTCTTCAAGCAATTTATATTTGCTGTTATAGGAATAGGTGTAATGTACGTTGTTTCAAAAATTGATTACAGATTTTATAAAAAATATTATAAAATTATATATGTAGTTTCTGTTTTAGTTTTATTACTTGTTGCAGTGCCAGGACTTGGAGTTGAAGCAAAAGGTGCAAAAAGATGGATAAGACTTCCTGTAATAGGGCAATTTCAACCATCAGAAATAACAAAAATAGGAATGATAATTTCATATGCGGGATATTTATCAGACCATAAAAATGAACTAAAGAATTTTTGGAGCGGATTTTTAAAACCGTTTGTAGGATTGCTTGCACCAATTTCGATTTTATATTTAGTGCAAAACCACTTAAGTGTATCAATTGTAATTATGACAGTGTGTTCAGTAATGATGATAATGGCAGGGTGTAGAATTGCTCACTTTGCAATAGTTGGAGTAGCAGGAGGAGCAGGAATTGTTGCATATTTTGCTAAAAAAATAAGTTCAAATTCAGGCTCATTCAGAATTGACAGAATTTTTACATTCTTAGACCCATGGTCAGATGCTACAGGAACAGGATATCAGATGATACAAAGTTTGTATGCAATTGGCTCAGGAGGCTTATTTGGAGTAGGTCTTGGAAATAGTAAACAAAAATATTTATACATACCAGAACCTCAAAACGATTTCATATTTGCAATAATTGCAGAAGAACTTGGATTTGTAGGATGTGCTGTAATACTAATACTATTTGCAATATTTGTATGGAGAGGAATTTTAATTGCAATGAAAGCTCCAGATATGAATGGAAGTTTAATGGCAGTAGGAATTACAACATTGATTGCAGTTCAAGCTGTTATAAATATTGCGGTTGTAACAGGATCAATGCCAACAACAGGAATGGCGCTTCCATTTATAAGTTATGGAGGAACAGGTTTGTTAATATTACTATTTTCAGTAGGAATATTGCTTAATATTTCAAGAGCAGGAAATAAAATTTAAAGGAGTAGCAAAACATGAGAGTAATAATTGCAGCAGCAGGAACAGGTGGACACATAAATCCTGCAATAGCAATAGCAAATAAAATAAAAGAAAGAGAACCAAACTCAAAAATAATATTTATAGGAACACCAAGAGGATTGGAAAATGATTTAGTGCCACGAGCAGGATATAATTTAAAAACAATAGATGTTTATGGAATTAGAAGAAAAATAAATTTAGACAATTTAAAAAGAATATATAAGTCAGTAAAAGCAATTGGCAAAGTGAAAAAAATAATAGATGATTTTAAGCCTGATGTAGTAATTGGAACAGGCGGGTACATATGTGTTGCTGTAGGCCTTGCTGCAAAAGCAAAAAAAGTTCCAATAATTTTACATGAAAGTAATGCTTTTCCAGGAGTTGCAGTAAAGCTTTTAGCAAAAGATTCTAAAAAAGTGCTTTTAGGCTTTGAAGAAGCAAAAGAGAGAATGAGTAAAGGCGCAAATACCGTAGTTACAGGGACTCCAACTAAAATTACAAATACTAGATTAACAGAAGAACAAATAATGCAAATAAAAAATAATTTGCATTTAGATTCTAAATTACCAATAGTTTTAGTATTTGGAGGAAGCCAGGGTGCCCAAGCGATAAATAATGCAATAGTAGGAATTATAGAAAATAAGCTTAACAAAAATTATCAAATTTTATGGGCAGCAGGAAAGAAAAACTATGAAGATATAAAAGAAGAACTTGCAAGAAAAAACATATCAATAGATATGATAGAGAATGCAAAAATAATGCCATACATATATAATATGCAGGAGGCAATGGAAATTTCGGACTTAATAGTAGCAAGAAGTGGAGCGATGACAATTACAGAAATTACGCAAATAGGAAGACCAGCTATATTTATACCATATCCATTTGCTGCAGAAAATCATCAAGAATACAATGCAAGAGTTCTTGAAAAAGCAGGAGCTGCCGAAATTATATTAAACAAGGATTTACAATTTGACAATTTAAATCAAGAAATAGAAAACATAGTTATGGATAAATCAAAGGTAAAACAAATGGGCCTAAACAGCAAAAAAATTGCAAAACTAAATGTGGAAGAAAAAATATATCAAGAAATTAAATCAGCATTAAAAGAATACTAGAAAAATTCTAGTATTCTTTTATAAAATATATTTTTTCTTGACAATGGAGTTCAAAAGTGCGTATAATAAATGATGATTTTATAAGGAAGGAAAAAGCAAATGGCAGATAAATTAATAATAGTGGAATCACCTGCTAAGGCAAATACTATAAAAAAGTTTTTAGGAGGAAGCACTAAAGTAGTAGCTTCTATGGGACATATAAGGGATTTACCAAAATCAAAAATAGGTGTAAATATTGAAAATGATTTTGAGCCTGAATATATAAATATTAGAGGAAAAGGCGACTTAATTAAATCTTTGAAAAAAGATGCTAAAAATGCTAAAAAAGTATACCTTGCAACTGACCCTGATCGTGAAGGAGAAGCAATTGCATGGCATTTAGCACATATATTAGAAATACCCGAAGATTCAGTTTGTAGAGTTACGTTTAATGAAATTACAAAAGAAACAGTTCAAAATTCAATAAAAAAACCAAGAAAAATTGATATGAACTTAACTAATGCACAACAGGCAAGAAGAGTATTAGATAGAATTGTGGGATATAAAATAAGTCCGCTTTTATGGAAAAAGGTAAAACCAGGACTATCAGCAGGAAGAGTGCAATCTGTTGCAGTAAAATTAATTGTTGATAGAGAAAATGAAATAAGAAATTTTGTACCAGAAGAATATTGGAACATATATGCAAAACTATTAGACGAAAAATCTAATAAAACATTTGAAGCAAGATTTTATGGGAAAAATGGAAAGAAAAAAGAGCTTCATAAAAAAGAAGAAGTTGATGAAATATTAGCAAACATTAAAAATAAAAAATATATAGTTACTAATATAAAAAATGGCGAGAAAAAAAGAACTCCAGCGCCACCATTTACAACAAGTACAATGCAACAAGAAGCTTCAAGAAAATTAGGATTTACTTTAAAAAAGACAATGTCTGTAGCACAAGGCTTATATGAAGGAGTAAAAATTTCGGACCGTGGAAGTGTAGGTTTAATTACATACATGAGAACTGATTCTACAAGAATTTCGGACGAAGCAAGAAAAGCTGCAAAAGAGCAAATAACAAAAACATATGGTGCAAATTATTATGAAAACAGATTTTATAGAACAAATAAGGATGCACAAGATGCACATGAAGGTATAAGACCAACATACATAAATATTACACCAGATAGCATAAAAGAAAATTTAACTTCTGACCAATATAAGTTATACAAATTAATTTATAATAGATTTTTGGCAAGTCAAATGCAGGCAGCAATATATGATACTGTAAATGTTGATATTGAAGTAAATAACTATAACTTTAAAGCAAGTGGCCAAAATATAAAGTTTAAAGGATTTATGACTTTATATGTAGAAGGAAATGATGAAGAATCAAACGAAGAAGATGAAAGTTTTATTCCAAAGCTTGAAGAAAATCAAGAGGTAATAAAAAAAGAGCTAAAACCAAAACAAAGTTTTACAGAGCCACCAGCAAGATATACAGAGGCAAGCTTGGTAAAGGACTTAGAGGCAAGAGGAATAGGAAGGCCAAGTACATATGCGCCAACAATAACAACAATATTAGAAAGGCATTATATAGAAAAGGAAAAAAAGCAGCTTGTGCCAACAGAACTTGGGGAAGTTGTAAATAAACTTTTAACAGAAAACTTTAGTGACATTGTTAATTTAGAGTTTACTGCAAAAATAGAAAACGAATTTGATAATGTTGCAGAAGGCAAAGAAGAATGGAAACAAGTACTACGCGAATTTTATCCAACATTTAAGCAAGAGCTTGAAAAAGTAGATAAAGAATTAGAACATGTAGAATTAAAGGAAGAAGTTTCAGATGTTCCTTGTGATAAATGTGGAAGAATGATGGTTGTAAAAATGGGAAGGTATGGTAAGTTTTTAGCTTGCCCTGGATATCCAGAATGCAAAAATGTAAAACCTTTTATTGTATATGTAGATGTTCCTTGCCCAGTATGTGGTGCAAAAGTGCAAGTAAGAAAAACAAAAAGAGGAAAGAATTTTTATATATGCGAAAATAATCCTGTAAGTTGCAACTATATTTCGTGGAATAAACCTAAAGTAGGCGAAGTATGGACACCTGAAGAGCCAAAAAAAACAGCTAAAAAAAGAACTACTAAGAAGAAAACAAGTAAAAAATAGTAAATTAAAGAGAAACTAAATAAGGTATTTGGTTTCTCTTTAATTGTTAAATAAACTTCCGGCTATGCCGGTAGTAAAGTAGGCTTTAGCTTTGTAGCAAAGCAACTCCTTTCATGTTAT
>CAKPOC010000007.1 GCA_934169535.1 uncultured Clostridia bacterium | reverse complement strand
AGCTTGTTTAGAAACAGGAGTAATAGGATTACATCCAGACCTAGTAAATTTACTTGGTAAATTAAAATACAGAACAAGCTATGGACAAAATGTATTAAACCATTCAATAGAAGTTTCAAATTTAGCAAGAATAATGGCAGACGAATTAGGGTTAGATGCAAAACTTGCAAGAAGAGCAGGAATTCTTCATGATATAGGAAAAGCACTAGATCATGATATGGAAGGAACTCACGTTCAAATTGGTGTAGATATATTAAAAAAATACAAAGAAAATCCAAACGTAATAAATGCAGTAGAGGCACACCATGGAGATGTAGAACCTCAAACTATGGAAGCAGTACTTGTTGCTGCAGCTGATGCAATATCTGCTTCAAGACCTGGAGCAAGACGTGAAACATTAGAAAACTATATTAAACGTCTTGAAAAACTAGAAGAAATTGCAACATCATTTGATGGAGTTGAAAAATCTTTTGCAATTCAAGCAGGAAGAGAAGTTAGAATTATTGTAAAACCGGAAAAAATTAATGATGCTCAAATGACATTACTTGCCAGGGATGTTGCTAAAAAAGTAGAAGAAGAAATGGAATATCCAGGAACAATTAAAGTCAACATCATAAGAGAAACAAGAGTAACTGATTACGCAAAATAAAATACATAAAAGAAGCTACATACTAATAGTTTAGTATGTAGTTTTTTGTTGTAAGAAAAAAGCATTTATGCTATAATGTATAAAGACTAAAAGAAAAGGGGAAATAGAATTGAAAATATTAGCGATTGGCGATTTAGTAGGCGAAAGCGCGGTGGAATTTTTAAAAAAAGAGCTGCCAAAAATAAAAAAAGAAGAAGGCATAAACTTTGTTATAGTAAATGCAGAAAATGCTGCTGGAGGCTTTGGTTTAACTTTAAAACAATATAACGAGATAAGCAATATGGGAATAGATGTAATTACAATGGGAAACCATACTTGGGGCAAAAAGGATATTTTTACTTTTATAAATAATAAAAATATTATAAGACCTGCAAATTATTCAGAAAATCTCCCAGGAAAAGGATATACAGTAGTAGAAAAAGACGGGAAAAAAGTGTGTGTCATAAACTTAATAGGAAGAGTTGAAATGCCAGTATTATCAGATAATGCAATGCTTAAAGTAAATAAAATATTACAAGAAGTAAAAGCGGACATTATTATGGTAGATTTCCATGCAGAAGCAACAGGAGAAAAACTTGCTATGGGATATTACTTAAATGGAAAAGTAACAGGTGTATATGGGACACATACTCATGTTCAAACTTCAGATGAGCGTATCTTAGATAAGGGAACTGGATATATAACAGATATAGGAATGACTGGACCTTTAAATTCCGTTTTAGGAATGGATATAAATGTTTCAATAAAAAGATCTGAAACAACACTTCCAGAAAAATATAAATTAGCATCTGGACCATGTAAATTAGAAGGATGTATATTTGAAATAAATGATGAAAATTGTCGAGTAACAAAGATAACTAGAATAAGAAGAAACTAAATGGCGAAAAAGGTAAAAAATGCACGAACGAATATGTTAAAAATTGCCAAAAATATATAGACAAATAATCCTACCTGATATATAAATATAGCTGTACTTAAAATCTACAAAAAAATAAAATATTAGGAGGAAAAACATGGAAGTTTTAAAAATTTCATCAAAATCAAACCCAAATTCAGTAGCAGGAGCAATTGCTGGATTAGTAAAGGAGTCGAACAAAGCAGAAATGCAAGCAATTGGAGCAGGTGCTTTAAATCAAGCAGTAAAGGCTGTTGCAATAGCAAGAGGTTTTGTTGCACCAGCAGGAGTTGATTTAATCTGCATACCTGCATTTGCAGAAGTTGAAGTCGAGGGAGAAGAAAGGACTGGAATAAAATTAATTATTGAGTCTAGAAAATAAATTTATAATGGGGCACGATAAAAAGAGTGCTCCATATTTTTTATATTTTTAAAATCACACTTGAAAAATGCAACTATTTAATGTATTATAAGCATTGAAAAAGAAAGGTGTAATAAATGAAAGTAAGTAGCATTTTTAAATATATATTTATTGTATTTGCAATAGGAATTATAATATATGCAGGGGTCAGAATTTACAACAATGAGCAAAAGCAAGAAGAAAAACCTCAAGAGGAAGTAAAGGGAGAAAGTATAATTAAAGATATAAGGTTAGGACTAACAGACTATGACACGATAAATCCATTACAAACCAATAATAGGGAGGTTCTAAATATAGACACTTTAATATATGAGCCACTATTTAAAATAAACGAGGATTATAGCTTGGACCCATGCCTTGCAACAGAATGCTCAAAAACAGGTGATAAAACTTATGTTGTAAAAATAAATAATAATATAAATTGGTCAGATGGAACTTCTTTTATTTCTAAGGATATACAATTCACAATAGATACAATAAATCAGGGAAATTCAATATATAAATATAATGTTTCACATATTGTTTCTACCGAAATTATAGATGCGAGTACAATAAAACTTGTTTTAGATGGCGAAATTCCTTTTTTTGAATACAATTTAACTTTTCCTATAATGTCTAGTGCTTATTACTATGGCGAAAATTTTTATGAAAGCTCAAAAATCCCAGTAGGAACAGGAAGATTTAAAGTAGCAGATATTGGGCAATCAAGCATAACCTTAGCAAGAAACATCAAGTGGAAAGCCAAAAATAGCAATGAAGAAGACATAAAAATTGAAAATATAAAAATTAATTTATATTCATCAATGGGAGAAGAATATAACGCTTTTAAAATTGGAAATATAGACTTATTAAATACAACTAATCAAAATTTTAGTGACTATATAGGAACAATTGGTTTTACAAAAAATGAATATAGAGGAAGACAATTTGACTTTTTGAGTTTTAATTGTGAAGATGAATTTTTACAGGATTCATATGTACGAAAAGCTATAAGTTTTGCAATAGATAAGGACAACATAGTATCTTCAGTATTTGAAAATAAGTATGTTACAGCTGAGTACCCATTAGATTATGGAAATTACTTGTATGAAAATAATCAAGCAAGCTCTGGATACAATATTGAGCAAGCTAAAAATATGCTTGAAACAGGCGGATGGGAATATTCTAATAATAAATGGAAGAAAAAAATAGATGGCTATACAAGGACATTAAAACTAAAAATTACAGTAGAAAAAAATAATGAAAGCAGAGTTGCTGTTGCAGAAAATATAAAGGCTCAACTTGAAAATTTAGGAATTAGTGTAACAATAAACAAAGTGTCTAAAGAGCAATATTCAAGTGCAATGGCAAGCAAAAAATATCAAATTTTATTAACTGGTGTGTATACAAGTTATAGCCCAGATTTAACATATTATTTTTCTGCTAATAACATATGTAATTACTCAAATGAAGAAATGCAAAAGCTTTTGCAGGAAGCGTCATATTTAAAGGATAAAGATTCTTTAAAGGAAGCATACAAAAAAATATACAGTAAATACAAAGAAGATGTACCTTTTGTAGGACTTTATAGAAATAAAAGCTTAACAATTTCTAGCACCTCGCTGGTGGGAAATGTAGTATCTAACAATTATTGCTCGTTTTATGGAATAGCAAGTTGGTATAGAAAATAAAAAAATAAAACAAATGTTTGAAAAAAAGTATTGACAAATGAAAAAAATAGTATATAATATAGCAAGATTAAGCAAACGAATGTTTGAGTAGGAGGAATTTATGAGTATCGATAATGATAAGAAAAAAGCATTAGAGGCCGCACTTGGCCAAATAGAAAAACAATTTGGAAAGGGTTCTGTTATGAAATTAGGTGATGTTTCATCTATGAATATAGAAGCAATTCCAACAGGAGCATTAAGCCTTGATGTAGCATTAGGAATTGGTGGTATTCCAAAGGGAAGAATAATAGAAGTATTTGGACCAGAATCTTCAGGAAAAACAACACTTGCACTTCATATGATTGCAGAAGCACAAAAAAATGGAGGAGAAGCAGCATTTATTGATGCAGAGCATGCTTTAGATCCAGTTTATGCAAGACATCTAGGTGTAGATATAGATAACTTAATTGTTTCTCAACCAGATACAGGTGAGCAGGCATTAGAAATTGCAGAAGCATTAGTTAGAAGCGGTGCAATAGATATTATAGTTGTGGACTCTGTTGCAGCATTAGTTCCAAAAGCCGAAATTGATGGAGATATGGGAGACGCTCACGTTGGTTTACAAGCAAGACTTATGTCTCAAGCTTTAAGAAAATTAACAGGTGTATTAAATAAATCAAATACAGCAATTGTATTTATAAACCAATTAAGAGAAAAGGTTGGAATAATGTTCGGAAATCCCGAAACAACACCAGGAGGTAGAGCTCTAAAATTCTATTCTTCTGTAAGATTAGACATAAGAAGAATTGAAAATATAAAACAAGATGGTGAAGTTGTAGGAAGCAGAGTTAGAGTAAAGGTTGTAAAAAATAAAGTCGCTCCTCCTTTTAGAGAGGCTGAATTTGATATTACTTATGGAAAAGGAATTTCAAAAACAGGAAATATTGTTGACTTAGCTGTAAACCTAGATATAATAGAAAAAAGTGGTTCTTGGTTTGGTTATAATGGAACAAGAATTGGACAAGGCCGTGAAAATGTAAAGAAATATCTAGATGAACACAAGGAAATCTTAAACGAAATAGAAGCAAAGGTTAGAGCAAAATATAACGAAGCATTTGAAAAAAGTTTAAGCGATGATGTTCAAGAAGATGAAGAACAGGAAATTGAACCAGAAGAGGAATAATATTTAATGTATACAATAGAGGAATTTGATACAAATAAATCAAAAGTGCTTAAATATATACTGTACAAAAAAAGAACAAAGCATGAAATAAAAAGTAAATTTTCAAAAACTATGGATGAAGATATGTTAGAAGACATAATGGCAGATTTAGAAGAAAAAGGTTATATAAATGACACAAGTTATATAACAAGAGCAGTAAATGAGTTTAAGGCATTACAAAATTTATCAATAAAAGAGATAAAATACAAACTTATTTCAAAAGGAGTTCCAAGTAGCCTAATAGAAGACTATTTAAGCACAAATTTTGATGATATGCAGGAATATGAAATTAATTCAGCAATTGCAATAATTAATAAAAAGCAAAATTCAATGGATGAAGAAAAATTAATGCAATATATGCTAAAAAAAGGATACAAAACATCTTCAATAAAGGAAGCTATAGATAGAATATAAGGAGGAAAAGTTTGGCAAATTTGCTAAGCACAAAAATATGCAAAACGTACTTACATTAGAAACAAATAAATATTTAATTAAAATAGAAAATTTTGAAGGACCACTTGATTTATTATGCCATTTAATAGATAAAAATAAAATGGATATAAACGAGGTAAACTTATCTGAAATAACAGATCAATATATAAACTACATAAACAAAATGGAAGAATTGAACCTTGAAGTTACAAGTGAGTTTCTAATAATGGCTTCAACCCTTATATTAATAAAATCTAAGAGCTTACTTCCTAAAGTAGGAGATGAAGAAGAAGAAATTACAGAGGAAGAATTGTTAAGAAGAATTATAGAATACAAAAAATATAAAGAAATTAGCAAAAACTTAAAAAAACAGTATGAGGAAAATGCAACAAGGCTTTTTAAATCTCCTGAAATAATAGAACTTCCAAAACAAAAATTAGAAGAAGAATATGACAAAAGCACAATTGTAGAAGCATATAAAAAATTAAGAAAAAGAAATGAAGATAAAGTTAATGAAAATGCTAAAAATATTGAAAAAATAGCTGTAATAGAAAAATATACAGTAGCAAGTAAAGTAAAGCAAATGCTAAGTGTTTTAGTAAAAAAGCCTAAATTTGTATTTAACACTTTATTTACCTTGGAAAAATGTGAAAAAGAGGAAGTCGTTTCAGCTTTTTCTGGATTACTTGAGCTATCAAGAAGAAGTGAAGTAATGACAAAGCAAGATGAATTATTTGGAAATATAGACGTAGAAAAGAAAATAGAATTATAAGAAAAAGTATAAAAAACCAAAATATGTAAAAACTAATATCAAAAAAATGGAGAAAATTATGATATTAGTTTTTTATTTATGTATGTTTATTTTTATTATTATGCTGATTTTTATATTTTCAAAGCTTGAAATAAAAGTTCAAGAAATGTATTTTAACAATGTACAAAAATTTAGAAACAATGAAAAAATAAAAATTACAATGTCATTAAAAATAGGAATTTTAAAGTGGCTAAAAATTACTTTAAATAAAAGAAAAATAGAAAAGATTTATTTAAAAGCAAAGAAGATAGAAAATAAATCGGAATTAACACAAAAGCAAATAAGAAAGCAAATAAATAAAAAAATGTATGCAATATTAAAAAGTAAAGATATAAGAAAACATATAAAAAATATTAACTTTAATTTAAGTAAACTAAATCTAGATGTCAGAATAGCAAACAAAGCTTATGACAAAACTGCATACATAGTTTCTGGAATTTCTATTTTAATATCTAACATATTACCGTATATAGCAAACCAAAAAAGCAATATATATTATAAAGTAGAGCCTGTATTTATAAACCAAAATGCTTTTGACATTTTAGGAGATTTTACTATAAATGTACCAATATATAAAATAATTTTTACTTTAATAAGAATAAATAAGGAAACTAATGGAAAGAATATAACAAAAAAGAAAGAAGGTAAAAATTATGGAAGAACATCCAATAGAAAATTTAATGAACACAGCTATGAATAGCATAAAAGATATGATTGATGTAAACACAATAGTGGGAGAGCCTATACAGGCATCAAATAACACTGTTATAATACCAATTTCAAGGTTAGGCTTTGGCTTTGCAGCAGGAGGAAGCGAATTTAAGGGAGAAACAATAGACGAATATAAAAAAAGGGATAAAGATGAAGAAGTACAATACCGATTACCATTTGGAGGTGGTGCAGGGGCAGGAGTTAGTATATCACCAGTGGCATTTTTAGTAGTTCAAACCAATGGAGTAAAATTACTTTCAGTAGAACATATTAATTGTATAGATAAATTATTTGACTATTTTCCAGATGTAGTAGAAAAAATAAATCAAATGTTAAATAAAAAAATGCAAAACAAAAAAGAAGAAAAAGAGCAAGAAATAAAAAGAACTGAAAGAAAAGAACGTGAAAATAATTTAAAACAAAATGAAAATATTAATGCTACAGTTGTTAAGCCCAGAAAAACCAAATATAATAAACAAGTAGATCCATATGAATTTGAATATGATGAAACAGAAAATCAAGATAATTATATGGATGAAGAGTAACTAAAAACCAAGTAATAAGTAACATATGTAGCCGCCGCAAATGTAAAAAAATTAGCAAAAAATCTTGTAAATTTATTAATATACTGGTATACTATATATGGTAATCAAATACTATATTATTTGAAAAATAAAAGAAAGGGTTAGATTACTCTAACAAGAGGTTTTTATTATGGAAAATGAAGAAAATGTAAAGGACGTTGAAAAAGAAGTAATAGAAGAAAAGGAAGAAACAAGCTCAATACAAATAGCAGATGACGTTGTTTCTGTAATTGCTGGAAAGGCAGTAGCTGAAGCTCCAGGCGTTTATGCAATGGCTGGTGGATTTGCAGGAGGAATTCAAGAAGTATTAAGTGGAAAAAAGAGCCTTTCTAAAGGAATAAAAGTAGAAGTTGGAGAAAAAGAAACAAAAATAGACGTAAACATAATTGTTGAATATGGAACAAGAATACCAGATGTAGCTTTTGATATTCAAAATAGAGTAAAAACTGCAGTAGAAGGAATGACAGGATTAAAAGTTACTGCTGTAAATGTACACGTACAAGGTGTTAATACAGATTTACAAGAAGAAAAAGAAGAAGAAACAAGCGAGGATAGCAAAGAATAAGATTAAATAAATTATTATAAAGGCACGTATAACGTTATTACACGTGCCTTTGAATAAATAAACAGAACTTTGAAAGGAAAAACAAAAATGAAATTTATAGATAGATTAATATTAGGACTATTTGCCATAGTAATGTTAATGGGTGCAATATTTTCAACATTTGTAATACTAAATTGGATAGATGCACTAACTATTATAAAATTAATAGTTGAAGGCTTAAAAAATCCAACCGTATGTCATATATTATTAGGCGTAAATGTTGTTATAATTATTTTAGCAATAAAAGCAATATTCTTTGAAAATTTAGACTCTAAAGAAGAATATGAAGAAAAAGGTGGAATTTTATTACAAAATGATGATGGCAAACTTTTAATCACTAAAGAAACACTAAAAAACATGGTAAATGTAGCTGTTTCTGGATTTTCAAGTGTGAAGTCTGCTCAAACAAAAATAATATTAGATGCAAACAATGATTTATATATAACATTAACAATAGAAGTTGCAGATAATGCAATAATAAAAGAACTAACTAATAACATACAAATGAAAGTAAAAGAAGCAATAAAGGCTTCAATGGATGTAGAAGTTAAAAGCATAGATATAAAAATAACCAATATCGTAAAATCTCCAAATACAGAAGAAAAATAAATAACAAAGTAAAAGTACAAACAAGGAAGGAATTAATTAAATGGAAGATATAAAAAATTTTTTTTCTAAATACAGAGGAGCTATAATAGGAGCAATAATTGCTATAATAATACTATGTACACGTTTATATGACTTAATTCTTTGGGTAGTATTTATATGCTTAGGAATTTTTGTAGGCAACTATGTACAACATAACAAAATAGAAGTAAAAGAAAAATTAAAAAATATAATTGATAGAATGTAAAAAATAAAAGGAAATAAAGATGGAAGAGATGACAAGAAGAGAATTGGCTTTTAGTTATATTTATAGCCAAGAAATACAAAAATCAAATGAAAATGATGAACAAATAGAGACATTTCTAGATTGTTTAGAAGTAAATAAAAACAGAGATAAAGAATATGTAAAACAAGCTGTAGAAATAATTAATAAAAATGAGGAAGAAATAAATAAGCTTATTGAAGAAAACTTAAAAAAAGGTTGGGAACTAAATAGAATTTCGCTAGTGGATTTAGCTTTATTAAAACTTGCAATTTATGAAATTAATTATTTAAAAACTCCATACAAAATAATAATAAATGAAGTTGTTAACATGGCAAAAAAATATGGAGAAGAAAACTCAAAATCATTTGTAAATGGAGTGCTTGCAAGTATAGTTGCAAAAAATAATCAAGAATCTGAACAGTAAATATTAGTATAACAGAGGATATAAAAAATGGAATATAATGCAATATCAGTAACTGACTTGAATAAATACATAAAAAATAAAATTGACCAAGACGAAATGCTAAATAATGTATTGGTAAAAGGCGAAATTTCCAACTTTAAAAATCACTATTCAGGCCATTTGTATTTTACATTAAAAGATGAAAATTCGCTTATTAAATGTATAATGTTTAAATCATATACATCTCATTTAACTTTTATTCCCAAAGATGGAATGAAAGTTATCATTTTGGGACAGGTAGCTGTTTTTGAAAGAGATGGAATTTATCAAATATATGCTAAAGCAATGAAGCAAGATGGAATAGGAAGCTTATATGAAGAATATGAAAAACTAAAAGCAAAACTTGAGCAAGAAGGGCTATTTGATAAATCACATAAAAAAAAGATACCATTTATGCCTAAAACAATTGGAGTTTTAACTTCTAATACAGGTGCTGTAATCAGGGACATAATAAATGTAAGTACAAGAAGAAATCCTAATGTGCATATTAAATTACTACCAGTTCCAGTGCAAGGGCCAACGGCAGCGGAAAAAATTGCAGCGGGAATAAAATTTATGAATGATAATAAACTTGCTGATGTATTAATAATAGGAAGAGGCGGAGGATCGCTTGAAGACTTGTGGCCTTTTAATGAAGAAATTGTCGCAAGAAGTATATACAACTCACAAATTCCTATAATATCTGCAGTAGGGCATGAAACTGATTTTACAATAGCTGATTTTGTGGCAGATTTAAGAGCACCAACACCTTCTGCTGCGGCAGAACTTGCAGTTGCAAATGTTGAAGACGTAAAAGAAGCATTAAATTTATATCAAAGTAGATATAAAACAGCATTGAGAAAAAAATTAGAGTTAATGAAATTAAGCTATGAAAAACAAATGCAAAGACCAGCATTTAAAGATCCTTTAAAAGGAATTAATGAAAAATATATTTCGTTAGATATGGAACTAAAAAAATTACAGTCAAGCATAAAATTGGAATTAAACAAAAAACAAGGAGCATTTGAAAAAATAATAGCTAAATTAGACACTTTAAGTCCATTAAAAACATTATCAAGAGGATATGCAATTATTTCAAATGATGATGGAAAAATAATAAAATCTGCAAAAAACTTAAAAAGCAATGACAACATAAAAATAAAATTAATGGATGGAGAAAAAAACGCAACAATAAATTAACTAGTTACAATTTTGGGGGAAATATGAAAAAAGAAGAAATAAATTTTGAGGAAGCAATGAAAGAGCTTGAAACAATAGCAAATGAACTTGAAAATGGAAATTTAACATTAGATGAATCTATGAATAAATTTGAAGAAGGAATAAAATTATCTAAACAGTGTAATACAATGTTAGAAAAAGCTGAAAGAAAAATAACAATGCTAATAAATGAAGATGACAAGATAAAAGAAGAAAATTTTGTACCAGGAGAAGAATAACAGTGATTTTTTATGTAAAATATAGATATTTAATAGTACCTCTTACAGTGCTAATATGTATTCAGGCGTTTAAGGTAATTTGGGATTTAGCAACATTAAAAAAATTTAATTTTAAAAGAATTGTCGGTGCAGGTGGAATGCCAAGTTCACATGCAGCAACGACAGTATCAATTACAACAATGATTGGCCGAGGAATGGGAACCTCATCACCAGTGTTTGCGCTAGCACTAATTTTTACTTTAGTAGTAATTTTCGATGCTTGTGGAGTAAGAAGAGAAGCAGGAAAACAAGCTAAAATACTTAATGAAATAATAGAAACACCAGACATGTCAAATATAGAGGTAAATGAAAAATTAGTAGAACTTGTAGGTCATACACCAAAGCAGGTATTAGTAGGAGTAATAATAGGCTTTATAGTGGGAATGATTTTCTAGTAAATAAACTCTTTATAGAAGGAGGAATAAACATGAACGACATAGATATAGCAAATAGTATTAAACTAAAAAATATAACAGAGATATCAACAAAAATTAATTTACAAGAAGACGAAATTGAAACATACGGAAAGTATAAAGCTAAATTAAATTATGAAACAATACAAAAAAGGCTAAATAAAAAAGATAATGGAAAGCTAATATTAGTAACATCAATAAATCCAACACCTTATGGAGAGGGAAAAACAACTGTATCCATAGGTCTTGCAGATGCAATCAATAAAATAAATAATAGTGCAATACTAGCTTTAAGAGAGCCTTCGTTAGGCCCTGTATTTGGAATAAAAGGAGGGGCAACAGGAGGAGGTTATTCTCAAATTGCTCCTATGGAGGACATAAACTTACATTTTACAGGTGACATACATGCAGTAACTTCTGCAAATAATTTGCTTTCAGCAATTATTGATAACCATATATATCAAGGAAATGAACTAAAAATAAAAAAGGTTGTATGGAAAAGATGCCTAGACCTAAATGATAGACAATTAAGAAAAATAGAAACAGGCCTTTCTGGAGAGAAAAAAATTGTACCAAGGGAAGATGGTTTTGACATTTCTGTTGCATCAGAAATTATGGCAATTTTATGCCTAGCTAATGACTTAACAGATCTAAAAAGAAGAATTGGAAATATAGTAATAGGCTATAATGATGAAGGAAAAGAAGTAACAGCTAAGGATTTAAAAGCACAAGGAGCTATGAGCGTGCTTCTTAAAGATGCTATAAAACCAAATTTGGTACAGACCTTGGAGCATACTCCTTGCATAGTTCATGGAGGTCCATTTGCAAATATTGCACATGGCTGTAACAGTATAATAGCAACTAAAACAGCTTTAAAATTGGCAGATTATACTGTAACCGAAGCTGGATTTGGTTCAGATTTAGGTGCTGAAAAATTTTTAAATATAAAATGTCGCAAGTTACAAAAAACTCCTGACTGCGTAGTAATTGTAGCAACAGTAAGAGCTTTAAAATATCATGGTGGACAACCTAAGGAAGAAGTTACAAAAGAAAACTTAGAAGCCTTAAAATTAGGAATTGAAAATTTAAAAAAACATATAAATAATATGAAAAATGAGTTTGGCCTAAATGTAGTTGTTGCAATAAATAAATTTAAAGACGATACTGAAGGCGAAATAAATTTATTGCAACAAGAGTTAGAAAAATTAAATGTTAAATTAAGCTTAGTAACGAGTTATGCACAAGGAAGTATTGGAGCTGAAGACTTAGCAAACAAAGTTATAGAAGAATGCAATCGTCCAAATAATTTCGAATTTATTTATAATCTAGATGACACAATCGAAGAAAAAATTTACAAAGTGGCAACTAAAATTTATGGAGCAAAAGGAGTAACATATTCAGAAGAAGCAGAAGAACAATTAAAAGCAGTAAATAATTCTAAGTTACCTGTATGTATCGCCAAAACGCAATATTCTTTTTCAGATGACGCAAAAAATCTACAATGTAAAGAACCATTTACCATATATGTAAATGAAATCAACTTAAAAGCAGGAGCAGAATTTGTTGTAGCAATAACAGGCAAAATTATGACAATGCCAGGGCTTCCAAAAGTTCCAAGTGCTGAAAATATAGACATAGATGAAAACGGAAAAATAGTAGGAATTTTTTAAATTTTAAAATAAACCATAAATTGAATAAAATGTATAAAAATATTCTTTTAAGGAATAATAAACTTAAAGGAATGTTTTTATTTGTTAAAAGGAGTTTTAAAATGAGAAAAAACTATAAAAAAATAATAATCACAGCAATAATTATTATTTCGACTCTAATAATTATATTTTTGGAAAATGGAGATGTTTTTGCACTTTCTAAATATGGTTCGAGAGGCAGCGAGGTAACTAATATTCAAACAAAATTAAAAAGATGGAAATACTATACAGGAAATATAGATGGAATATATGGTTCTGCAACATTATCAGCAGTTAAATATTTTCAACGAAAAAATGGTCTTACAGTAGACGGAATTGCTGGCAAAAAAACTTTAGAGGCAATGGGAATATATAATTCTAGCAATTCTTCCAGCAGCAGTTCATCTGCTAGCAATTCAAGCAATTTAAATTTGTTAGCGAGAGTTGTTTATGGAGAGGCTCGTGGAGAACCATATAAAGGGCAAGTTGCAGTTGCGGCAGTAGTTTTGAATAGGGTGAAAAGTAGTTCGTTTCCAAACACTGTTTCAGGCGTAGTTTATCAGTCAGGAGCATTTACTGCAGTTTCTGACGGGCAAATAAATTTAGCGCCAAATGATACTGCATATAAAGCAGCACAGGACGCATTAAATGGCTGGGATCCATCTTATGGAGCGATTTACTATTTCAACCCTAATACTGCAACGAGTGGCTGGATTTGGTCTAGACCTCATTTAGTAACAATAGGAAAGCACAGATTTTGCAGATAATTTTAAAAGGGAAAACTTGAATAGCCAAAAAACAGAGAAAAACGCATAAAATTCTATATTCAGAATAAAATGAATTGTGAATTTTATGTGTTTTTTTGAAAATAGTATTGACTTTTAACCATAAAAGGTATAAATTATTAGCAGTCAGCAATATAGAGTGCTAATAACATAAAGGAGGTAATAAAAATGTTAAAACCATTAGCAGACAGAGTAGTATTAAAAATGAAAAAAGCAGAGGAAACTACAAAAAGTGGAATAATACTTTCAGAAGGAAGTAAGGAAAAACCACAAATAGCAGAGGTTGTAGCAGTAGGACCTGGAGGAGATGTTGAAGGCAAAGAAATAAAAATGTATGTAAAAGTAGGGGACAAAGTAGTATTAAGTAAATATGCTGGAACTGAAATAAAATATGAAGGCGAAGATTATATTATAGTTAAACAGAATGACATATTAGCAATTGCCGAATAAAGGAGGTTTTTAATTATGGCAAAGGAAATTAAATTTGGAGAAGACGCAAGAAAGTCTTTATTAAATGGAGTTAATAAATTAGCAGATACAGTAAAGGTAACACTTGGACCAAAAGGAAGAAATGTTGTATTAGACAAAAAATTTGGTGCACCACTAATTACAAATGATGGTGTAACAATAGCAAAGGAAATTGAACTTGATGATCCATTTGAAAATATGGGTGCAAGACTTGTAAAGGAAGTATCTACAAAAACAAATGACGTTGCAGGAGATGGAACAACAACTGCTACAGTTTTAGCACAAAGCATGATAAAAGAAGGCGTAAAAAATGTAGCTGCAGGTGGTGATCCAATGGCAATAAAAAAAGGAATGGCAAAAACTGTAGATGCAGCTGTTCTAGAACTTAAAAAAATAAGCTCAAATGTTTCTGGAAAAGAAGATATTGCGAGGGTTGCAAGCATTTCAGCAAATGACACTGAAATAGGAAATTTAATTTCAGAAGCAATGGAAAAAGTAACACATGATGGAGTTATAACAATTGAAGAATCAAAAACTTCTAACACAGAATTAAACATAGTTGAAGGAATGCAATTTGATAAAGGATATGTTTCTCCATACATGGTAACTGATACAGAAAAAATGGAAGCTGTTGTTGATAACCCATACATATTAATAACAGATAAAAAAATTAGTAATATTCAAGAAATATTACCACTACTAGAATCTTTAATGCAACAATCAGGAAAACTTGTTATTATTTGTGATGATGTTGAACAAGAAGCACTATCTACATTAATCTTAAATAAATTAAGAGGTGTAATAAATGTTCTAGCTGTAAAGGCACCAGGATATGGTGACAAGAGAAAAGAAATGCTACAAGATATTGCAATTTTAACAGGAGGCGAAGTTATAACTTCTGACTTAGGGCTAGAACTTAAAGACACAACAATAGAGCAATTAGGTAGAGCAAAACAAATTAAAGCAGACAAAGAACATACAATTATTGTAGATGGCTCAGGCAAAAAAGAAAAAATTGAAGAAAGAGTAAATCAAATAAAAGCCCAAATATCAGAAGAAAAGAGCGAATATGATAAGGAACAATTACAAGAGCGCTTGGCTAAAATTTCTGGAGGAGTTGCTGTAATAGGTGTAGGTGCTGCAACAGAAGTCGAAATGAAAGATAAAAAACTAAGAATAGAAGATGCACTATCTGCAACAAAAGCAGCAGTTGAAGAAGGAATTGTTGCAGGTGGAGGAACAGCATTTGTAAACATTCTTCCAGCAGTAGAAAAATTTGTATCAATGCTTCCAGAAGAAGAAAAACTAGGTGGAAAGATTATTGTAAAAGCTCTTCAAGAACCAGTTAAACAAATTGCAATAAACGCAGGTTTAGAGCCAGCAGTAATTTTGGAAAAAGTAAAAGCATCACCTATAGGAACAGGATTTGACGCAGGCAAAGAAGAATATGTTGATATGAAAAAAGCAGGAATTGTAGATCCTACTAAAGTTTCAAGATCAGCTCTTCAAAACGCAGCATCTGTTGCAAGTATGATATTAACTACAGAAAGCATAGTTACAGACAAAAAAGAAGAAAATTGCAAGTGTGGACACAACCATGAAGAAGCTCAAGAAATGGGTGGAATGTACTAATAAATGAACTCCGTTAGAAATCTAACGGAGGATTTTTATTAAAAACTCTTGATAAATAAAAAATATGTGATAAAATAATAATATAGAAAATTTGTTTGCTAAAAGTGAAAGGAACTTATTTATGATAGCATATTTAAAAGGAGAGCTTTGTTTTAAAGCAGAAGAGTTTATTATAATAGAGGTAAATGGAGTAGGCTACAAAGTATTTATGTCAAAATCAGCAATAGATAGCTTACCAGATACAAATACAAGTGTGAAAATTTTTACATATATGAGAGTAAAGGAAGATGACGTAAGCTTATTTGGATTTAATTCAAATGAGGAACTTCACACTTTTGAACTATTAATATCAGTAGGAGGAATTGGAGCAAAATCAGCGATTGCAATTTTATCAAACATAACACCTTCAAAATTTGCATTAGCAGTAATTACAAATGATGTAGCAACATTAAAGAAACTTCAAGGAATTGGTCCAAAAACGGCACAAAGGATAATACTAGAGCTTAAAGATAAAATTAAAACGGAAGAAGCAATAACACTCCCAAGAGACGAAGAAATAGAAGAAAAAATTACATCAGAAGAAAATCAAGAAGAATTAATTCAAGCCCTTCAAGTTTTAGGATATAGAAGATTTGAAATAAATGCAATCTTACCAAAACTTAAAGAAACAGAATTAGAAGAAAGAATTAAAGAAGCATTAAGATATTTAGCAAGATAAGAAAAGGAGCAAAGTATGAATGCAAATGAACCATTAGCATACCGAATGAGCCCAAAAACTTTAGATGATTATGTTGGGCAAGAACATATACTTGGAAAAGATAAAATTTTATATAGAACAATTAAAGCAGATAGGCTTTCATCAATAATATTATGGGGGCCTCCTGGTTGCGGAAAAACTTCACTTGCGAGAGTTATAAGCAATACCACAAAATACAAATTTACGAAATTAAATGCTGTTACTGCAGGAGTAGGAGATATAAAAAGTGCAATTGAGGAAGCTAAAAATCCATTTTTAAATCCATCAGGAAAATGTATTTTGTTTATAGACGAAATTCATAGGTTTAATAAATTGCAACAAGACGCACTACTTCCATATGTGGAAAATGGAACTGTAATTTTAATAGGAGCTACAACAGAAAATCCATATTTTGAAGTGAATAAAGCTTTAATTTCAAGATCAATGGTTTTTAAACTTATGCCATTATCTACTAAAAATATTTTTGATATTTTAAAAAGAGCAATAAAAAGTCCAGAGGGGTTAGGCTCTTACAATATAAAAATAGAAGATGAAACTTTGAAAAAAATTGCAGAAACTGCAAATGGAGATGTAAGAACAGCATTAAATGGATTAGAAGTGGCAGTACTTACGACTAAAATTGGTTCAGACGGATTTATTACAATAACAAATGAAATTGCTAAAGACAGCGTGCAAAATAGAAAAGCGATATTTGATAAAAAAGGGGACTCACATTACGACAATATAAGTGCTTTTATAAAATCAATGAGAGGATCTGACGCAGATGCTGCAATATTTTATTTAGCAAGGGCTTTAAATGGTGGTGAGGACCCAATGTTTTTAGCAAGGCGAATTGTTATTGCGGCAGCAGAGGATGTTGGAATGGCAAATCCTCAAGCGTTAGTTGTAGCAACTTCTGCGATGGAAGCTGTACACATGGTAGGCATGCCTGAAGCTAGAATAATTTTAGCAGAATCGGCTGTATATGTAGCAAGCTCAAAAAAATCAAATGCAAGTTACTTGGCAATAAATAAAGCATTAGAGGATGTTGAAAATATCGATACAGGCGAAATTCCAATGCACATAAGGAATGCTCCGGTAGAGGGAATGGAAAAGGAAGGCTACCATGTAGGGTATAAATATCCACATGATTATCCAGGACATTATGTAGAACAGCAATATTTGCCAGATAAAATGCTAGGAACTAAATATTATATAAAAGATGAAAATGTAAAAGAAATATAAAAAAATGAAGCACCTTTTGGTACTTCATTTTTAATTTATGGGATTATTTATTTTCTTGTTTGTTATTTGTTAACATTTCTTTTGCTGCGCCAAGTCCTGCTAAAGCGTTAGTTGCATCAAACGGAATAAATACTTTATTTGCTTCGCCATTTGCAATGTCTTGTAAAGCTTCTAATGATTTTAATTGAACTAAAGTATCATTTGGTTTTGCTTTCATCATTGCATCATAAACAAGTTTTACTTCGTCAGCTTTTGCTTCTGCAACTTTTTTAATAGCTTCTGCTTCACCGGCAGCTCTTCTAATTTTAGCTTCTTTTTCAGCTTCTGCTTCTAGTATAGCAGCTTCCTTTTTTCCTTGTGCTAATGTGATAGCTGCTTGTCTTTCACCTTCTGCTTGAAGAATTTGAGCTCTTTTATTTCTCTCTGCATTCATTTGCTTTTCCATTGCATCTCTAATGTCTGCAGGAGGGGTGATATCTTTTATTTCAACTCTGTCTATTTTGCAACCCCATTGGTCTGTAGCTTCGTCTAATATTGCTCTTAATTCTTCGTTTATTAAATCTCTAGAACTGAATGTTGCATCTAAGTCCATTTTACCAACAATATCACGAATTGTTGTGATTGCTAAATATTCAATACCTTTTTTCAAACTTTGAATTTCATACACAGCTTTTGCTGGATCTGTAACTTTATAAAATACAACAGTATCTATTGTAATTGTAACATTATCTTTAGTAATAACTCCTTGAGGTGGAACATCCATTGTTTGTTGCTTTAAACTAACAACGCTTCTAACTCTATCTACAAAAGGAATTATAATTGTAAGACCTGCATCTGCTATTTTATGAAATTTACCTAATCGCTCAATAATATAAACTTCAGATTGTCTTACTACTTTTACTGATTTTATTGCAATAACTAAAATTATAATAAGTATTGCGGCTAAAAAATATACCATATTTTAGTCCTCCTTTATTTTTTGCAATACTATTATAACACAAAAAAGCCTTAGAATAAAGGCTTTTTACAATTTTTTATAAAAATGTTTTCATTTTTTCAATGTTATTTCTTTGCATAGTCATAAAATCATTTAAAATATTTTTTACAGAAGAAGCAGCTTTGGGGTTGTGATTTAAAAGTTTTTGACATTCAATAATTCCCATATCACCGGCCCTGAATCATAATTTCTGCTATGTGAGAATTACTTTTATCCGAAATTGTATTTACCTGAGTGCCCATCCAGCCCATCATTTTAGTAGTAACCGGTTGTTCATCAGGAATTTCTCCATATTTGTCAAATTCAGTATTTACGCGATCAAGAACCTTACCATATTCAGAATACTGAAATACTAAATTTTCTTTCATTTCTTCATCTCCAACCTTTTTCATCAGATACGAAATTGAGTCCATTCCAGTTTTAGCGGCTTTGTTGATTTCATTTAAAATTGTTAAATTAATATTATTATCTTCCATTAGTTTTCCTCCCATTTTTAGTATTAACAAATTATTTAAAATTATTGCTAAATTTAAAAAAATATTATAATATATAGCAAAAGAAGGGAGCAAAAGATGTCAGAAGTAAAGTGGACAAAAGAACAAGAAAATGCAATTACTAAAAAGAACTCAAATATATTAGTTGCAGCTGCTGCTGGAAGCCGGAAAAACAGCAGTTTTAGTAGAAAGAATAATTAGAAAAATAATAGAAGACAAAGTAGATATAGATAAAATATTAGTTGTAACTTTTACCAATAGTGCAGCAAGTGAAATGAGAGAAAGAATATTAGATGCAATTTATAAAAAGTTAGAAGAAAACCCAGATGACGAAAATTTGCAAAGGCAAATTGTATTATTAAATAAAGCGAGCATTTGCACAATTGATTCATTTTGTTTGGACATAATAAAAAATAATTTTTTTGAAATAAATGTATCTGCAAATGCAAGAGTTGCAGATGAAACAGAAATGATATTGCTAAAGCAGGAAATATTAGACGATATTTTTGAAGAAAAATATATATCAAATGATGAAGATTTTATATCACTAATTGATACATATACACATTACAATAAAGACGAAGAATTAAAAGATCTAATACTAAAAATTTATAATTATATGCAGTCAGCACCTTTTCCAAATGATTGGTTAGAAGAAAGTGTAGAAAAGTTAAAAAGGGTTGATGAAAACAATTTTAATAATACAATATGGGGCAAAATTATAATTTCAAAAATAGACCAAACACTTGAAAATGCAGCGCTAAGGCTAGAAAGAACAAAGCAAAAATTAAACAGATTTCCAGAGCTTGAAAAATTTGCAGATACAATTTCACAAGACATAATTAACGTAAACGAAATAATTAAAAGCATAAATGATTGGGACAAAACTTTTGAAAAGTTGGAGAACTTGTCATTTAAAACATGGCCAGTGGACAAGAAAGTTACAAATGATTATAAGGATGAAGCAAAAGAAGTAAGAGACAGCGTAAAGACAGAAATAAATAAAATAAAGTCACTAATAAACACAAAGTCAAGCGAGGCAAGTGACGAAATTATATACATGCAAGAGATGAGTGAAAAACTAAAAAATTTAATTTTTGAGTTTACCAAGAAATTTGACGAAGCTAAACGCGAAAAAAATATTATGGACTTTAGCGACATGGAACATTTAGCATTAAACATTTTAATTAAAAAAGATGAAAATGGCAATGTTCAAAAAACAGATGTAGCCAAAAGATATGAAGCAAAATTTGCAGAAATTGCAATAGATGAATATCAAGATAGTAATTTGGTTCAGGAGTATTTGCTAACAAGCGTGTCAAATGGTAAAAATATTTTTATGGTTGGAGATGTAAAACAAAGTATATATAAATTTAGACAAGCACGTCCACAGCTATTTTTAGAAAAATACAATTCGTATAAAATTGACCCACAAAATAATGATGATAGAAAAATTCAATTATTTAAAAATTTTAGAAGTAGAAAAAATATACTAGAATTTACAAATTTGGTTTTTGAAGATTTGATGAGCAAAACTTTAGGTGAAATTGACTATACTGAAGAAGAGTATTTGAATTTAGGAGCAAGTTACCCAGACACAAAAGAAAAACTAAATACAGAAATTTTTGTAATAGAAACAGATAAAGAAGAAATTTCGGCTTGGAAAGATGACGAAAATAGTGAAAGTAATGAAGAAAGTGAAGAAGATATAGTTTTAGAGGCAAGATTTGCGGCCAAAAAAATTAAAGAACTGGTAGATAATAAATTTAAAGTAAGCATAAAGGGAAAAATAAGAGACGTTCAGTATAGAGATTTTGCAGTTCTGTTAAGAAGCACTTCAAATGTTGCAGGAATATATGAAAAAGAAATTGCAGACTTGGGAATTCCTGTGTATAGCGAAAGTTCTGGCGAATATTTACAGTCAATTGAAATAGAAACTATTATGTCTCTTTTAAAAATTATAAATAATCCAATGCAAGATATTCCGCTAGTTACAGTAATGCGTTCGCCAATAGGAAATTTTTCGGATAATGAATTGATAGAAATAAGAATAAAGAACAAAGACGGTAATTTTTATGAGGCATTGCTTGCAAATAGTAATAATGAAAAGGTAAAAAAATTCTTGGAATTATTAGAAGAATTAAGAAAAGATGAAGAATATATGGCATTAGACGAATGGATTTGGAACATATATATAAAAACAGGATATATGAATTATGTAAGTTTAATGCCAAATGGAGAAATAAGAATTCAAAATTTAAAAATGCTGTTTGAAAGGGCAAAACAATATGAAAGTGCAAGCTTTAAAGGATTATTTAATTTTATAAATTTTATAGATAAAATTAAATTTAATAGCGAAGATTTTAATTCTGCAAAATTAATTAGTGAAAACGAAAATGTTGTAAGAATTATGACAATACACAAAAGTAAAGGACTAGAATTTCCTGTTGTAATAATTGGCGGATATGGGAAACAATTTAATTTTAAAGATTTAAATGAGCCAATTTTACTAGATCAAGATTTAGGATTGGGCGTTCAGTATATAAATGAAAAAATGAAAATAGAATTTCCAACGCTTACTAAAAAAGCTTTAGCAATAAAAAGTAAAGATGAAGCAATTTCGGAAGAAATGAGAATTTTATATGTAGCATTAACTAGAGCAAAAGAAAAACTAATTATTGTAGGCAGACAAAAACAAGCAAACAAAAAAATGCAAGAGAAAATGAAACTTTTAGAAGTATATAAAAACGATAAAAAAATTAATCCATATTTAATTGGAAAATATAAAACTTATTTGGATTGGTTGGAGCTTATATATTTAAAAGAAGGAGTAGAAAAAACAAAAGATATATTTTCTTTAGATATTGTAAATAAAAATGAAATAGAGGCTAAAAATGCTGAAGAAAGTGAAGAAAAAAATATTTTTGAGAAATTTAAAAGTTTAGCAGATTCAAAAAATGAAGAAGAAATAAAAAAAATTATAAAATGGCAATATAAATTTAAGAATGTAGAAGATTTGCCAACTAAAACTTCTGTAACAAAAATAAAAGAAGCACAAAATTTACTTAACATAGAGGAACAAACAAGAAAAAATAAGACAGAAGAAAATAAAAAGGTTGAACTAAATGAAATGCCTAATTTCTTAAAAGAAGATGTATCTAAAATTTCAAATGCGCAAAAAGGAACTTTAATGCACTTGTGTGTTCAAAAAATGAATGAAAAGCAAGAATATAATTATGAAAAAATAGAAGAAATGTTGCAAGAATTGGTAAACAAAAATTTAATTACTCAGGAAGAAAAGAGTGTAATTAATATAAAGAAATTGATAGAATATACTAAATCAAACTTGTGGAAGGAGCTTTCAAAAGCAAGCAAGATTTGTAAAGAGCAACCATTTTATATAACTACAAAAGCAAGTTCACTTTATGAAAATGTAGATAAGGGCGCAGATGAAAATATTTTAGTGCAGGGTGTTATAGATTTATACTATATAAACCAAAATGGTGAGATTACTTTAGTGGATTATAAAACAGACTTTGTAAAAGATGAGCAAGACCTTGTAAAAAAATACAAACTACAACTTGAGCTTTACCAAAAAGCTTTGGAGCAGGCACTAAATATTAAAGTAAGTAAAGTAGAAATTTTTAGCCTATATTTAAATAAAGAAATAATATTGTAAATAGCAAATTAAAATATAAATTAAAAAGCTAAAAAAATATTGCAAAAGAAAACAAAGAATAGTAAAATGGTGGTGATGTATTTGTAATCTAAATATAAAAAACAAAGGAGGAAAAAGAGATGTTTAGAAAACAGAAAATAAAATCGAAGTCAGGAATAACATTGGTGGCTCTTGTTGTTACAATCGTTGTGCTATTAATACTCGCAGGAGTTTCAATAAACTTAGTATTAGGCAATAATGGAATAATAACCCAGGCCAAAAAAGCTAAAAAAGAAACAAACCAGGCAGATGAAGATGAACAAACAAAGCTAAATTCTGCAGCAGACTATATAGATGAGATGACAAAGGAAACAACAAGCCAAATAACAGAAGTAAATGGAGTGCCAATACCAAATGGCTATTATTACATAGGAGGAACAAAAGACACAGGGCTAGTAATATCTGATGATGAAAGCGATAAAACAAAGGTTACGGAAGATGGAAAGATTTTAAATAATCTAAGTGGAAACCAATGGGTTTGGGTACCAGTAGATGATGTAACAAAATTATGGAATACAGCAAATACTACGGAATATAAATTATGTGGAACAACAGACGTAGATCCAGTAAAAACAAAATTATATTCAAAATCTGAAATATTAAGTGAAAAAACAAGGACAACCCCAGGGACAACGAACAATTATCGTGAGCCAGACTTAGTAGTTGGAAGTGATGGTTATGATGCGGCAAACTACAAAAAAATAGTAGGAGATAATGGAACATTAAAGCAAATGGCAGAATTGTTTAAAGATGAATATGAAACAATGGTAAAAAGCGTAAAAAAGTATGGAGGATTTTATGTAGGAAGATATGAACTTTCTGGAACAGTAGATAACCCAGCAGAAAAGTCAGGAAAAACAATAACGGATACAGACTGGTATGATTTATATAATGCATGTAAAAAACTAGGAACAGATAAAGAAGGAATTGCTATAAGGATGATATGGGGATGCCAGTGGGATGCTACATGTAATTTTATAAAGGCAAAAGGAGAAAAAAAGGATATAATAAATTCAAGTTCATGGGGAAACTATGCAGATAACACAGAAACAGGAAAAGGAAAAAAACAAAACACAGGATATAGTGAAGCATGGAAAGCAAATAATATGTATGATATAGCTGGAAATTGCTATGAATGGACGCAGGAGGCGAGCTACGCCAACAACCGTGCTCGCCGTGGAGGTTACTATAATATCGATGGATCTTACGCTACAGCTTCTGGTCGCTACGACAGCCGTCCTACCAACAGAAACTACTTCGAGCGGTACTCGTCCCACTTTAATAATTACTACTGGAGTCTAGAGCGTGAGCACCAGAGGCGAAAGCTCTGAATAGGATGACAATAAATAGACAAAAGGAGAAATTTATGAAAGACAGAATAATAGATTGTTTAGCTTATGGCGGAAAAGTGAGCATAAAATGTATATCTTCAAAGAATATAGTGGCCGAGGCAACCCAAATTCATGACCTAACGCCAACATCTGCTGCCGCTTTAGGCAGAATGCTTACAATGACTAGCATAATGGGATATGAGCTAAAAGAAGAAAAAGGAACGATTACAAATCAGCTTAAAGGTGATGGACCTTTAGGGATTATAACAGCAGTTGGTGATAAAAGCGGAAATGTAAAGGGCTATGTTTCAAATTCTAAAGTAGAACTTCCGCTGAATAAGGAAAATGGAAAATTAAATGTGGGAATGGCTGTTGGAAAAAATGGAATGTTGTATGTAATAAAGGATTTAGGAGTTGGTAAGCCTTATGTTGGAATGACTCCTATTGTAACTGGAGAAATTGCAGAAGACTTTACGAATTATTTTGCAACTTCAGAGCAAACACCATCGGTTGTGGCTTTAGGCGTGCTTGTTGACAAAGAAGGAATACGAGCAGCAGGGGGATATAAATTGTCATTAATGCCAGATGCAACAGAAGAAGAAATTGAAAAAATAGAAAATCAAATAAAAAATATAGACCCTATAAGCAAAATGCTTGACCAAAATATGAGTTTAGAAGAAATTGCAAAAAAAGTTTGCGGAGATGAAAATTTAGAAATATTAAATGAGATAGAGCCAAAGTATAGATGTAACTGTTCAAGAGAAAAAACAGAAAAAAGTTTAATAGCTTTAGGGAAAGGAGAACTTACAAAAATTATAGAAGAAGAAGAGAAAATAGAAATTGTTTGCAATTTTTGTAATACAAAATATGAATTCTCAAAAGATGACCTAAAAAAATTAATGTCATAAATTGCAAAGCCGGTAATTACTTGAAATTATCGGCTTTTTGCTATATAATACAGAAGTATATAGTTTGGATGTAATAATCATCTAGAATAGATAAGTTCTGCTTGTAGATGATAGAGATATATTAAAAGATGCTGGGAAAATATAGAAACTAACATAATTTTAAATGCCTTAATACAATTTAAAAATGATAAATTAAAACAGGGTATATATACAGAACCTATTGATGAACTAATTTTAAAATTAAATAAAATTTATTAAACATATTTGAACTGATTAAAAATGGTCAGTTCTTTTTTTATGCCAGAAATGGAATACATAGCCATCTTATTAAATTAAGGTGGCTAAATTAAAAGAAAGGAGGAGTTGGTAAAACAACAACAACCTTTAATCTTGGTGTAGCATTGGCTAAACAAGGAAAAAGAGTGTTAGTTGTAGATGTTGATCCTCAGAGTAATTTAACTACTTTAAGGCTGAGTAAGTATGCTATTTGCAATTTAAAATTAAGTATAGGAATATTAATTCTATATACTAAAATAAAAAAGGTTATTTCTGAAATTAAGAAATAGCCTTGATACATAATTAAATTATATTACAAAATTGTAATATTGAGTAATATTAGAATGACGACTTATAT
>CAKPOC010000006.1 GCA_934169535.1 uncultured Clostridia bacterium | reverse complement strand
GTCGCTATAGGGCTCGAACCTATGACCCCCTGCTTGTAAGGCAGATGCTCTCCCAGCTGAGCTAAGCGACCATTTCTTCTTTCGACTATGTTAGTATACTAGATATTGTTATTTTTGTCAATACTATTTTTGAAATTTTTTTAATCTTTTTAATTTTTTCTTTGTTGACAATCACTATTATACCATAAAGCATAAAAAAAGCAAGACAAAATCTATCTTTTCTCATTTTGTCTTGCTTTTTATTTCATCATTTTTTAATTTGTTTCTCTCATCTTTTTTATTAAAATATCTCCAAAAACTCCATATCCTTCTTGCGGGTCATTTACCAAAACGCAAGTCACTGCCCCTATAAATTTTCTATTTTGAATAATTGGTGCTCCGCTCATTCCTTGTACAATTCCGCCAGTAGCATTTAGTAATTTTTCGTCCATTATTTTTATTAGCATGCTTTTATTATTAGCATTATTATTAGTATATACTTTCTTTATTTCAATTTTATAACTTTTTACTCCTTCATTATTAATTTCACATAAAATTTCTGCCTCACCTTCTTTAATTTCTTCTCTACTTGCGACCTTCATTTCTTTAGAGCTTTCAATATTTATCTTTGATTTGTTTGTAACATTTCCATATACTCCAAAAGTAGTATTTTTTTCTATATCCCCAATTTCACTGTTTTCTTCAATTGAGCCCAAAATTTCTCCCGGTTTTCCTTTTTGTCCTTTTATGATTGAAAGTATATTTACTTTGGTTAATTTTCCATTAGAAATGTTTACAACTTGTCCTGTATCTATATCAGTTATTCCGTGTCCCAGGGTCATAAATTTATTTGTTGAGGGTTCATAAAACGTCGCAGTTCCTACCCCTGCTTGAGTATCTCTTACCCATAGACCTATTTTATAAATATTGTCTGACTTCACCGGTTTAATGCTAGTTTCTTTTATTTCGTTATTTTTCATATATTCTATTTTTACATTTTCACCATTGCTACTATTTACTTTTTGAACTAGTTCTTCTGTATTTTGTACTTTTTCTCCATTTACTGAAATTATTGTATCTCCCTCTTCTATCCCTGAATTTTCATATGGTTTCATGTTTTCTCCGTTTTCATTATTTATTTGCGACATTCCTACCACTAAAACGCCTTTTGTATATAACTTCATGCCTATTGCATTTCCTAGTGGAATTACACTTGTTTCTTTTACTATATCAACATTTATTTCTTTTATATCAATTGTGTTAAATAATTTTAAACTAAGTTTTTTATTTGACAAATTTTCATCCACTTTATTTCCAAAATTTGTTGAAACTTGCTTTGTAAAATTTTTTTCGTTTTCAGTAATGTTTAATCCTGCTAAAGTTTTTAAATTTAAGTTTTGTTTTTCAAATAATACTACATTTTCTGGCACTGCTATTATTGCACATATATACATATATGAAATTAGAAGCAGACTTATAAAAATAATTTTTAAATACTTCTTTATTTATATCACCTCCTAAAATAATAAATTTATTTATTTTCTTAAGGCTTATTATTTTATTTTTTATAAATATAAAAATAACAAGTAAATAAAAATTTACTTGTTATTATTTTATCCATTTATATTTTTATTAAACTTACTAAATTTTCTTGAATTTGTAATTTTATTTTTTAAAATTTTTTATTTTGCTGAACTTCCATAATGGTTTTGCATTAACCAAGAATAATAGTCAAATGGTTTTTCTGTTTCTGGTGTTCCATAATCTACTCCATAAGTTTCAACTCTAATTGATGTAATTACTGGAGCTGTAACCGGTGTTGATGCTTCGCCATTTTCCCCTTCTGCTGGTTGAACTTCTGTTTCTGCAAGTTTATCTACTACTGCTAATCCTTCATCATCTGTTACTTTTCCGAAAGCTGCATATAATCCGTCTAAATTTGTGTTGTCCTTTTGCATTATAAAGAATTGTGAGCCTGCTGAATTATATCCTTTTGTTGTTAAAGATGAACTTAAACTGCTATAATCAGAACGAGCCATCGCAATAACTCCTCTTTTAAATTTAAGGGTGTTTTTTGTATAGTTGTTTGCTATAAATTCTCCTTTTATTGAATATGATGTGTCCTCTCCTGCATTTATGCTACTTAAGTTTGGAGAACCTGTTCCATCTCCATTTTTATCTCCACCTTGTACCATAAATCCTTTTACAATTCTGTGAAATGTTAAATTGTCATAAAAACCGTTGTTAGCTAATGCAATAAAATTTGCTACAGTATTTGGTGCCATATCTGGGTATAATTCTACCTTTATTGTTCCATAATCTGCAACTTCTATTGTTGCTACTGGATTTTGAATTTTTCTTGTATTTTTTAAATAAAAACCATATCCAACTCCTGCAGCTCCTACAATTGCTGCAATTATTAAAATTACTAATACTATTTTCCAAAATAATTTCATTATAAATTCCTTTCTATTCATATAAATTTTATTTGCTTTATATTTATAGCATTTTTATATTTTTTTGTCAACTTAAACACCTATTATATTTCGTTATCAAATGCAAATTGCTCCTGCATTCTTCTTAATGATTGTTTTATTGTTCTTGCTCTTATTTCTCCAATTCCTTCTACTTCGTCAAGCCTTGGTATATCTGCTGAAAGTATATGTTGAAATGACTTAAATGATTTTACAAGATTTTCTACTATGCTACTTGGCATCCTTGGAATTTTATTTAAAACTCTGTAACCTTTTGTGAAAACTCCTACTTCAGAATAATTATCAAAATCTTGATATCCTAGCAATTTTGCTATTATTTGAGTTTTCATTAAATCGTCGTATGATAATTTTTTTATGTCAGCAAGGACATTTTCTGCTGAACGCCTTTTCTTTTCTACCATGTAGTCCTTTACCATAAGCAATTCTTCGTTTTCTAAATTTCCTACTAACTCTTCTAATTGTAGTTCTAAAAGCCTTCCATCTTCGCCTAATTCATATATAGCTTTTTGAACTTCGTCAACAACATTCATTACCATTTCAGCACGTTGTATACATACTATTACGTTTTCGAGTGTTACAATATCGTTAAATTCGTATTCATTAAGTAAATTTAATTTATTATCAAATACGTTCATATATTTTTCCGCAGTTTGAAGTGCTTGATTAGCTTTAGTTATAACTTTTGATGTGTCTTCTAGAACATATCTGTTATAACCTTTAAATATTGTTATTATATTTCTTCTTTGAGATATACTAATTACTAAATCCTTTGTTTGTTTTGCAGTACGCTCTGCTGTTCTATGTCTTGTTCCTGTTTCTACTGTAGGTATTGAAGAATCCGGAATTAGCTGTGCATTTGCAAATAATATTTTCTTTAAATCTGAACTTAAAATTATTGCTCCATCCATTTTTGCAAGTTCATAAAGCCTTGCAGGAGAATATTCAACATCCAGGTTGAATCCACCATCTGCAATTTTCATTACTTCTTCACCATCGCCAACTACAATTAACCCTCCAGTTTTTGCTTTTAAAATGTTCTCTAAGCCTTCTCTGATTGCAGTTCCTGGGGCTATCATTTTTAGTACTTCTAAAATTTCGTCATTAACAACTGCCATACTTTACACTCCTCTATTATGTAATAATATTGTTACTTTCTCGTAAGTCCTACTTTTTCTATTGCCTCTCTTATGTTTCTAACTCCTATTATATTCATTTTTGATGTTTCTTTCAACATTTTTTTGTTATTTTCTGGAATAATACATGTTTTAAATCCCATTTTCTCCGCTTCTTTAATTCTTTTTTCAATCATATTTACTGCTCTTATTTCGCCAGTAAGCCCAACTTCGCCAATTGCAACAACATCTTTTGCTATCGGAATATTTCTATAGCTTGAAGCAACTGCTAAAATTGTTCCTAAGTCTACTGCTGGTTCTACTAGTCGTATTCCACTTACTACATTTAAATACACATCTTGAGATCCTAAAGGAACTGATGCTTTTTTCTCAAGAACAGCTATAAGCATTGTTAATCTATTATAATCAATTCCATTTGCAGTTCTCCTTGGCATTCCATATACGCTTGGGGTTGTTAGTGCTTGTAATTCTATAAGTAGTGGTCTAGTACCTTCGACACTTGCTACAACAACCGAACCTGCAGGATTGTCATCTCTTTCTGAAATTAGAATTTGTGATGGATTTTTTATTTCTACCATTCCTTCATTTTTCATTTCAAACATTCCTACTTCATTTGTTGAACCAAATCTATTTTTTACACTTCTTAAAATTCTATACGAAAAATACCTTTCGCCCTCTAAATATAAAACTGTATCTACCATATGTTCCAAAACTCTAGGGCCTGCAATATTTCCGTCTTTTGTAACATGGCCTATTATTACTGTCGTTATATTGTGCCCTTTACTTATTCTCATTATTCTTGCTGTTATTTCTCTAACTTGGCTTACAGTTCCTGCTGCAGAAGTTATTTCTTCTGAATACATTGTTTGAATAGAATCTACTACAACAAGTTTAGGATTCATTGCGAGGATTATTTCTTCTATTATGTCGATGTCAGTTTCGCCTAAAAACATAATATTATTATTTTTTATGCCTAATCTATCTGCTCTTATTTTTACTTGCTCTGCTGACTCCTCTCCAGAAACATATAAAACTTTTCCGCTGTTTGCTATTTTAGCACATAGTTCTAATATAAGTGTTGATTTTCCTATTCCTGGCTCACCGCCTAATAATATTAGTGAGCCATTTACTATCCCTCCACCTAAAACTCTGTTTACTTCTCCTATTCCAGTATCTGTTCTTGTTTCACTTTTTCCAATTACATTATCAAGTACTTGAGGCATAACTTTTGCCTTAGTCCCTTTGCTTGATATTGAATTTTTTGTTTCTACTATTTTTTGTTCAAAAAATGTATTCCAAGCTCCACACTCTGGACATTTTCCTAACCATTTTGGTGACTCATATCCACATTCATTACACACAAATACTGTTTTTGCTTTTGCCATATGTTAATTCCTTTCACAAATTGTATCATAATCTTTTACTTCTACAACTTTAGCTGTTATATATTTTCCTATTAAGTCCTTATCTATAACATCATCTTCATTTTTTATGTAAGCAAGGCCGTCTATATCTGGTATGTCCATATAAGATCTTCCTACATAAAATTTTTCATTATTAGTTATTCCCTCTACAAGAATTTCTAATTCTTTTCCTATAAGTTTTTTCTCATTTTCTTTAGAAATTTCTTGTTGTAATTTCATGATTTTGTTATATCTTGATTTTTTAGTCATTGAATGAATTTGGTCTTTAAAAGTTGCAGCAGGTGTTCCTTCTTCTTTTGAATATGTAAACACTCCTAATTTTTCAAATTTTGTGTCTTTTACAAAATTATATAACTCTAAGAAATCTTCTTCAGTTTCTCCAGGAAATCCTACCATTAATGTTGTTCTGATTACAACATCCGGTATTTGTTTTCTTAATTTTGCAATTTTTTCTTTTATACTTTTACTTGTTGTTTTTCTATTCATTCTTTTTAATATTTTATCTGATATATGTTGAATAGGTATGTCAAAATATTTGCATATTTTTTCATTTTTCTTTACTACATCTATTAATTCATCTGTTATATCCTCTGGATAGCAATATAAAAATCTAATCCATTTTAAATCTTTTATTTGGCATAATTTGCTTAGTAATTCTGCAATCATTGTTTTTCCATAAATATCTTTTCCGTATTTAGATGTATCTTGCGCAATTATTATTAATTCTCTTCTGCCACTTCCAACTAATTTTTTTGCCTCATCTAAAATATCTTCCATTTTTCTGCTTACAAAATTGCCTCTTATATTAGGAATTGCACAATACGTACATCTGTTGCTACATCCTTCTGCAATTCTTAAATAAGCATAATTTTTTCCTGTAGTAATTACTCTATCCTCAAAATCTAATTCTGTTTTTTGTATTTTATTTTTTTCATTATATGCTGTATATATTCTTTCTAAAACATTAGCAAATATTTCGGCCGATTTTCCCTTTTCTTCTGCATAATCACTGTATTTTAAAAATATATCTACTTCAGGTATTGCCTTTTCTAATTCTTCTTTATATCTTTCTACCAAGCAACCTGTTGCAACTAAAATTTTGCAATTTCCATCTTCCTTATATTTTGCCATCTCTAAAATTGTATTTATTGCTTCTTCTTTTGCAGACTCAATAAATCCACATGTATTTACCACAATCACATCTGCTTCTTGTGGGTTATTTACGATTGTGAATTTATTATTTTTAAATACTCCTATCATCATTTCTGTATCTACTAAGTTTTTGCTACATCCTAAAGATATGAATCCTACTTTCATTTTTTGTTTTTATTCTCCTTCTACTATATTTGCATTTTCATTTCCTACGATTTGCTTAAGTTCATTTAGAATTTTATCAGTTACATATAGTCCGCCTGCTGGCATTATTTTGTCATCGTTTTTTATCTCTACTTGCAGATTATTGTTTTCTCCTGTAAAAAATTTTAGTGCTCCTCTTAGTTTATCTTTTTCGTTCTCATTTAATTGAGTTATATTTATCACTAATATTTTTCTTTTTTCATTTGTTAATTTTTTTATAGAATTTGCAACTATTGATGGTTTATCATCCTCTCTTATGCTTAGTCTTCCCTCTATTAATACAATATTTTCATTTATTAGTTCACTAGTTGCTGCTAAATAGCAATTTTCAAAAGCAATTATTTCTGCTGTTCCATATAAATCCTCTATTGTTATAAATGCCATTAGCTTATTGTTTTTAGTAAATTTTTTCTTAACTTCTGAAATTACTCCTGCTATTTTTACCCTTTGTCCATCATAATAATTTCCATATCCTGCTTTTAGCTCCGCATATTCCGGAGAATCTTCTGCCATTGAAGCTAAATTATTTACAATGTTCATTATGTTTGAATTTATTGTTGTCTGTTTTTGAATTTGTTCCCTATATTTTTCTAATGGATGGCCAGATAAATATATTCCCAACATTTCCTTTTCCATAGATAATAATTCTTGTTCTGAATATTCTTTTAATGTTGTAAAATTGTATTTTAGTTTTTCTACTTCATCATCATTTTGGTCCATTCCAAAGTCAAACATAGAAACTTGTCCTTGTATATTCTTTTTTGAAGAGCCATTTATTGTATCAATTATGTCTTCAAAAGATGACATTAATGTACTTCTTGTTTGTGAAAAATTATCAAATGCTCCTGCTTTTATTAAACTTTCTATACATTTTTTGTTAATTGATTCTCCTTGAATTCTTTCACAAAAATCAGTAAAACTTTTATATTCGCCATTTTCTTTTCTATTTTTAACAATTGCATTTACTGCTGCAATTCCTACATTTTTTATGCTTCCTAGGCCAAACCTTATTTTATTATTTTCAACAGTAAATTTAGTAAAGCTTTTATTTATATCTGGTTTTAATATTTCTATTTTTAGTCTTTTGCACTCTTCTACATATTCTGGAATTTTATCCAAATTTCCTAAAAAACTATTAAGCATTGCTGCCATGAATTCTGTAGGATAATAGCATTTTAAATAAGCGGTTCTATATGCAACTACTGCATAGCATGCAGCATGCGACTTATTAAATGCATATTTTGCAAATTCAGCCATTTCATCAAAAATTTTATTTGCAGATTTTGCGTCAATTCCATTTCTAACGCAGCCTGGAACTATAACATTTCCGTTTTCATCAACTTGACCATTTATAAATATTTCTCTTTCTTTGGCCATTACGTCTAATTTCTTCTTGCCCATCGCACGGCGAACTAAGTCAGCTCTACCAAGAGAGTAGCCTGCAAGTTCACGTACTATTTGCATAACTTGCTCTTGATATACCATACAACCATAAGTTACCTTTAAGATTGGCTTTAATGAATCATGTGTATATACTGCGTGCTCTGGATTTTTTTTGTTTGCAATATACCTTGGAATTTGATCCATTGGTCCAGGTCTGTATAGTGAAACTCCTGCTATTATATCTTCTAAGCAGTCTGGCTTTAATTCTTTCATAAAGTTTGTCATACCTTGGCTTTCAAACTGAAATATTCCCATTGAATTTCCATCTTGCCATTGCTTAAAAACTTTTGGGTCATCCATTTTGTCTTTTGAGAAGTCTATTTCTACATTTTTATTTTGCTTTACCATGTCTATTGTATCTTGTATAACTGTCAATGTTCTTAGTCCTAAGAAATCCATTTTTAGAAGTCCTAGTTCTTCAAGAGTTGTCATTATATATTGTGTTGAAATCATTCCATCTCTTACATATAATGGTACATAACTTACAACCGGATCTTTAGTTATTACAATTCCACACGCATGAGTTGAAGCCTGTCTTGGCATTCCCTCTAATGCCATTGCTATATCTAATAATTTTTTTGTTTCTTCATTTGTTTCATATTCATTTTTTAATTCCTTATTCATTTCTAAGGCTTTTTTAATTGTGATATGAATTTCATTTGGTATCATTTTAGCAAGTTTATCAGCCACCGCATATGGCATATCTAAAACTCTTGCAACATCTCTTATTACCATTTTTGCTGCCATTGTTCCAAATGTTATAATTTGTGAAACATGGTCTGCACCATATTTTCTTGATACATAGTCTATTACTTCTTGTCTTCTTTCATAGCAAAAGTCTACGTCAAAATCTGGCATGCTGATTCTTTCTGGATTTAAAAATCTTTCAAAAATTAATGAATATTTTATTGGGTCTATATCTGTTATTTCTATTGCATATGCAACGATTGAACCTGCTCCTGAACCTCTTCCTGGTCCTACTGGTATGTTTTGCGTTTTTGCATAATGAATATAGTCCCACACAATTAAAAAGTAATCAACATATCCCATTTTTTTGATTACACTTAACTCATAATTTTTTCTATCAATAATTTCTTGTGAAGGATTTTGTCCATATCTATTTTTTATTCCATCATTGCATAGTTTTTCTAAATAATCATAATGTGTTGCAAATTCTTCTGGTACATCATAATTTGGAAGTATTGTATGTCCAAATTCAAATTCCACATTACACTTTTCTGCAATTTTTACTGTATTTTCGATTGCTTCTGGTATATTAGAAAAATATTCTGCCATTTCTTCTGGTGATTTTATATATAATTCATCTGTTTCAAATTTCATTCTGTCTTCATCTGTTATTTTTTTACCAGTTTGAATACATAATAAAATTTCGTGATTGTATGCGTCTTCCTTTTTTAAGTAATGTGAATCATTAGTTGCAACTAACGGAATATTTAGTTCTTTTGATAGTTCAATTAACTTTTGATTTACTAAAACTTGCTCTTTTATTCCATTATTTTGTACTTCTAAATAGTAATCTTCACCAAAAATGCTTTTAAACCAATTTGCAACTTTTTTTGCCTCTTCCATGTCACCTTTTAATATTGCTTGTGGCACTTCTCCTGCAAGGCATGCACTAGAACAAATTAATCCTTCATGATACTTTTCTAATAACTCTTTGTCTATTCTTGGTTTATAATAAAATCCTTCTGTAAAACCTACAGATACAATTTTAGTTAAATTTTTATATCCTTCATTATTTTTAGCAAGCAAAATTAAGTGATTATATTTATTGTCAATTGACGGATCTTTATCTGTTCTTTTTCTTGGTGCCACATATACTTCACATCCAATAATTGGTTTTATCCCGTTTGCTTTGCATGCTTTATAAAAGTCAATTGCACCAAACATAACCCCATGGTCAGTTATAGCCATTGCCTTCATTCCAAGTTCTTTTGCCCTTACAGGTAAATCTTTTATTCTATTAGCTCCATCTAACAAGCTAAATTCGCTATGAACATGTAGATGTACAAATTCTGGCATTTGTATTCCTCCAAACTATACTATTTCTTCTACTATTTGTGGTATTTTGTTACCTTGTGTTTTTGGAATTTCCAATATTTTAAATTTTGAAGTTTTATCTCCAAATTTTATTTCAATAACATCTCCTGCTTTTACCTCATGACTTGGCTTTGCAGTTTTTCCGTTTAATAAAATTCTACCAGACGAAGCTGCTTCTGCAGCAACAGTTCTTCTTTTAATTATTCTTGAAATTTTTAAAAATTTATCTAGCCTCATTATTACCTCTTTATAAAATTAACATGTTTATATAATATCAAACATTTGTTTCTTTGTCAAGCAAAAAACGTTGAATTTTTCAATATTTCGTGATATAATTTTTTTACTAAAATTATTTACATTTTGAAAGGAAAATTATGAGTCAAAAATACTTAAAAAAAATCGAATATGATAAAATATTGTCAATTTTAGAAACATATTGTAAAACTTTTCTTGGAAAAAATATCGTTCAAAATATGCTTCCTCTTAATGATAAAGAAAAAATCGAAAAGCTTCTTTCAGAAACAGAGCAAGCAAGCTTTTTAATTATGCGAAAAGGAAATCTTCCTATTTCAGAAATTAGTGATATTAGTATATATTTAAAAAAATTAAAAAGTGCTAATGCCTTATCTGCAAAAGCATTACTTGATGTTGCAAATATTTTAAAAACATCAAGGCTTATGGAGGAATACTTTTTTGGTGATGAATCTTTTGATTTATCCGAGTTTTCAAATTTAAAGGAATACTTTTCAGAATTATATATAAACAAAAGTTTAGAAGACTTAGTTTTTAAGTCAATTATAGATGAAAATACAATTAGTGATGACGCCTCAGCTAAGCTTTCTTCTCTTAGAAGAACAAGAAAAACTTTAGAGCAATCAGTTCGTGAGAAACTTTCTTCTTTTATACATTCTTCTACATATTCAAAATATGTTATGGACTCTATTATTACAATTAGAAATGATAGATTTGTAATTCCTATAAAAGATGAATTTAAAAATCAAATTTCTGGTAGCATACTAGATGTTTCTGCAAGTGGTTCTACTGTTTACATTGAGCCTAGTATTGTGTTTGATTTAAACAATAAAATAAATAACTTAAAAATTGAAGAAAATATTGAAATAGAAAAAATTTTAAGAAATATTTCTTTAAAATTTTTCCCTATCGCTGGAAATATTGAGCAAACGTTAAATATTATTGGAAATCTCGACGTTATTTTTGCAAAAGCAAAATATTCATTAAAAATCTCAGGGATAAAACCACATTTAAATGACGAAAAATATATTGTTTTACGTTTAGCAAGACACCCATTAATTTCAAAAGAAAGCGTTGTTCCTATCGATATATCACTTGGAAAGAATTACACAACCTTGCTTATTACAGGCCCCAATACTGGTGGAAAAACTGTAACTTTAAAAACAACTGGTCTTTTATGTGCAATGGCATACTCTGGAATACTTATTCCTGCCTCTCAAAATAGTTCTATCTGTGTTTTTGATAATATTTTTGCAGATATTGGAGATGAGCAAAGTATTCATGAATCATTAAGTACATTTTCTTCACATATTACAAATATTACAGCAATACTTGCAAAGGCAACGAAAAACAGCTTAGTTTTATTAGATGAACTCGGTTCCGGAACAGACCCTATTGAAGGTGCAAGCCTTGCTATAAGCATTCTTGAAGAATTTCATAAAAGAAATGCTCTTACAATTTGCACCACTCATTATCCAGAGCTAAAAAATTATGCACTAGTAACTGATGGTTTTGAAAATGCAAGTTCTGATTTTGATATTGAAAACTTAAAACCTACTTATAAATTATTAATTGGGGTTCCCGGGAAAAGTAATGCTTTTGCAATAAGCAAAAAAATTGGTCTTGATAATAAAATTCTAGACAGAGCTAAGTCTTTAGTAAAAGAAGAGGACATAAATATTGAATCTTTATTAAAAAGTATATATGATTCAAAACTTGAAATTGAAGCAGAAAAAGAGAAAATTACGAAAAATTTAAATCAAGTTGAACTTCTTAGAAAATCGCTTGAAAGGGACAACTCAAAATTAGATGCGGAAGCAAAACTTACTGTTGAAAAAGCTAAACTTCAAGCAAAAGAAATTTTACTTGATGCCAAAGATGAAGCAAATTATATTTTAAAAGAACTTAATACTTCTAACATTTCTGCAAGTAAAGCAAACTCTTTACGAAATAAAATAAATGATGATTTAGCTATCCTTTCTACCTCTAATCAAACTTTAGAAGGTACATTAAATCCTAAAGACATAAAAATTGGCCAAAAAGTTTTTAGTCAAAAACTTTCATCTGAAGCAACTATTATGTCGCTTCCTAATAAGTCAAATGAAGTAAAAATTCAAGTAGGATTTATGACAATGAATGCAAAAGTGCAAGATTTAATTTTATTAAATTCTTCTACTCAAAAGGTCCAAAAATCAAAAGTTTCATACACCAACAATAAAGCGAAATCAGTTTCTTCTGAATTAAATGTAATTGGCCTTACTGTGGATGAAGCACTTCCTATTGTTGATAAATACTTAGATGACTGTTACATGGCAAAATTAGAACAGGCTCGTATAATTCACGGAAAAGGGACAGGCAAATTACGAGCAGGAATACATAATTTTTTAAAGAAAAATAAACATGTAAAATCTTTTAGACTTGGAACATTTGGAGAAGGTGAAATGGGTGCAACTATAGTGTATTTTAAATAAAAAATAACTACATTGTAAAATTTACAATGTAGTTATTTTTTATTCAAATATGCTGCCTTCTTCTATTTTGTTTCCTCTTAAAAAATCTCCTATGTTCATTTTTCTGGAATTTTCACCTTGTATTTCTAAAATTTCAATGATTCCATCTATAGTTTTTATAAATAGTCCTTTTTTTGCATTAGCTAAAAGCACTGTTCCTGGTAGTGCCATATCTAAATTATTATTATATTCTTTTACCTCAAGATTTTTTTCTTTATTTAAAATATCCACTTTCCAAAATTTTATTTTTTTGCCATTTAGCATAGAATATGCCCCCATTATTGGATTTAACCCTCTTACTAAATTTTTTATTTGCAATGCTGTTATTTCATTCCAATTAATTTTTGACATTTCTTTTGAAATCATTGGTGCCATTGTTCCTTCTAATGGTTGAGGAGTTCTTTTGGCAGTTTTATTTTCGATTTCTCTAGCTGTTTTTACCAAAAGATTTGCACCTACTTTGCTAAGTTTTTCCCATAGCTCTCCTGTTGTTTCATCTTCTCCAATTTCTACTTCTTCTTTTAAGATAATGTCCCCTGTATCCATTCCTGCATTCATAAACATTGTTGTAATTCCTGTTACTTTATCTCCATTTATTACAGACCACTGAATTGGAGCAGCTCCCCTATATTTAGGAAGTAGCGAGCCATGTACATTAACAGCTCCAAGATTTGGAATATCTAATATGTTTTGTGGTAAGATTTTTCCATATGCAACAACGCACATTAAATCTGGCTTTAAAGCTTTTATTTGCTCGTAAAACTCAGTGTTTCCACGTACTTTAACAGGTTGAAATATTGGTAAATTTTTAGAAATTGCGTACTCCTTTACAGGAGACATTTGCATTTTCATTCCCCTTCCTTTAGGTTTATCAATATTTGTTACTACACCTACGATTTCAAATCCTGCATCAAAAAGTGCTTCTAATGACTCTTTTGCAAAATCTGGTGTTCCCATAAATAAAATTCTCATTAAAATTTATTCCTCTCTCTCTTCTGGTTCAACATATTGAAGTGTTCCTGGAATCATATTATCAACAAACAAAATTCCATCTAAGTGCTCAATTTCATGAACTAGTGCTTGAGCAAGTAAATCTTCTGCTTTTATTCTAATTTTCTTGCCATCTTCGTTAAGTGCTTCTACCTCTACTTCTTTTGGTCTTATCATTTTAGCAAATTGGTTTGGAAAACTTAAACATCCTTCATCAACTTTTTGTTTTCCCTTTGTTTTTAGCAATTTAGGGTTTACTAATTTTAATGGTTTATTTCCATCATAAAGATCTATTACAATTATTCTTCTTAGTATTCCCACTTGTGGTGCTGCAAGCCCAACTCCATTATACTCGTGCATTGTTTCTACCATATCGTCTAGTAATTCTTTAATTTTTTCGTCTACTTTTTCAACTTCTCTTGCTTTTTTTCTTAAGATTTCATCTCCATTTAATCTTATTTCTCTTATTGCCATAATTTCTCCTTTCTATAGCATGCTACTTGGATTAACATTTATTACAACTCTAGCTTCATTTTTGCTATTTTTAGTTTTGCCATCTATTTCTTTCACCATTTCATTAAATTCGTCCGTAATTTCTTCATCTATTTTACATTTTACGATTATGCGCCATCTAAACTTATTTTTAATTTTATCTATTGGCGCTGGAACTGGTTTATATAATAGTATTTTTAAATTTTTAGTGTTTATTTTATTTTTTAAAATTTCATATATGTAATTACTAATTTTTTTAGTTTCTTCTTCACTATTACTTGAAACTCCAACAAGTATTATATCACAAAAAGGCGGATATCTCAACTGCTTTCTTATTGCGGTTTCTGTTTCATAAAATAATTTGTAATCTTGTTTTTGTGCATCTTTTATTACTACATGTTCAGGGTTATAAGTTTGAATTATTACTCTTCCGCTTTCTTTTTCACGGCCCGCTCGTCCTGCTACCTGTGTTAAAATTTGAAAAGTTCTTTCATGTGCTCTGTAATCATCTATATTTAAGCTTCCATCCGCTGCTACAACTCCTACTAATGTTACATTTGGAAAATGGTGTCCTTTAACAATCATTTGAGTTCCTATTAAAATATCGATCCCTTGATTTTTAAATTTATTTAAAATTTCTTCATGAGAGTTTTTCTTGCTTATAGTATCTATATCCATTCTTATTGTAGAAGCTTCTGGAAATATTTTTTTAACTTGTTCTTCTAATTTTTGAGTTCCGCTTCCAAAATATCTTATATTTAAGCTTCCACAATCAGGGCATTTTGTTAACATTGGCTCTTCATAACCACAATAGTGACATTTTAATTTATTTTCTTTTAAATGATATGTTAATGATATGTCGCAATGCTTGCATTTAGCTACATATCCACAATCTCTGCACATTACAAAAGTTGAAAAGCCTCTTCTATTTAAAAATAAAATTGTTTGTTTTTTATTTTCTAAATTTTTCTTAATTTCTTCTTGTAATCTCTGGCTTAGCATTGTTTTATTTCCATTTGCTAGTTCTTTTCGTAAATCTACAATTTCTACTTTAGGAAGACTTGAATTATTTGCTCTTTTTGACAATTCTATATATTGAATTTTTCCATTTTTAGCTTTGTAAAATGTATTTATATCAGGTGTTGCACTTCCTAAAACTACTGGTGCTCCAGCTTTCTTTGCAAGGTATGTTGCAATTTCTTTAGCACTATATCTTGGTGCATTTTCCGCTTTATATGAGTCATCATGTTCTTCATCTATTATAATTAATCCTAAATTTTTTACAGGTGCAAATATTGCAGATCTAGCTCCTATAACAATTTTTGCTTTTCCTTCAGCAATTTTTTTCCACTGATCAAATCTTTCTCCTGTTGATAGTTTGCTGTGAAGTACCGCAATTTTTTCTTCTCCAAATCTACTTAAAAATCTATCTACTGTTTGTGGTGTTAGCGAAATTTCGGGAACTAATAATATACTTGATTTTTCTTGTTTTAGAGCTTCTTCTATTAACTGAATATATATTTCTGTTTTTCCAGATCCTGTTACCCCAAATAGCAAAAATTCATCATATTCATTAAATTCTAAAGCTGCATTTATTTTTTCAAAAGCTATCTGCTGTTCATCTGTTAGTTTTAAATTACTTGATTTTTTTACAACTTTATGAATAAATGGATTCCTTTCAATCTCTTTTTCATATATTTCTATGTATCCATTTTTTTGTAATGTTTTTAAAATCGCCAAACTTACATCTGTAAAATTTTGAAGATCAGTACTTGCAATTTCACCATTTTTAATTAAAAAATTTAAAGCTCTTTTTTGCTTTTCTGATTTTATTTTTCCATTTTCTATGTCTTCTTTTATTTCAGTTTCACTTTTTACAATATTTACAAAGTTTTGCTTTTTTTCACTTACTCTATTTGAAACCTTGCTAGAAGAAGTGCCTGGTGGAAGCATTAATTTTATACAAGAAGAAACATTACAAAAATATTTTTTTGCCATATATTTTGCAAGTTCCATTCTTTCTGGTGTTATTTTATAAATTTCTTCTACTTTTGCAATTTCTTTTAATTTATATTTAAGGTTTGAATTTTGTTTTATTTTTACAACAAAACCTTCTTCTAGTTCTTTTTTATTTCCAAAAGGCACAAAAACACGTACACCTACAAAAACACTGTCTTCTAAATCTTTAGGTATTATATAATCAAATGTTTTATTTAAATTTTTCACATTACTGTTTATTATTATTTCTGCAATCACGTTTTTGCTCCTCCTTGCTATATTTTACAAGAAAAAAGCTGAAATAACAAGGTTTTATTAAAAAATCACCTTCTTGTTTCAACTATTTCTAGTATGTCTGCAATGTACTTGCTTATAACTGGAATATTTAATGTAATTATTTTTTGAGCTGCATAAATTAAAATTGCAGTAACTATAGAAACACCTATTCCGATTCCTATTCCTTTAGCAATTCCTGACACCAAATTTCTAACCAGTAGTTTCTTTGGCTCTCCTAAAAGTTCCATTGCAGAAAGAACTTTTTCATTTTCTAATTTTCTATTTATTTTATTTACACTTTTTAAAATATTTTTTTCTAACTTATTTCTATTCAAAAAACGACCTCACATTTTTAGTTTGGTCGTTTTTGATTTATTTTATACTAATCCCATCTATTCGATTTTCAAATATGAATTTGCTTAGTTTTTCCAGTTGTTCTACTTTACTCTACATTTTCTTGTATTTCATTGCTTATAGTATTTTTTTCTTCTTGCTTTTTATCTAATTCTTGTTTTAATTCATCTAGTCGTTTTATTAAGCTTTGTAATTTTGAAACATCTTTTCCTGTTTGCTCCCAATCTCCAGTTTTCATTGAATCATCTAAATTTCCATTTGCTCTAATTATTTGTTCCATAAGCTCATTTATGTCATCAGTATTTTCCACTTCTATGTTTACTGCATATTGAGATACTAGATTATTTATTGCAGAAGCATATGTATCTCCTATTGCAACCTTTGAACCTGATGCTACAACTACTTTCTTTAAAATTGGTAATGTATCTTTTTCATTTACATACTGTTGATAAATTGGCTCTACGTAAAGAAGATTATTGTCTATTGGAACAATTATTATATCTTTTGTAATTTTTGTTCCTGTAACATTTAATGATTCCAATTCCTTAGAAATAGTTTCATCTTGTTCTAATTGAGTATCTAGCTGCATTGGTCCTAACACATTACTATTTTCTGCATAATTGTATAGTTTTAGAGTATTTTCCCCATTTTCATTTATTGTTCCTACTAAATAGCTTTTAATATTTTGTTTTCCATAAGGTGTATATGGTAATACTAAACCTAGCTTACTTGAGTCTGAATCTAATGTTTTTAACATTGTGTAATATGGGCTAATTGTTGTTCCTTTAGTTGATGTAATTTTTCTGCTTGAGCTGTGAGTTGCAGCTGCCCATACATCGTCGTTTCTGTATAATACGTCTGGTTGAACATTGTGATATCTTTCCAAAACCTCTGCTTGAATTTTGTATAAATATTTTGGATATACTAAATGACTTTCTATATCTTCTGGAATTTCTTCTTCTGTAAATAAATCTGGATACATTTTTTTGTAGACCATTGCTATTGGATCTGTTTTATCTGTCATATAAAATTTAATTTCTCCAGTGTAAGCATTTACAGTAACTTTTACAGAATTTCTAATGTAGTTTATTTCTTCCTTTGTTATTCCATTATCCTTTAATGTTGTTTTTTGTGAATATGGATAATTGTCACTTGTTGTGTAAGCATCTATAACCCAAATTAATTCACCATCTGAATTTATTACCATGTATGGTTCTTGATCATATGTTAAATATGGCATTAAAGTTTTGGCTCTTTCTACTACATTTCTATTAATTAAAATTTTGCTATTATTTGTTACATTTCCTGAAAATACTAGCTTTATGTCTTTTTCTTTTATTGCTAAAACAAGTCTATCTACGAAGTTTGCAGAAATTCCAGCTGTACCATCATAAGAATTTTCTGTGTTTTGTGTTGCATCTTGAGTTGGATAGTCAAATTCGCTTTTTCCATTGCTGTTTGTAACTATTGTGTTATTGGTTGCAAGTCCAAAATATATTCTTGGTTGTGATACTTCTATTACTTCATCATCTGCTTCAAATTCTTTTTGAATGTGCTCTATAGTTTCATTTTCAGAAACTTCTGCTGCGTTAGAAATTATTACTCCAAATCCGTGTGTATATTCGTATGTTTTTGTGTTATATGCAGATTGTTTACTTGTAATTTCTCTTGGTGAAACATATACTAACTTTTCTTTTCCATCAACATTATAAAGCGCAAGTGATGTATTTGAAAATTCATAATATCCTTTGCTTGAGCTTGAACTTGTTAAGTCTTTAAGTAACATTTCGCTAGTTACAATTGGAACATTTTGTATAGTTTCAGAATTGCTATTTACCGCTTCTTTAGTTATTGTTCCTTGATCACTTACTTCTATTTCATCAATATTCAAATTATATGCTGTTTTTGTATTATTTATATTGTATGCTATATACTTTTTCTCTTTGTCTAGTTCGTTAGAATTTACATATATTAAATTATATCCAATCATTACAACTAAAATGATTATTAAATATCCTGGTACAATTAAAATATCAGATATTACCTTTTTTGTATTTCCTTTTTGGAAGTTAGAAATCGCTTTAAATGCTGCAAATACCATAACTGGTGCGAAAATTATATATGCTATAAATTTTATTTTTACCTCAGATATTCCAGCACCATATAGTGAATAATTAATTGATTCTTCGTTATTTAGCACTAAGAATTTTTGAACTCCTATGTTTTGAGTTTCTAGTAATAACAGTGCTGCAATTATTACTACTAAAACTTTTACATTTCCTAATGCTTGATTTAATAATCCACTTTTCTTTACGCTTTCTCTTGTAATTCCGTCAAAGCATATATTAAATACTAATATGTAATATATTGCTGCATATATTGTAGCCCCTATTACTAATATCATTGCATATTTTGCAACAAGTTCTAAAAATGGCCATACAAACACAAAATATCCAATGTCTAGTCCTAAAATTGGGTCATTTTGCACAAATTGAGTATTATAAAAACATAGTTGTGCTTTTTTTAGTATAAATGACGAAGTTGCAATAGCTATGACTGTTGCAATTATAAACGCCATTGATTTATGTGGTAATTTAGGCATTTGCTTTTTCTCATCTTCAAAGAAAGTTTTTAGCCCTTTATTTACTTTTCTTGTTGTTATATAAATTGTAAAAAATACTATTAAAAAGTTTATTACAGCAGTTATAGAAATATTTATCATGTTTTGATAAAATATTGAGCTATAATTTTCCCCAATTTCTTTTATTTCAAGATATTCACCTCTTGCATAAACAAATATTGCAAATAGCGCAATTATAGCAACTATTGTAACTAATATTTTCCTAACTTTTTTTTGTGTTTTTGTTTCTTCAGCTTTTTTATTTTCTTGAGTTTCATTTATGTTTTTCGTATTATTTTCCACTTATGTTAATCCTCCTTATATTAAAGCTTTTACAAAATCATCACTACTGAATTTTTCCATATCGTCTATTTGTTCTCCAACGCCAATAAACTTTATTGGAACTTTGTTTTCATTTACAATTCCAATAACTGCTCCACCTTTTGCAGTTCCATCTAATTTTGTAAGAACAATTCCTGTTATATTTACAGCTTCCTTAAATGCTTGAACTTGTGATATCGCATTTTGACCAGTTGTTGCATCAAGAACCATTAAAACTTCTTGAGATGCTTCTGGAAGTTCTTTATCTATTACTTTTTTAATTTTTATAAGCTCATCCATTAAATATTTTTTGTTGTGAAGTCTTCCTGCAGTATCACATATAAGAACATCTGCTCCGTTTTCTTTGCATACCTTTATCGCATCATATACAACAGATGCAGGGTCTATTCCTTCTTGTTTTTTTACAATGTCACATCCGCTTCTTTTTGCCCACACTTCTAGCTGTTCTACTGCTGCTGCTCTAAAAGTATCTGCTGCTGCAACGACCACTTTTTTTCCATCATTTTTTAGTCTATTTGCAATTTTTCCTATTGATGTTGTTTTGCCAACTCCGTTTACTCCAACTACTAAAATTACAGCTGGCTTTGTTTCAAGCTTTAATGTGCTGTCAGTTTCATCAAGAATTTCTTTTATTTCTTCTCTTAAAAGTTCTTTTAATTCTTCTCCATCTTTAATATTTTGCTTTTTTGCTTTTTGTTTTAGTTTCTCTATTATTTTCTCAGAAGTTTCTGCACCTACATCTGACATGATTAAGGCTTCCTCTAGCTCATCTAAAAGTTCTTCATCTACTTTTCTAAAATTACTAAAAACATTATTCATTTTTTCATCAAATGATGTTTTTGTTTTATTTAATCCATTTTTTAATTTTTCAAAAAATCCCATAACTACCTTTAATTATTTATATTTAGGTTTTTTAGGTTCCTATAACCTATAATATAATTTACCACAAAGTACGTTTTTTTACAAGTATTTAACAAAAAAATGAGCTTTCCTTATAAAGAAAGCTCAATAAAAATCATTTTTGTTTTAGTGAATTAGAATTGTTCCGCTATTAGTTCTAATTTTACCTTTAACTTCATATACTTTGTTTGCATTATTGGGTTTAATTTTAATATCCTTTTTTAAATTCTTTTTAACTACTGTTTTTGTAGAATGCTCAATATATGTGTCACCATAATTGTTTTTAATGGATACATCATAAAATTTTACATCTTGCATAGTTAAGTTAATATTCCCAGACTCGCTTCTAAGTTCAATCTCGGAATCCTCGGAATTTTTTGAAGCAACCACAGTTTTTCCTTTTCTTGTATTGGTTTCTAACATTTTAAATTTAGATTCAATAGCAATTGCTCCATTTTCGGTTTTAACCTTAATTTTTTCAATGTTGCAATCTTTAATTGAAACATTGCCATTTTCAGTTGTGCAAAAAAGTGATTTAATTTTTTTATTAATTGGCAATTCAATTTCCAGCACATTTTCAGCCCCTTCTGTTAAATTCTGCTCTGAAATAACAATTTCACCATCTTCTGCTATTACTTCTACTTTGCAAAATTGGCTTGCTACTTCTAGCTCACTTAATTCAGGATTTGAAAAAACATTTACTTGTGCATTACTACAATGAATGTAAATGTTGGTTACATCATTTTCCTGCAACCGCTTTGTTTCGTCATTAATAATTTCCATGATTTTTTCCTCCTGTAAAATAATAATTATTATTTGACACATACAGAAAATTTCTGTACTGCCTTATTATAGCACTTTTTTGTATATTTTTCAAGAGGTTTATCAGTTTTTGGAGCCACCGGCAAGAATTGAACTTGTGACCTCCGGGTTACGAATCCGGTGCTCTACCTACTAAGCTACGGTGGCATTTCCCAAATTATATTATATAAATTTCTAAAAAGCAATATTTAACTAAAAAAAAGTGGGAGCCATTCACAGCTTCTCCACTTTTTATTATGTGTTGTAACTATTAAAATCCAAAACCATTTCCGTTGTTGGTAAATAGTAATAAGAAAATTATTATAAAAAATAGTATTCCACTATTTCCACAGCAGCTGTTTGAACCACCATTTCCGCCACAGCCACAGCCTCCACCGCAGCCGCCTCTTTCCATTGGTCCTTCTGAATATCCTACGCAGTTTCCTCTATTATCGTCTTGCATGTATCTCACTTTCCTTTCTTTAAAGTTTCATATTATATAGTATGAAAATTCATAAAAATGTGTTACAATAGTTATTAGATAATAAATTTAAGGAGCTTAATTATGGAAATACTAAAACCAGAACTTTTAGTTCCAGCTGGTGATTTTGACTGTGTTCGTGCAGGTGTTCAAAATGGAGCTGACTGCATTTATTTTGGTGCAAATTTATTTAGTGCTAGAGCAAACGCCAAAAACTTTGATTTAGCTGAACTAAAAGAAGCAATTAGATATTGTAAAATAAGAAATGTAAAAACAAATTTAACACTTAATACACTTTTAACAGATAGTGAATTTTCAGACGCTATAGAGCTTGCAAAAAATGCTTATGAATTTGGAATTGATGCAATTATTGTTCAAGATTTAGGCTTAGCAAAATACCTTATAAACAATTTTCCAAACCTAGAAGTTCATGCAAGTACTCAAATGTCTGTTCATAACCTAGAGGGTGTTTTAGAGTTACAAAAGCTAGGCTTTTCACGCGTTGTTTTATCTAGAGAAGTTTCTCTTTCAGAAATAGAATACATTAGAAAAAATTGTAGCGTTGACCTTGAAATCTTCATTCATGGTGCACTTTGCATTTCATATTCTGGGCAATGTTTATTTTCTAGTTTGGTAGGTGGACGTTCCGGAAATCGTGGAAAATGTGCTCAGCCTTGTAGACTTCCTTATGAACTTTTAGAAAATGACAAAAAAATAGATAATGGCTATCTTTTAAGTCCAAGGGATTTATCTTCGCTGGAGCTTCTTCCTAATCTTATAAAGCTTGGTATAAATTCTTTTAAAATAGAAGGACGTATGAAAACTCCAGATTATGTTGCAACAGTTACAAAAATTTATAGAAAGTACATTGATTTAGCTTGCTCAGGCGAAAACTTTGAAATTGATGAAAATGATAAACACGATTTAGCACAAGTTTTTAATCGTGGTGGATTTTCGTCAGGTCATTTAAAATCTGAAGCAAATAAAAATTTAATATTTCCCGAAAAATCAAATAATATGGGATTATACTTAGGAAATCTTTCAAATTATAATCCTTCAAATGGACACATAACATTAAAACTTAATGAGGAGCTTTCAGTGGGTGATACAATTTCAATTGAAGGTGAAACAGGCTCTTACACAGTTTCTGAGCTTATGATAAAAAATACTAATTTTAAAACTTGCACCCCTGGTCAAATAGTCACTCTTGGCAGAATGAAAGGAAATATTAAAGTCGGTGCAAAAGTTTATAAGCTTTCTTCTAAGCAGCTTATCGAAAATTGTATGAAAACTTACAAAGAAAATACTGAGCTTAAGAAAATTCCAATTAATCTTTTTGCTAATATAGAAAAAGATGAGCCAATAGTTCTTACTGCTACTGCAAACATTCCTCCTTTTTACAATAATATTACAGTTTGTGTAAAATCTGATATAGTTCCAGACGCTGCTACAAATTCACCAATTACAAAAGAGCGTGTAACATCTCAGTTTAATAAGCTTGGCTCTACTCCTTTTAAAATTGATCGCATAAACGTTAATCTTGGTGATAATCTGCACATTTCTTCTATCTCTGAACTAAATAATCTTAGAAGAACTGTAATTTCACAGTTAGAAGATGCTGTAATGTCTAGTTTTTTAGAAAATAGAAAGCAAGTTTCACTTTCCGAATCTTCGATTAATCTTAACCTGGTTCCTACAAAAATAGAAGATAGAAAAATAAGTGTTTTATTAGAACAAATTAACGCAAATTTTGATTATTCAAACTTAATTGGATTTGATAATATATATATTCCATTAAAATATTTTGCTATTTCTAAATATTCGGAAATATTACATATGCTTTCTCAAAAATTTTCGCTTTATGTATATATGCCAACAATTTTAAAAGCTAATTTTAAAAATTTACTTTTAAATAATTTGAAAAACATTGTAGACCATTTTAATGTAAAAGGCTTTGTTGTAAGCAATATTTCTAACATCGAAATTCTTGAAAAATACCTTGGTGGCAACTTTGATATTGTTGCAAATTATACAATGAATGTATTTAATACAAGAACTGCAATTGAGCTTATAAAGCTTGGAGTTACTACAATCACTCCTTCTGTTGAGCTTAATAGCCAAATGTTATATTCTCTTTGCAATAACATTCCTGCTAAAAAAGAACTAATTTGCTATGGAAGGTCTGTACTTATGAATACATCTTACTGTTTACTTGGCAAAAGCAACAAATGTTATCCCGAATGCAAAGCAAAATGTAAAAACAATTCTGAATTTTATTTAAAAGATCGTTTAGGCTTATTATTTAGGCTGGTTCCAGATAATATTCAAACTGTTACCTCTATTTACAATAGCAAAATTACGTCTTTTGAAACAACTAATTTCAATGTTGATTCTATTAGAATTAATATTTTAGATGAAACAATTGATAAAATTAATGAAATTATAAAAACTGTAAGGACTGGTCAAAAACTTTCTGGCAAGGAATATACAAACGGAAATATAAATAGAGAAATATAAAAATATAAAGGTAATTATATGTTTTGTGCATTTGCACAAATATATAATTACCCCTTTTTATTAATAATTATGTTCTGCTGAAAGTTTTATTATAAGATCCATGTTATCGTCTTTGGCAGCTTTGTTTCTTCTGATTTTTCCACATTTTTTACATTTAAATACTATTACATATCCTTTTTTGCTATCTATTTCTACGCCTACCGGTTCCAATGCTCCATGGCAAGCTTCTAACCTGTCTCCTGGGTTTATGTCCACATGTTTTGAATATAAGCAATATGGACAGTGATTTCTGCAAGTGTATCCTAATTTTGATACTTTTTTGCCACAATTTTCACATATAAATTCTTCATCTATTTTAGTAAAATTTCCTGCCATATTTACTCCTTAGCTTTATATTCCTCTACTTTTTTTAATATGAATTCTTTGGTTTTTTCTTCAAGTTGTTCTACATTTATATTTTCATCTTGGTTTAGCAAATACATTGCAATCACTCTAACATTTGATGTTAGTCTATTTTCCAATAAGAATTCTTTTTTCCTTTTAAATTCTTTTTTATGAAATATTTTTGACAATAATCCTAACTTATTATAATCTTTTCTTGCAATCTCTTCTTTGCATATATCTTTAATTCTTTGACCTCTTTTGCAAAATTTTCTGCCTTTTGCTAAAGTTTCAAATTCTTTTGCGTCTTCTTTTGAATAAAACTCTAATATATTTTCTTTTATTTCTTCTGTTTCTTTCATATATTCTCTCCTTGGAATATTTTTTATAATAGTAGTTTACTAAAAATTTTTAATTTTATCAATAGTTTTATATAATTATTTAAGCATATTTTTCTTGTTTAGCCAAGCTGTAACTACTATAGTAGTAATTATCGCAAGAATTATCATAATTATAAAGCCTTGTTCACTTTCTTGAAAAGGTAAATGCACATTCATTCCCCAAAAACTTGAAATCATAGTTGGCACTGCTAATATAATTGTTATTGATGTTAATGTTTTCATTACTCCATTTAAATTATTTGAAATTATTGAAGCATATGCGTCCATTGTACCGTTTAATATATTATTATAAATTTGTGCCATCTCTATTGCCTGCTTATTTTCTGTTATGGCATCTTCTAGCATGTCCTCATCTTCTTCATATAATTTAATTATTTTACCTCTTAATGTTTTTTCCATTACAACTTCATTGGATTTAAGCGAAGTTGCAAAATATACTAAGCCTTTCTCTAAGCTAAGCATTTTTAAAAGTTCTTTGTTTCTCATAGAATTTTTTAGTACATATTCTGCAATTTCTGTTTCTTTGTTTATTTGCTTTAGATATGTTAAATAATATGACGCATTTAAATAAAGGATTTGAAATATAAATCTAGTTTTCTTGTACGTTTGAAAATTTTTTATTTTTCCTTTTTCAAATTCCTCTATGATCTTGTTTTTTCTAAGTGACACTGTTATGAAAAATTCATCTCTTACAACAATCATTCCAATTGGCATTGTTGTATAAGTTTCTGCGCCATCTACTTTTTCTGTAATTGGAATATCTATTACAAAAAGTATTGTTTTATCATCCTCTTCGATATCAATTCTTGCTTTTTCCTCTAAATCCAATGAGTTTTTTATAAATTGATCCTTTATTTTTACACTTTCAC
>CAKPOC010000005.1 GCA_934169535.1 uncultured Clostridia bacterium | reverse complement strand
GCTATTCCTTCTATTTTATTTAAATAATACTCTAAATCTTTTTTATTATCTGCATAAACTGTAATATAAATATATAAAAAATAAATATCTTGATTATTTACTTGAATTTCTTTTCTTATATATTTTGCGTCATTATATGTAAACGCAGCTATATCAATATCTTCTCTATTTTGGTTGCTTTCTTTTAATTCTACTCCTACATTTCCTATGTGGTAAGTTAAATCTTTTATTGTTTTATATGAGTCTTGCTTTTCGTAGAAAATTGAAATATTCATATTTATGTTTGTTTCTATTAATGTTTTTAGTAATATATCATTTTGCTCTCTATAATAATTTACAACTATTAATCCTGAATAATATAAATCATCTATTTCTAAATATTTAGGATTTTCCATGTTTATATATGATGGACTTATTTCATCTTTTTCATAAATTGTTCCTGAAAAGAAATTGTTTTTATCTTCTTTTTGCTTTTTCATTTTTTTACCTTATTTATTTTTTATTTATTTATTATTTTATTATTTTTTTATTTATTATTTTAGTCATTTCTTAAGAAATTATTTTCAAAGTTTATTTGATTATCTTTAAAAGCTTTATTTTCTTCTCCATTTATTAATATTTTTATTTCATTAACTTCTGTTAATTCCGTTAATGTATTTACAATTCCTTCTATTGTTTTTTCTTCTTCTTCTTTTCCCCCTATATGATTATTAACAAATTCTTCCGAAAAATTTATTATTAAAACATTTTCTTTCATTTCAGCATTTAATAATTTTGTATCTTTTGGAATTACACTCTCCAAATTTTCATTTTTTGATTCTCCAATCAATAAATTAATTAATTCTCCATATGGATTTTCAACTAAATTTTTTACATCCACTAATCTTGCTTCTGGTTCTAATCTTCTTGAATTTTTATTTATATAATATAAAGTTACTATTGTCTGTCTTTCTAGCTTTTCTGAAATTACTTCTTCTGGTTCATATTCTTCATAATTATTTTTTGATTTATTATTTTTATTTAATATAAAAATTAATAACCCTCCCAATAAAATTAATATTAAAATAATTATTAATATTTTTTTCAAATTATTTTTCATAAATTATCTCCTCTCTACTGTTTTTCGTTTTCTTGATAGTATATCTATTCCTTAAAATTTCTATATAGAACGACTTTTTATATTTTTTTATTTTGATTGACAAAATCGCATTTTCCGTATAAAATTAGGTTTATTAAATGGGGATAAAAAAGGAGTACATATATGAACGAATTATTACATGTCGGTTTAGATGTTGGTTCGACTACTGTAAAAATTGTAGTTATGAATCAAAACTTAGAAACTATTTATGCAAATTATACAAGACACTACTCTGACACCCAGCATACTGTGTGCAAAGTTTTAGATGATTTAGTTTTAAAATTTAAAGATAGCCAATTCACAATTGCTTTAACTGGCTCAGGAGCTATGTCTGCTGCTAATTTCTTAGATGTTCCTTTTGTTCAAGAAGTAGTTTCTTGCAAAAGAGCTGTTGAAAAGTACATTCCAAAAACAAATGTAGTCATAGAACTTGGTGGTGAAGACGCTAAAATCATCTATTTTGGTAAATCAATTGAACAACGTATGAATGGTACCTGCGCAGGTGGAACCGGTGCTTTTATAGATCAAATGGCATCATTATTAAACACTGATGCTGCTGGCTTAAATGAACTTTCAAAAAAACATACAATTATTTATCCAATAGCTTCTAGGTGTGGTGTTTTTGCAAAAACTGATGTTCAGCCTTTAATAAATGAAGGTGCTGCAAAAGAAGATATTGCAGCTTCTATTTTTCAAGCAGTTGTAAATCAAACTATAAGTGGCCTTGCTTGCGGAAGACCAATCCGTGGAAATATAGCCTTTTTAGGAGGTCCTCTTAGTTATTTATCTGAATTAAGAAATAGATTTATAGAAACTCTACATTTAACTCCAGAACAAGTTATAGTACCAAATGAAGCTCATTTATTAGTTGCCAAAGGTGCTGCACTGGATTCTTTAAATATAAAACCAATTTCTTGTGAAAAATTAAAAGCTAAAATTCAAGTTTTAAAATCTTCAAAGGATACAACAACAAATCCACTAAAGCCTTTATTTGTAACAGATTCAGACTATGAAGAATTTATTAACAGACATAAAAAAGATGTTGTCCCTAAGGCTAATTTAGCTGAATATTCAGGAGATGCTTTTGTCGGAATTGATGCAGGTTCTACTACTACAAAACTTGTCTTAATAGATAAAAATGGATCATTATTATTTTCCCTATATGAAAATAATGGCGGAAATCCATTAAAAAGCGTCATGTCTATGCTAAAAAAATTATACAGTGTATTACCTTCTAATGTCACTATTAGATATAGTGGCGTTACAGGCTATGGTGAAAGTTTAATAAAAACTGCTTTAAATGTAGATTTAAACGAAATAGAAACAATAGCACATTATACTGCTGCCAAAAAATTTCAACCTGATGTTACAAGTATTGTAGACATTGGCGGACAGGACATGAAATATATAAAATTAAAAAATAACACAATTGACAATATAATGCTTAATGAAGCGTGTTCTTCTGGATGTGGTTCTTTTATAGAAACTTTTGCAAAAAGCCTTGGCCTTACAATTGAAGAATTTGTAAATTCAGCAATAGATGCCAGAAATCCTGTTGATTTAGGTTCTAGATGTACAGTTTTCATGAATTCAAAAATAAAGCAAGCTCAAAAAGAAGGTTATTCAGTAGGTGATATTTCTGCTGGTCTTTCATATTCTGTAATAAAAAATGCTATTCAAAAAGTTATGAAAATTAGAGATCTGAAAGTTTTAGGTGATAACATTGTTGTTCAAGGTGGAACTTTTTACAATGATGCAATTCTTCGTGCATTTGAATTAATTGTTAAAAAGAATGTTATAAGACCTGACATTGCTGGTCTTATGGGCGCATATGGTGTTGCTCTTTTAAGCTTGGAACAATATGAAGCAAACCTTGATATGACATATAAATCTACATTAGCAACAGCAGAAGAAATTGATAATTTAAAAATAGAAGCCTCTCACATAAGATGTAATGGCTGCGAAAATCATTGTTTACTTACTATTAACAAATTTAGTAATGGAACAAAACACATATCAGGCAACAGATGTGAAAAAGGTGCTGGAATAACTTCTGCAAATAAAGATTTGCCAAACCTTGTAAAATATAAATATAAGCGAATTTTTGATTATACACCATTAAAGGAAGAAGAAGCTTTTCGTGGAACTATTGGAATTCCTAGAGTTTTAAATATGTATGAAGACTACCCTTTTTGGTTTACATTCCTCACAAAATTAGGTTTTAGGGTTATTATTTCAGAAAAGAGCAATAGAAAAACCTATGAAAAAGGTATGGAATCAATGCCATCAGAATCTGTATGCTATCCCGCAAAACTTTCTCATGGTCATATAATAAGTTTAATAAAGCAAGGAATAAAAACTATATTTTACCCTTGTATTCCATATTCTAGAAAAGAATACGAAAAGGCTGACAATCACTATAATTGCCCTATTGTAATTTCTTACTCAGAAGTTTTAAAAAATAACGTAGAAGAATTAAAAAATCCTGATATAACATTTTTAAATCCTTTTTTACCATTTGAAGCCAAATCTTTAACAAAAACTATTATGGATTTACCTGAATTTAAAAAATATAATTTTTCTAAAAAAGAACTTATGTCAGCTGCAAAAGCTGCTGAAGAAGAATATCAGCACTGCAGAAATGACATTCATAATGAAGGAAAAAAAGCGGTCGAATTTCTCGAAAAAAATAATTTAAAAGGAATTGTTCTTGCTGGACGTCCATACCATATTGATCCTGAAATAAATCATGGGATAGATACTTTAATTACAAGTTTAGGTCTTGCAGTTATTACGGGTGACAGCATTGCAGACCAAGTACATCCTTCACATTCTTTAAGGGTCGTAAATCAATGGGTTTACCATGCTAGACTTTATGCTGCTGCGGATTTTGTTGGACATCATAATAATCTAGAACTAGTACAATTAAATTCTTTTGGTTGTGGTGTTGATGCCGTTACTACAGACCAAGTAGAAGAAATTTTAAAAAGCTTCAATAAAATGTATACTTTAATAAAAATTGATGAAGTTAATAATTTAGGTGCTGTTCGAATTCGTATTCGTTCACTACTTGCTTCAATGAAAAAAAGAGAAACAGAAAATTTAAATACTTTAGGAAATGGAGATTATAGACCTAATAAGGTTATTTTCACTGAAGAAATGCGTAAAAATTATACAATTTTATGCCCTCAAATGATTCCTACTCATTTTGAACTTATTGAAACAGCTTTAAAATCTTGTGGCTATAATTTTGTTTTACTTAGAGATTGTACTGATCATACTGTTGAAACCGGATTAAAATATGTAAATAATGATGCTTGCTACCCTTCAATTTTAACAACAGGTCAAATGATAGAAGCACTAGAATCTGGAAAATATGATGTTAATAAAACAGCTTTAATAATGTCACAAACTGGAGGCGGATGCAGAGCTACAAATTACATTGGATTTATTAGAAAAGCTTTATCTGATGCTGGTTTTTCTCAAGTTCCTGTAATATCTTTTAATGTTGTCGGAATGGAAAAAATGCCAGGCTTTAAGCTTACACCAAAGCTTGCAGAAAAACTTTTAAAAGTAGTAATATATGGCGATATTTTACAAAAAATGCTTACAAAAAATAGAGCATATGAAGTAAACAAAGGCGAAACTCAAGCTCTTTTTGATAAATGGCTTGATAAATGTAAAGATTTAGTAGCCCATTCTACTTTATCACAATTTAAAAAGAGTATTTATGAAATAGTAGATGACTTTGAAAAGATAGAACTTGATACATCTGTAGTAAAACCTAAAGTCGGTATTGTAGGTGAAGTTCTAATTAAGTATCATCCATTTGGAAATAACTTTATTGCAGATAAATTAGAACAAGAAGGTGCAGAAGTAATTCTTCCTGATTTTATGGGATTTATTAAATTTGTTGCAACTCATAAAATTACATTTAATAAACTAATAAAAATAGATAAATTTAAAGCAAAAATATTTAAATTCGCAATTCATTTAATTGATATTTTAGAAAAAGATGAAAGAATAGCTCTTGCCAAATCTAAAAAGGGCTATATGCAACCTTGTGATATTTGGGAATTAGAAGATAAAGTAAAGGATATTTTATCTATTGGAAATCAAACTGGAGAGGGTTGGTTTTTAACAGCTGAAATGGTAGAATATATTGAACATGGAATTTCCAATATAGTTTGTGTTCAACCATTTGCTTGCTTGCCAAATCATGTTGTTGGTAAGGGTGTTATAAAAACTATTAGAGATAAATATCCTATGGCAAATATAACTCCTATTGACTATGACCCTGGCGCTAGTGAAACAAATCAAACAAATAGAATTAAATTGTTAATGGCTGTTGCCAAAGATAATTTAAAAAATGAAAATCTTAAAAATGAAATTAATGAATTAAAAAATGTTATACAAAACAAATAAAAATTTCCTCATAACGAGGAAATTTTTATTATATTTTTATTCTTCTGGATTTACAGTTTCTATGCTTACGACTTTTTCGTTAGCATTTGTTCTCATTAAAGTTACTCCCTGAGTAGATCTTCCTAAAATGCTTACATCTTTAACTTTGAATCTAATTATTGTTCCTGAATTTGTAATTAACATTACATCTTCTTTTTCTTCAACAATCCTTATTCCTACTATATTTCCAGTCTTTGGTGTTATTTTGTAAGTTATTACTCCTTTTCCACCTCTATTTTGAACTCTATATTCTTCAAGTTCCGTTCTCTTTCCAAATCCATTTTCTGTAATTGCAAGCAATGTTGCCTTTTTATTTGATGATTCTATTGATTCCATTCCTATTACAAAGTCATCATCATCTAGTTTTATTCCAATTACTCCTTGTGCTAATCTTCCTACAGGTCTTACATCTTTTTCATCAAATGTTATGCACATTCCTTTTGTAGTTACTAAAACAATGTTTTTCTCGTCGTCTGTTAATCTTACATCAATTAATTCGTCATCTTCTTTTAAATTAATTGCAAGTAATCCTGTTTTTCTACTTGAATCATATTCTTCTAATGGTGTCTTTTTAATCAATCCATTTTTTGTTCCCATTATTAAATATTTTGCATCCTTAAATGATTTTAATGGAATTACCGCAGATACTTTTTCTCCTGCATCTAAACTTAATAAGTTTACAATAGCTGTTCCTTTAGCAGTTCTACCTGCTTCTGGTATTTCGAAACCTCTTAATCTGTATAGTTTTCCTTTATTAGTAAAGAATAGTACAGTATCATGAGTATTTGCTGTAAATATTTGTTTTACAAAATCTTCTTCTCTTGTAGAAATTCCGCTTATACCCTTTCCGCCTCTCTTTTGGCTTCTGTATGTATCTATTGGCATTCTTTTTATATATCCAAAATGAGTTAATGCAACAACTGTTTCTTCATTTTTTATAAGATCTTCATCGTTGAATTCTCCTTCGGCAGCAACAATTTTAGTTAATCTGTCATCTCCATATTTATTTTTAATTTCAGTTAACTCTTCTTTGATTATGTCAAATACAAGTTTTTCACTTGAAAGAATTTCTCTTAAATGTGCTATTAATTTTAATAGTTCTTGATATTCTTCCTCTATTTTTTCTCTTTGTAATCCAGATAAAGTTTTTAATCTCATATCCAAAATAGCTTGTGCTTGTATGTCTGACAATCCAAATCTATTCATTAATTGTTCTTTTGCATCATCATAAGATTCCCTTATAATTCTGATTACTTCATCAATGTTATCTATTGCAATTCTTAATCCTTCTAAAATATGAGCTCTCGCTAAAGCTTTATCAAGTTCAAATTTAGTTCTACGTAAAATTACATCTTTTCTATGTTCAATATAGTAATCTAAACATTGTCTTAGTGTTAAAATTTTAGGTTCACCATCAACTAATGCAAGCATAATTACACCAAATGTTTCTTGCATTTGTGTATTTTTATATAATTGATTTAATACAACTCTTGCATTTGCATCTTTTTTTAATCCTATGTGAATTCTAACAGCGTTCTCTCTGTCTGATTCATCACGTAGCTCTGATATTCCTTCAATTCTTTTTTCTTTTACTAGTTCTGCTATATTTTCAATTAATTTAGATTTATTTACTTGGTATGGAAGTGAAGTTACAAGTATTTTTTGTCTTCCACTGCTTGTTTCTTCAATTTCAGCTTCAGCCCTCATTGTAAGCTTTCCTCTACCTGTTGTATAAGCTTGCTTTATGGCCTCTCTTCCAAGAATTAATCCTCCTGTTGGAAAATCTGGGCCTTTTACAATTTGTAATAGCTCTTCGTCTGTAACATTGTCACTATCTATTATTTTTATAATTGCATTTATAATTTCTGTTAAATTGTGTGGTGGAATATTAGTTGCCATTCCTACGGCTATACCTGATGAGCCATTTATAAGCAAAGTTGGTATTCTTGATGGCAATACAGTTGGTTCTTTTAATCTGTCATCAAAGTTTGGCATAAAATCTACTGTATTTTTCTCAATATCAGATAGCATTAGTTCTGATATTTTTGACATTCTAGCTTCTGTGTAACGGTAAGCAGCTGCAGGATCACCATCTATTGATCCAAAGTTACCATGTCCATCTACCAATGGGTACCTAAGTGAAAATGTTTGTGCCATTCTTACCATAGCATCATAGACAGATGCGTCACCATGTGGGTGATATCTTCCTAAAACGTCACCAACTGTAGTTGCTGACTTTCTGTATGGCTTATCTGATGTTAAACCATCTTCATACATAGTATATAAAATTCTTCTATGTACTGGTTTTAATCCATCTCTTACGTCTGGTAAAGCTCTAGATACAATAACGCTCATTGCATATGCCATGTAAGCATCTTTCATTTCTTTTTCTACATCTTTTTCTATGACTTTACCATTTCTATCTTCTGGTTCTTGTACTTCCTTGCCTGCCATTTTTTTACCTCTTTTCATATCATTTATTCACTTCGTATTATACTAAAACTACATTCTTTTTGCAAGTAAAAAAGCCTTATTTTTCTAAGTTTTTTTAGTTTTTTATAGCATTTTTGCAAGCTCCATTTCTTCATCTGATAAATTAAAATTTTGGCCATTGTTTTTAATTAATTTATGCAAATTTTGAACATTTTTTATATCATTTATTGTTTTTTCTATTGGTGCTATTTCTTTTGCCTTTACATTTATTTTTTCATATTCTCTTTGCATTCCTTCAAAATCTTTATTATTAAAATAGTTTTTCCAATTATTTATATATTTATTTAAATATTCTATATTATTTACTTGGTTTTCAAATTCATTTTCTATGTTTTTAGAAATACTACTTAATAAACTATTTGCTCCTCTTTTTATTGTATTGCCAACACTATAATTCAATTTTTTTGATTCAACCGTTTTATTAATTGATTTATTAACAAGTGAAGAAATTGAATCTATTATTCCTCCGTTTTTTATTGCCATTTGCATTTGATTTATATTTTCAAAATTTCCCGTAAATATTCCTACCGTACTTTTTCCTAAATTTATTGCTGAATTTACAGCAGTTTTTAATCCTTCTTTTATTCCATTATTAAAAATACTATCTTTAATATTAATTACTTCATCTTCTATAAGGTCCGGAAGTAAATATCTTATTCCAATATTTAAACCTGTATTTATTGCTTTTCCTAAACTGGTTTCTAAAAAATTCTTTTGTTTATTTTCTAAATCTAAATTATTTTGTAAATTATTTTCTAATGCTAAATTCATTATATCAATCCTTTCTTAATTATTTATTATTTTATTTTCATAATCAAAAGTTTCTATTTTAGCTAGAATATGTTCTTTTTCGATAAACATAAGAGTTTCTCCTTTTTGGAGTGATTTTATATCCAATTCTTCTTTCTCTGAAATATTACTATATTTTTTTAAAATTTTAATATTTTCTTCTTCTAGTGCGAAAAAATTTTTTATGCTAGAATTATTTAAAATGCTTTTTCCAAAATTTCCATCATCCAAACTAAAAAGATCGGATATATCCTGTGTTATTGCAACAGCGCTTCCTCCATATTTTCTAATTGTTTTAAAAATTTTATAAACAAAGCTTGCAACTTCCTTATTTGATGTAACTCCTATTAATCTCCAAATTTCATCTATATATATTGCCTTTTTCTTTTTTCTATCTTTTTTTATGTAATTCCAAAATATTTCCATAAAAATGTACATAGCATATTTTAAATTTTCTTCACCTAAATCATAAACATCTGCTACAACTAATTTATTATTAATTTTTATATTAGTATAATTATTAAAAAATTTAAGTGATCCTTTTATAAAAGGAATTAATTTTATTTGAAATTTTTTAGTTTTTTTATCTTTTCCAAATTCATAAAATAAATCTTCTAAAATTGGCATATCTTCCGATTTTTTAAATTTATTATTTTTATATAAACTTTCATCCTCAAAATTTATATTTTTTTGCTCATAAATATTTATTATTTTTTCTTCTATTAATCCTTTTTCTATTTCGTCTATATTTCCAAAAATCAATTTAAAAAATCCCATCAATTTAATTAATTTATTTGATAAATATCCTTTTTCACCTTCTTCTATTGATTCTTCTGTTATGTCAAAAATATTTATATATATATTTGAAGTAGGTCCTATTTTTAATAAACTACCTCCTAAATTTTTGCATAAATTATTGTATTCTCTTTCTGGATCTATAATATATTGATCTATTCCTAATAGTCTAGATCTAATTATATTTAATTTTGTATAATGTGATTTTCCTGCTCCACTGGTTCCAAAAATACACATATTAGCATTTTTGTATTTATTACTGTCATATTTATTTATAAAAATCAAGGAATTGTTATACATATTTTTGCCTATTAAAACTCCATCTTCATCAAAAATAGAATTTGATATAAATGGATATGTTGAAACTAAGCTTGAAGTTAAAATATTTTTTCTAGCTGCATTTTTTATTTCTTGATTATTTAGCATTAATGGCATCGTTCCTATATATATTTGTTCTTGTCTGAAATATCCTAGTCTTGTTTTTATTCCATTAATTTCTAAAGTGCTTCTTATTTTATTAATATTATTTTTTAATTCTTCTAAATTATCTGCAATTACATTTATATAAATATAAAAATAATATAAATTTTCATCTTCTATTTGTAATTGTTTTCTTATATATTTTGCATCATCATAAGTAAATTCAATTATATCTATGTCTTGCCTATTTTTATTTTTACTATTTAAATCTACAGAAGCATTACCTATATTATAAGTTAAATCTCTAATTATTTTTTCTGTGTTTTGTTTTTCTATGAATATTGAAAGATTAAAATTAATATTTGAATTAATTAAATTTTTTAGAATTAAATCATTTTGTTTTCTATAATAGTCTACAATTATAATTCCACTCGTATATTTTTCTTCAATTTCTATATATTTAGGATTTTTAAAATCTATATATGACGGAATTATGTCTATAATATTTTTATTATTTTCTATATTTACTCCTCCTTTTATTATTTATTATTTTTTTTATTTTTATTTTATTTATTATTTTTTATTTATTTATTATTTATTTTTTTTATTATTTATTTTTTATTTATTTATTTTTTTATTTATTATTTTTTTATTTATTATTTATTTTATTTATTATTTTTTATTTATTTATTATTTATTTTTTTTTATTATTTATTTTTTATTTATTTATTTTTTTATTTATTATTTATTTTATTTATTATTTTTTTTTTATTATTTTTTTATTTATTTTAAATAAATTGTTTTTTTTAATATTTTAATTATTTTGTCATATTCTTTTATTTCTTCTGCACTGTTCCCACAACGAGAAATAAATTCTTTTATTTTTAAATATTTTTCGTTTAATTTATTTAATATTATTTCTTCATTATTTTTTTCTTTTTTTTCATTAATAATAAAATAAAAATTTTTTATATCGGATTTATTTTGAGAATTTATTATTTTTAAATTTTTTATATATTCTTCAGAAATATTTTTTATATTATTTTCTTCATTTTTATTTTGTTCTTGAATTTTTAATATATATTTATTTAAATCTTTTTTTGAACTTTGAATTAATATTTGAAAATTAAAATCACAATTTTTTAGAAATAATTTATAAGAATTTAAAATAGCTTCCTTTTCGCTATATGATTTTAGATTATAATTTATTGGTTTTATTTCTATAATTTTTATTAAATAATTATTTTTTAATTTTATTATTCCATTTTTATTTATTTCTTCTATTGGCAACCATTTTTGTATAGAATTATACATTCATTCTCCTTTCTTTTATTTTTTATTATTTTATTTTCTTTTTTTATTATTGTCAAGAATAATCGTAAGTCAAATTATTTATTATTTTGACAAAAAAATAAATATTCTTGTATAATTTTTTTTATTTTGACAATAATACTATTACAAGGTTGATATCAGTTGAACTAAGAAGTCGTTAAGATCTTTCGGTTTTAACTGTTTCGAGCAAAGATTTTAATTAGCTTAATATTTTAGGTTGGTTACAGTCGGCGACGTGAGTAATTATTTCGTTTTTAAGCTATATTATTTATTATTATATTGCTGACTTTATGTAGTAATTATTCTATGTTATGAGTATATTTTTATCTTTTAGTGGTTATTTTTAGTCCCTCGTTTGGATGAATATAGCTATTATGGGTAGACTTATATTCTAGCAACTGATTAATATATTTGTTTTTATTGTTTATTTATATAGCAATATATATTAGATGGTAGCGATAGGTGTATTAGTTTTAGCTGGGATTGATATCAGCTTTATAATAATAACCTGCAAGAAATATCTTGCAGGTTATTAATTTTTATATATCTAAATTTTTAACATATTTAGCATTTAATTTTATAAATTCTCTTCTTGGTTCAATTGCATCTCCCATTAGTAAAGAAAATATTTGATCTGCCTTTATAGCATCTTCCATTGTTACTTTTACCATAATTCTTGTTTCTGGGTTCATTGTTGTTTCCCATAGTTGCTCTGGGTTCATCTCTCCTAAACCTTTGTATCTTTGAAGTCCTAAGCTTTCTCTTGCAATGCCTTTTTCCTCTAGTTCTTTATATGCTTTTAATAAGTCTTCATCAGTATAACAATAAATATCTTTCATTCCTTTTTTAGAAAGTTTATATAGTGGTGGTTGAGCCAAATATACATTTCCATTTTCTATTAAAGGTCGCATATATCTAAAGAAGAATGTTAAAAGTAATGTTCTAATATGTGCACCGTCGACATCGGCATCGGCCATTATAATAATTTTTCCATATCTTATTTTATTTATATCAAAGTTTGGCCCAATTCCTGCTCCAACAGCTAATATTACTGGATTTAATTTATCATTTCCGTAAATTTTATCAGCACGAGCTTTTTCTACGTTTAGCATTTTTCCCCAAAGTGGTAATATTGCTTGATATCTCCTATCTCTTCCCTGTTTTGCAGAGCCACCAGCAGAATCTCCCTCGACTATATATACTTCACATTGAGAAGCATCTTTTTCACTACAATCTGCAAGTTTTCCTGGAAGTGTTGTGCTCTCCAAAGAATTTTTTCTTCTTACAAGCTCTCTTGCTTTTCTTGCTGCTTCCCTAGCTCTTGAAGCACTTATACACTTTTCCAAAATGGCTTTCGCTACCTGAGGATTTTCCTCTAAAAATGGAGCCAAGGCTTCAATTACCATTGATTGTACTATAAATGTTACGTTACTGTTTCCTAATTTTGTTTTTGTTTGTCCTTCAAATTGAGGTTCTTTTACCTTAACAGAAACTACAGCAGTTAACCCTTCTCTTATATCTTCACCTAATAAATTATTATCTTTTTCTTTTAATATGTTGTGATTTCTAGCATAATCATTAAATACTTTTGTAAGTCCTCTCTTAAATCCCTCTAAGTGAGTTCCTCCTTCAATTGTATTTATATTATTTACAAAAGTATAAATATTTTCAGAATAAGCTGTTGTATATTGAAGTGCAATTTCAACAGGAACCTCGCCCTCTTTCTCAACATATATTGGCTTTGGATGAATTTTTTCTTTTCCGTTATCTAAAAATTCAACAAATGAGCTAAGTCCTCCTTCAAAACAAAATTCAGATTTTTTTAAGTCCTCGTCATTTCTTTGGTCTTCAATAGTTATATGTAATCCCTTATTTAAAAATGCGATTTCTCTAAATCTTTCTTCTAGTGTTTTAAAGTCATAATCTAAAGTTTCAAATATTGTATCATCTGCTAAAAATCTAACTTTAGTTCCAGTTTTTTTAGAATTTCCAACTCTTTTTAAGCTTTCTGTCGTTTTTCCTCTTGCAAATTTCATTTGGAAAATTCCACCATCTCTTTGAATTTGTACTTCACACCATTCAGAAAGAGCATTTACAACAGATGCACCAACTCCGTGAAGACCTCCAGATACTTTATATCCGCTATCTCCACCGAATTTACCTCCAGCGTGTAAAACTGTATAAACAGTTTCAGCAGCTGAAATTTTTGTTTTTGGATGAATATCTACTGGAATTCCCCTTCCATCATCTTCTACAGATATAATATTGCCTTTTTCAATTATTATATGAATATGTGTACAATATCCAGCTAATGCTTCATCAACACAGTTGTCAACAATTTCATATACTAAGTGATGAAGACCTCTTATAGAAACACTTCCTATATACATTCCTGGTCTTTTTCTAACAGCTTCTAGTCCTTCTAGAACTTGAATTTGCTCTGCTTTATATTCATGTTCAAATTTTTCCATGTTAAGTTTATACTTCCTTTCGTTTTATTTTATAATTTTTCCTTCTTTTACTTTAGAAATTTTTCCTAAAAAATTATTATCCATTTCGTCTGTACAAGTTATTATAACTTGTGTATTTCCTATATTATTAAGCAAATTTTTTCTTCTTTTACTATCTAACTCTGACATAAAATCATCTAATAATAAAATTGGACTTTCTCCAGTTTCTTCTTCTATTATTTTAAGTTCACTTATTTTTAGTGATAACACAGCCGTTCTATGCTGGCCTTGAGAGCCATAAACAGACACTAAATCATCATCTACATATATGTTAAAGTCATCTCTATGTGCTCCTTTAGTTGTGTAACCTTTTATTATGTCTAATTTTCTTCTTTGTTTTATAAGTTCTAATAATTTTTTGGGATCTCTACTTTCGGTAATATATTCAATTTTTATATTTTCTTTATTTTCTGTAATATTTTTATGAATATCTTTTATTTTATCAGAAATTTTATTTATAAACTCGGTTCTGTACAAACATATTTTGTAAGATAGATTTGAAAGTTGTTCATCCCATATATCTAACATGTTATAATTTATCTTAGACGTTTGTTCTGAATCTCTTATTTGTTTTAAATAGTTATTTCTTTGTTCTATTACCTTTGTATATGTATTTAATATATTAACATAGTTTGGCCTAATTTGTCCAATCATCATATTTAAAAATTTTCTTCTTTGGTCTGGCCCATTTTTTAATATATTTATATCGTCAGGTGTAAATAATACGATGTTAATTGTTCCTAATAAATCACTTAATTTTTTTATTTTTACACCATTTACAAAAATATTTTTTTTATTTGAAATTTGTACTTTTATATTACCATCTCTATCTTTATTTTGATAATTTATAATAATATTAGTAAAATTTTCGTTGTGTTTTATTACTTCTTTTTCTTTATTTGTTCTAAAAGACTTTCCTATTGAACCTATAAAAATAGCTTCTATGATATTTGTTTTTCCTTGAGCATTATCTCCATAAAAAACATTTATATTTTTAGAAAAGTCTATTTTTTCTTTTTCGTAATTCCTGAAATTTTGCATTTCTAAACTAGTTATCCACATTCTGTGCCCCAATTGTGGAAAAGTATGTGCCCTTTTCCGTATTATTCTTTTAATTTTATTGGTAAAATCATATAAGTATAATCGCCATCTGATTCTACTGGTCTTATTATACATGGAGAAATACTTGAGCCAAAATCAACAAATACTTCTTCATCATCTATATTTCTTAATACATCTAAAAAGTATTTTGGATTAAATCCTACTTCCAAATTTTTTCCTTCTGTATTAACCATTATTTCTTCTTTTGCATCCCCAGTTTGATTTGTACAAGAAATTGTAACTTTTCCAACATCTATAGAAACTTTTACTGGATATTTCTTCTCTTTTTCTATGCTTGAAGATGAAATTAAGCTTATTCTTTCAAAACAATCTTGTAATATATTTCTGTTTGCTCTAATTCTTGTTTCCCAATGTTCTGGAATAACACTTGAATAATTTAAAAATTCTCCATCTAAAAGTCTTGTTACTATTTTGCAGTTTTCCAATTCAAATAAAACTTGGTTTTTAGCAACTCCTATTTTTACGTTATCAAAAGAATCTACTAAAATCTTATTCATTTCATTTAATGTTCTTCCTGGAATAACAGCAGAAAAATTATTTACTTTACTTTGTAAATATTTGCTCTTCCAAGCAAGTCTAAATCCATCAACAGCAACAACATTTAACTTATTGTTTGCAATTTCAAATAAACATCCTGTAAATATTGGTCTATTTTCTTCTGTACTTACAGCAAAAATAGTCTTTCTTATCATATCTTTTAATGCAGCTTGCTCTATTTCAATTGAATTTTCTATATTCAGGAAATTCATCTGGATTCATTGTTGCAAGTTTATATAAAGAACCTTCACATTCTATAACTAATAAATTTTTATCATTTACAGATATACTAATTTCTGTATCAGGAAGTCTTCTGATTATTTCAGTAAACATTATAGCATTTACAACTGTAGCTCCTTGTTCTTCTACTTTACAATCATTAATGATATATTCTATTCCTATTTCTAAATCATAAGTTGTTAATTTTATTTCATTATCATTAGTTTGTATTAGAATTCCTTCTAATATAGGCATTGTTGTTCTAACAGCAACAGCTTTAGTTACGGAATTCAATGCTTTAAGGATTTTATCCTTCTCACAAAGTAGTTTCATTTGTCTTCGTCTCCTTTATTATAATAATATAAATATATTTAGTAGTAGTAGTAGTAGGTGCTGTGGATTGTGTGGAAAACTAAGTGTAAGCTAAGTGGCCCTAAGTTTTCCGATGTGGATAACTCTGTGGAAAAATCGAGAAGTTATCCACAGGAAAAATGTAAACTTGTGGATAACTCAGTTATCCACATTTTATCCACAGGTTATCCACAGCACCCCTGTGGATAACCTCCTAGCGTATCCGTAGGAACAGCTCCGTTACTTTCTACAAAACATAATTTTTACAAACATTAATTTTGTTTTTTGTCGATTTTTGTTGAAATATCAATTATTTGTCGTTGAGGATTAAGTTTTTCACACTTTCCACAATTAGTTTTGTATTTGAGTTTAATTTCATGTCTTGTTCAACTTTATTGCAAGCATGCATTACTGTTGTGTGATCCCTTTTGCCAAAAGCTCGTCCTATCTGTGGAAGAGACATATTTGCAACATTTCTACACATATACATTGCAATTTGCCTTGGAAAAGTAATGTCATTAGACCTTTTTGAACCTTTTAAATCTTTAGGATTTACACTAAAATATTTTGCAACAACATCTTGAATAAATTCTGCAGATATAACTTTTTCTTGAGCTGCGACAATATCATTTATAGCGCGCTCTGCCATTTCCATAGTGATTGGTGTTTGCACAAGTGATGCTTTGGCAGTTAATTTATTTAAGGCTCCTTCTAGTTCTCTAATATTTGAATCAATTCGTGTAGCTATAGTTGAAAGAATTTCATCATCTATTATTATGTTTTCTATTTGAGCTTTTTTTCTAAGTATAGCTAAACGTGTTTCGTAATCAGGGTTAGAAATATCTGCAATAATTCCCCATTCAAACCTTGACTTTAATCTATCTTCCAATAAAGGAATATCTTTTGGTGGCTTATCACTAGATAAAATTACCTGCTTTCCACTTTCATATAATGTATTAAATGTGTGGAAAAATTCTTCCTGAATTCGGTCTTTCCCTGCAATAAACTGGATATCATCAATTAATAAAACATCAATACTTCTGTATTTATTTCTAAATTGATCACCAGTATTATCCTTTATGGCATTTATTAATTCATTAGTAAATGCTTCAGATGTTACATATAAAATTCGAGAATTTCGGTTATTTTTTAAAATTTCGTTACCGATGGCGTGCATTAAGTGAGTTTTTCCAAGACCAACACCACCATAAATAAATAATGGATTATAAGATGCTGCAGGAGCTTCAGCAACGGCTAAAGCTGCAGCATGAGCGAACCTATTATTATTACCAACTACAAATGACGCAAAAGTATATTTTGGATTTAAATTTGCAGAGGCATAATTAATAGGAGCTTCAATTTGTATAGGCCCTGTGGAAGTACCATTTTCTGCAGCAGCATTTAATTCTTCTCTAGAATAAATTGTTACTATGCAGTCCTTATTTGTTAAATAATTAAAAGTATTAGTTAATAGACTAGAATATTTAGACATTAAGAAATCTTTTGTAAAATTATTGGTAACAATTAAGTTTATTTTTTCATTATCTACACTTTGAATCTCTATTCCTTTTATCCATGTTTCATATGAAATTGTTGTAACTTCTTCTTTTAAAAGTTCTTTTGCTTTGGTTAATAATTCGTTAATTTCGTTCTGCATTTTGATAATCCTTCCAATAATTAAGAAAAAAGTAAAAAAATAAATGTTATTCACATAGTTATCCACAGGGTTATCCACAGATTGTGGATAACTTCCAAACTATTCATTATCCTTAGTTTTTACGTATAGGCGTAAGCAAAAAAACAAAAAAGTTTTTACCGCACTTATCATTTTGGTATATAATATCAAAATAGGGGATATTAGTCAATAAAAAACAAAAGAAAAATAAATATTTTTAAATTTCTGTAAAAGTATTGACATAACCGTGATTCTTGGTATATAATATCAAATACTTATGAAAGAAAATTAGTAATAATTAATATACACAAAATAGGAGGTGCTTTAAATGAAAAGAACATATCAACCTAAAAAAATACAAAGACAAAAAGAACATGGTTTTATGAAAAGAATGAGTACAAGAGCTGGAAGAAACATAATAAAAGCTAGACGTGCAAAAGGCAGAAAAAAACTTAGTGCGTAGTTACTTAATTTGAGCCACTAAAGCGTTTAGTGGTCTTTTTTATTATTATATTTTAGAAGAGTAAAAATGAAGAAAATTAAAACCCTAAAAAAAAATTATGAATTTAACAATGTTTTAAAATATGGAAAATACTATGTAAAAAAACATATAATTGTATACATAAAACCAAACAATAAAAATGAAAATACTTTTGGAGTTGCTATTAATAAACATTTATGCAAGGCAGTAGGGCGTAATAAAATAAAAAGACTTATCAGGGCAAATTATTATGACATAATGAAAAAATTAGAAAAAGGCTATGACATAGTTTTTTTATGGAACAAAAAAACACCTGTGGATTATAATTGCTATGAATCAATAAAAAGCGAAATGAATAAATGCTTTGAGGAAGCAACATTATTAAAAAAATGAAAAAAATTTTAATTTATATGATAAAAATATATCAAAAAAATTTATCTCCTGTATTATCTAAAATAGGGATAAATTGCAAATTCTATCCAAGCTGTTCTGAATATGCAAGACAAGCGATAGAAAAATATGGCTGTTTTATAGGAACGGCAAAAGCAATAAAAAGAATTTTAAAGTGTAATCCTTTTTCAAAAGGAGGATATGACCCTTTAAAATAAGTGGAGGTACAATATGGGAGCAATATCAAGTTTATTTGGATATGTTTTAAATTTTTTGTATAACTTAGTAAACAACTACGGAATAGCGATTATTCTGTTTACTATACTACTTAGAATAATACTAATTCCAATAACTATTATTCAGCAAAAGTCTGTAAAAGCACAAAACAGAATGCAAGCAAAAATGACTGAAATACAAAATAAATATAAAAATGATCCAGAAAGACTAAATCAGGCAACTATAGATTTATATAAAACAGAAAAGTTTAATCCTTTTTCAGGATGTGTAATTTCAATTTTACAAATAGTTATAATATTATCAGTATTTTGGGTTGTAAGTAAGCCACTTACATATATGAAAAAAGTAAATCCTGAATTAATAAACCAATATTCTAACGAAATAAAAGAAGAAAGCGGAGCTGCTTCGAATTATCCAGAAATTCAAATAATTCAAAAAAAATCTGAGCAAGATGAAAATGTATATATTAATATGCAGTTTTTAGGTTTAGATTTAAGCAAAGTTCCAATGCAGAATTTAAAAGATCCAACAGTATACATTATTCCTATCTTATATGTAATAACTTCAATGATATCAATGAAATTAACTAATAACAGCCAAACAAAAAAGAAAGATGGGGAAGAGCAAGGTGGAGAAGACTTAGCGAATTCTATGGAACAGATGAATAAGTCAATGAACTATATGCTTCCAATTATGTCTATTTCAATAGCATTTATTGCCCCACTAGGCTTAGCACTTTATTGGTTTATAAGTAATTTAGTAATGATTATAGAAAGATTAATTATAAATAAATTTTTTAACAAAGATAAGGAGAACGAAGAAAATGCTTAATACTATAATATCAGAGGGAAAAACAACTCAAGAAGCAATAGAAAAAGGCTTAAAAGAGCTTGGAATAAAAAAAGAACAAGCGGAAATTAAAGTATTAGAAGAAAAGAAAAAAAGCTTTTTTAGCATATTAGATCCACACATTGTAAAAGTTGAAATTACTGTAAAAGAAAGCAAAGAGGGAAAAAAGGAAAAAGAACATAAGGAAGAAATAAAAATAAGTGAAGAAAACCTTTTAAAAGCAAAGGAAAATGTAGAGAACTTTTTAAGTGAATTCTTAAAAACAATATCTGACAAAATAAGTTACAAAGTTTTAATAAATGACAATAAAATAAATGTAGTAATTGAGGGAGAAGATTCAACTAATTTAATTGGTTATAGAGGAGAAGCTTTAAATTCTTTACAGCTAATAATAACCAATATAGCTGGAAAAAATATAGAAGATAAAGTAAAAGTAATATTAGATATAGGAAACTATAAAGATACAAGAAAAAAGACATTAGAAGACCTTGCTTCAAAAATAGAAAAAACTGTAGCTAGGACAGGAAAAAAGGTAACGTTAGAGCCTATGACACCATATGAAAGAAAAATTATTCATACAACATTACAAGATAGTACAAAAGTAACAACTTATAGCATAGGCGAAGGCGACAAAAGAAGAGTAATAATTGAGAAAAAATAATTTTATATTAAATCGGAAGTCAAAGTTCGGATTTTAGTTAATTCTATAATCTTGCTTTGACTTTTTTTAGGAGGAAAAATGAGTACAATAGTTGCAATATCTACGGCACCAGGAAATGCCGGAATTGGAATAATAAGAATGAGTGGAAAAGATTGCTTTAAAATTTTAGAAAAAATATTTGTTCCCAAAAATAAAGGCCCTATAAAAGGGTATACAATGAAATATGGGAATATAATAAAATATGAAACAAAAGAAATCATTGACGAAGTTTTAGTTTCATATTTCGTTAGCCCTAAAAGTTATACTAAAGAAAATATGTGTGAAATAAATGCACATGGAGGAATGATTGTTGAAAAAATCATATTAGAAGAGTGCATAAAAAATGGCGCAACACTTGCGGAACCAGGCGAATTCACAAAAAGGGCATTTTTAAATGGAAGAATTGATTTAACGCAAGCAGAATCTATTATAGATATAATAAATTCAAAAACTGAAAAAGAAATGGAAGTTGCACAGCGTCATTTGGACGGGAAATTATCTATAAAAATAAATGAAATAAAAAGTGAATTATTAGATTTAATGTCAGACATAGAAGCCTCAATAGATTATCCTGAATATGACATTGAAGAAACGACTAATAAAAAAATTAATAATATTTTAAACGATATAGAAGAAAAATTAAAAAAACTAGAAGAAAGCTTTTCAATTGGAAAAATTTTAAGAGAAGGAATAAAAACTACGATTATAGGAAAGCCAAATGTAGGAAAATCGTCTTTACTAAATATGATCTTAGGCGAAGAAAGGGCAATTGTAAGTAATATAGAAGGCACAACAAGGGACACAATAGAAGAATATATAAATATAAAAGGAATTCCACTAAAAATTATAGATACAGCAGGTATAAGAAACACAAGCGACGAGATTGAGCAAATAGGGGTTAAAAAAAGTAAACAAATAATTAATACTGCTGACTTAATAATTGCTGTATTTGACGATTCTCGTGAGCTTGACGAGGAAGATAAAGAAATAATAGAAATTATAAAAAATAAAAAGGCAATAATAATTATAAATAAAACTGATTTGAAAAAAGGGTACATAGAAAATAATGAAATAATAAAAAAATTAAAAAATGTAAAAATAAATTTTTCAACAATAAATGAAACAGGATATGATCTTTTACAAGATGAAATATTAAAATTATTTAATGCAAGGCAAATAGAATTAGATGATAGCGAAATTGTGACAAGCCAAAGACAAAAAGAGTATATAATAAAAGCCATAGAAGCCTTAAAAAAAGCAAAAGAAGCAATAAAAAACAATATGCCAGTAGATATATCTTCAATATGTATAAAAGAAATTTTAGAAAATTTATTAAGTATAACTGGAGAAAACGCATCTGAAGACATAATAAATGAAATTTTTAAGAAGTTTTGCTTAGGAAAATAAAAAATTGGTACCATTTTTAAAATTATGTAAATTATGCAAAGAAAAATTAACTAATTGATATAAAAAATAAATTCAATTTTAACTCATAGATATCAAAAAACAAGACAAAGGTGACATAATATATAGAAACGCATTTAAACTTATAATACGAACACAAAAATAAAAATGAAACGAGGAAACAAGCTCTAAAAGCGAGAAACAAAGAAAAATACAAAACAAAAGTTTAACGAACAAAAAATGATGTTTCCGGCTTGACTCAAAAATGTTTCCACAAAATAAAAAAGAAAGGAATAAAATATGAAATACGAAGCAGGAGAATATGATGTTGCAGTTATAGGTGCAGGACATGCAGGATGTGAAGCAGCGCTTGCATGCAGCAGAATGGGGTTAAAGACTTTAATATTTTCAATAAGTCTAGAAGCTGTTGCAAATATGCCTTGTAACCCACACATAGGAGGAAGTTCAAAAGGACATTTGGTAAGAGAAATTGATTGCCTAGGGGGTGAAATGGGTAAAAATATAGATAAAACTTATCTTCAAATGAGGATGCTTAACACTTCCAAAGGACCAGCTGTGTATTCTTTAAGAGCACAGGCGGACAGAAAAAAATATCAAATGGAAATGAAGCACACTTTAGAAAAACAAGAAAATTTATATTTAAAGCAAGCTGAAATTGTTAACATTAATGTAAATGATAATAAGGTAGAAAGTGTTGAAACAAATATTGGGGCAATATATAAAGTTAAAGCTGTAATTCTTTGCACCGGAACATATTTAAATGGAAAAATATTTATAGGAGAAACTTCTTATGAAGGAGGCCCAGATGGAGTAGCTTCTAGCAAAGAATTATCAAAAGTTTTAAATGATTTAAATATTAAACTTGTAAGGTTTAAAACAGGAACACCAGCTAGAATAAATAAAAGAACGATAGATTTTTCTAAAATGGAAATTCAAGAAGGAGACAAAGAAATTGAAGCCTTTTCATTCGAAGACAAGATCGATTCAAATAAAAAACAAGAACCTTGTTATTTAACATATACAAATGCAAAAACACATGAAATAATTAGAAAAAATTTAAATAGGTCTCCTTTATATTCTGGAAATATAGTAGGAACAGGGCCAAGATATTGCCCTTCAATAGAAGACAAAGTTGTAAGATTTGCAGATAAAGAAAGACATCAAGTTTTTGTTGAGCCACTTGGAGAAGATACTGAGGAAATGTATATACAAGGAATGAGTTCTTCACTTCCTGAAGATGTTCAAATTGCAATGTATAGAACAATTCCAGGCCTTGAAAAGGCTGAATTTACAAGACCGGCATATGCAATAGAATATGACTGCATAGATCCATCAAAGTTGAAACTTTCGCTAGAATATAAAGATATTTCTGGAATGTTCTTTGCAGGACAAATAAATGGAACTTCAGGATATGAAGAAGCTGCAAGCCAAGGAATAATTGCTGGAATAAATGCAGCAAGAAAAATAAAAGGAAAAGAACCGCTGGTATTGGACAGATCTCAAGCATATATAGGAGTATTAATTGACGATATTGTAACAAAAGGAACTAATGAACCATATAGAATGATGACCTCAAGAGCTGAATATAGGCTCCTTTTAAGGCAAGATAATGCAGATTTAAGACTTTTAAAAATAGGATATGAAAACGGATTAATATCAGAGGAAAGATATAATAAATTTTTAGAAAAAAAGCAACATATTTTTGATGAAATTGAAAGATTAAAGAAAAAAACAGCGAAGCCTACTGAAGAAGTAAACAATGTTTTAAAAAAATGTGGTTCTACAGAGATTAAAGCAGGAGTAAAAATGGCAGATTTACTAAAAAGAACTGAAATTAAGTATGAAAATATAAAAGAGATAGATAAAGATGCTCCTAAACTTACAAAAGAAGAAGAAAATGAAGTAGAAATACAAATAAAATATGAGGGATACTTAAAATTAGAAGAGGGACAAGTTCAAAAATTTAAAAAATTAGAAGAAAAAAAGCTAAGTGACAAGATAGATTATTCTCAAATTTTAGGATTAAGACTAGAGGCAAGACAAAAATTAAATAAAATTAAACCAGAATCGGTAGGCCAAGCTTCAAGAATATCAGGAGTTTCACCGGCTGATATATCAGTACTTCTTATATATTTAGAACAAAGTAAAAGAAGCGAAAAGGAGTAATTATGAATTTAGAAGAATTTAAAAAAGAATTTGAAAGAATAGATAATAAGCAGAGAGCAAATGATGAGCAACAAAAAAATTTTTTTGAATATATGAACTTATTATTAGAGTGGAATGAAAAAATAAATTTAACAGCAATTACTGAGCCTTTTGAAGTTATAAAGAAACATTTTTTGGATTCACTTACAATTTTAGATGAAATTAAAGAAAACGAAAGTGTAATAGATGTAGGAACAGGGGCGGGATTCCCGGGAATTCCACTTGCAATTTGTAGCAAAGCAAACTTTGTTTTAGTAGATTCATTAAATAAAAGAATTAACTTTTTAAAAGAAGTAAAAGAGAAAATAAATTTGAATAATATAGAAATTTATCATGCAAGGGCAGAAGAATTTGCAAAAAATAAATTATATAGAGAAAAATTTGACGTTGCAGTTTCAAGAGCAGTTGCTCCTATGAACATTTTGGTAGAATATTTAATTCCTTTTGTTAAAGTAGGTGGAAAAATTGTGTGTATGAAAGGACCAAAAGCAGAGGAAGAATTAGAAGAAGCAAAAAAAGCAATAGAAATTCTTGGCGGAAAAGTAGAGCAAATAAAAGAATTTAATTTAGGAGAGGAACAAATATCGAGAAAAATAATAATTATTAAAAAAATTAAAAATACTCCTAATAAATACCCTAGAAGGCCTGGCACGCCTGCAAAAGAACCAATTAAATAAATTATGAAAAAATTATTGACATATTAAAAATATTCGTATATTATTAGTATGTCAATATTTTAATATAAAAAATTATGTAAACTAAAGTGAACTGGGGGAATAACATTGGGAAAAATAATATCAATAGCAAATCAAAAAGGTGGAGTTGGAAAAACTACTACAGCAATAACTTTGAGCGCTTTATTAGCAAAAAAAGGCAAAAAAGTTTTATTAATAGATGCAGATCCACAGGGGAATGCAACTAGCGGATTAGGAATTGAAAAGGAACAACAATTTTCTGTATATGACGTGTTAATAGAAGACATTGAAATAGAAAACACTTTACAATCTACTAAAGTAAAAAATTTAGACCTTTGTCCATCTAATATAAATTTAGCAGGAGCAGAGGTTCAATTAGTAAGTTGCGAAAATAGAGAATTTAGATTGAAAAGCAAATTAGAAAATATGAAAGAGGAATATGATTACATTATAATAGACTGTCCTCCTTCTTTAGGTTTAGTAACTTTAAATGCGTTTACTGCTTCTAATAGTGTACTTATACCGATTCAATGTGAATATTACGCATTGGAGGGATTAGGACAACTTTTAAACACAATAGAACTAGTAAGAAGCCATATGAACAAAAACCTTACAGTTGAAGGAGCTTTGCTTACTATGTATGATGCAAGGACAAACTTATCAAACCAAGTTGTAAATGAAGTAAAAAAATATTTTGGAGATAAAGTTTATAAAAATGTTATTCCAAGAAATGTTAGATTAAGCGAAGCACCAAGCTATGGAATGCCTATTACAATGTATGATGGCAGATCAAAAGGTGCAAAAGCATACGATAAATTTACTAGAGAATTCTTAAAGATGAATGAAGAAGAGAAAAAAACAGCAAAGCATGCTAGATAAATAAAAGAAGAAAGGAAAGAAAAAAATGGTTAAGAAGACAGGTTTAGGAAAAGGCCTAGATGCCTTATTTAGTGACAATTTAAGAAATACAGAAGAAGTTAAAGAAACATCAAAAGAAATTGATGGAGAAGTTGTTCAAAATATAAAAATAACACAAATAGAACCTAACAGGAATCAACCAAGAAAAAAATTTGATGAAGAAAAGCTGGAAGAATTAGCAGAGTCAATAAAAAATTATGGTGTAATTCAACCAATAATTGTAATGCCAAAAGATGACTATTATCAAATAATTGCGGGTGAAAGAAGATGGAGAGCTTCTAAAAAAGCAGGACTTACAGAAATGCCTTGCTTAGTAAGAACTAAAACAGAGCAAGAAAATAGAGAAATTGCACTAATAGAAAATATGCAAAGGGAAAACCTTAATGTTATAGAAAGAGCAAGAGGGTTAAAGCAATTATTAGATGATTATGGCTTAACACAACAACAATTAGCGGACAGACTGGGAGTAAGTAGAAGTGGAATAACAAACCATATTAGAATATTAAATTTAGATCCAAGAGTTATCGATTTAGTATTAGAGCACAATTTTAGTGAAAGACAATGTAGAGCATTAATGAGAATGCAAGACCCAGAAAAACAATTAAAATTAGCACAACAAATTGTAGTAGAAGGTAATAATTCTGATGATTTGGATAGAATAATAAATAATGAAAAGATTGCAGCAGAAAAAAGAAAGAAAAAAACACAAGAAAAATATAGAGCAATCTATAGAGATATTGAAGAGTCTTTTCAAGGATTTTTTGGAACAAAGGTAAAGTTACAAGCAGGAGCTAAAAAAGGAAAAATTGTTATTGAATATGCTTCAAATGATGATTTAGAGCGAATTCTTGGACTAATAAAGTAACTAAAGAACTATAAAAATAAAAGGAAGTTAATAGTTATGAATTTTAAAATGGAATTTAATATTTTTGAAATAATTATTTTAGTTATAAATGTAATGTTAATAATTTTATATGTATTAAACTGCATAAAATTAAGCAAACTAAGGAAGAATTATTCTAATTTTATGACTAAACTAGGAAAAGGCGAAAATATCAATGATATGCTAAAAGAGTATATTGAAAAGGTAGACTCAATAAAAAAAGAAAATGAAGAAATAATAGAGTACTGTAGAAAGCTAGATGAAAGATCAAATGACTACTTGAAAAAGATAGGAATGATTAGGTACAATGCTTACAAGGATACAGGAAGTAATTTAAGCTTTGCCTTAGCAATGCTAGATAATAAAAATAATGGAGTTGTATTAAATGGAATATATGCAAGGGATAATTCTAACATATATGCTAAAAATGTAAAAGATGGAAAATCTGAATATGTACTATCTAAAGAAGAAGAAGAGGCAATAAAAAAGGCTATTGAAAATAAAAGGTAAAAAATAATCAACTACTCTTGACAAGAGGTTAGAAATTGTGATAATATATAACTTGTCAGTAGTTGACACATGGAGAGGTGGTCGAGTTGGTTTATGGCACCAGTCTTGAAAATTGGCGTAGGTTTGTAGCCTACCGTGGGTTCGAA
>CAKPOC010000004.1 GCA_934169535.1 uncultured Clostridia bacterium | reverse complement strand
TTTATATCTTTATTTTCAAGCATTATTTGAGTTACCTCCTTATTCTCTGGATTATCCAAAAACATCATCCATTGTAGCAGCTCATTTTTTGAGTTTTCCTTATATTCCTTTACTGCTTTTGGCACTTCTATTATAGCAATCTCTAAATAATCTGTCAACATTAGTTTTGGCTCTTCTTTCTCCATTATCTTCCACACTGTTTGCGGCTTTTTTATGTTTTTGGTTTGGGGAAATTTATCGTCTAATATTATTACACATATTGTTTTTCTTAAATCTTTATAATCATCCCCAATCTTCAGATTTGCAGTATACATTTTTGCCCAATAATATAAAAATCTTTCTGCCATACTTTCATGTGTTGCAAGCTGTACTTCTATATCGCATTCTGTATCTCCATTTATTATTGCTCGTAAATCTAGTCTTCCGTTTTTATCATCTTTATTATCATTAAGTAAATCGGTGCTATTATCTAGTTCAAGCTTGTCTATTTTTATGTTTAATATTGCCTCTAACATTGCTTGTGTTATCTTTGGTTTTCCTCTTGAAAATAGTGCTTTAAACACTACATCATTTTTCGGTAGTAGAATGCTTTTTTGGTTTTCTTGCATAAAAAATCCCTCCTCGAAAAATAGCCTTTGCTATGTTTTAGTTATTTTAAAGTTTAAACTGAAATTTTTGCCAGAAAATTGGCAGATTGAAAAAAATTTATGAAATAACTGTACTGTCTATTATATAATATTTACCAATAAAAGCAAGTAAAATCGTGCGTCAAAAGTCGACAAAAAACTCTATGGCTCAATTGCCATAGAGTTTTAAAGTTAACATATACGCCTTACGCAATTACATATTAACAATATTATTGATAATATTAAAAGAATTCCTAAAACAATCGCTAACACTATTACAGCAGATATAGCTCCCAATATCGTTCCAGCAATATTAGCTCCAATTATTGCTCCAATTACTCCTAAAAATAATATTGAAAGTATAACAGCTATAACTCCTAAGCATTTAATTCTTTTGCCGCAGTCTTTTTTAGGCTCTTTACAGCAATATATTTCTTGTGGCTCCATAATCTTAAGTCACCTCCATCATATAACATCAAATTTCTTATGTGTTATATTATATAATATTGCCTTAGCCTATTTTTTGACACTATTTATCTAATTTTTCTATTATTACTCTATTATCTCTTATTTGCGACAAAATTTCTTTTGCTCTGTAAGTACGAATTCTATATTGATTCTTTCCATCAAACTTTATAATTATGTTTTTTGTATAATTTGTTTTAGATTCTTTCCCCTTCTCTTCAATTATTAAACTTGCGCCAGTCTCCTTTAATATTTCAAATACCGTCATAAATCCTATTCCAGAACCGCCTTCATCTTTATGTGTTGTTATTCGTTCTGTTCCTAATTTCTTTAAAGTTTCTATTTCAAATTCAATACCTGTGTCAGCCATTGAGAAACTATAAACTTCATCCTTTTTATTAATTATAGCCACAATACTTTTAAAATTTGTACTATTATGATTTACTGCAATTATTGCATCTGTGCCCAAATCATTGATTAATGTTGATAATTTATCTTTTGAAATTATATCCTTTGTTAACTTCTCAACACTACAGTTTACTTCTAAATTAAATTGAATATTAGCTTTTGCAGCTTCATTTTGAATATATTTAAATGAGCTATCAATTTCAGGCACATTCGTTTTTGCAATATTGTCTATTCCCTTTATTTCTTGTAGCTTTTCTGCATAGGAATTTGACAAATTATTTATTCTTTCTAATATTTCATTTTCTGCTCCAAATTCAACATTTGATTTTGCAGAAAAATTTTCTTTTACTTCTAATGCTTTTATTTTTTTGCTAAATTCATGATTTATTTTACTTATTTCATATTTTTCTTTCTCGTTTTTCTGCTTTTCCTCTGTCATTTCAGCAATTATTTGTTCATCTTCTTTAAAATATCTTTCCAGCTGCTGTTCACTGTAAGCTAGCTTCATCACTTTTCTTATCATAACAAACATAATTACTGCAACAAATACAAATATTATTGAAACTTCTTTAAGCCCTTCTACATCATATAAAGTGTATAATGTATAAACAAAAATTACTACTACACTAACATTTATCATAATTACGTCTAAATATTCGTCATTTATTTTCTCTTTTAGAAATTGCATGCCCTTGCTTAGTCTTCTTATTTTAAACATTTTATAGCACACAAAACTTGTTATCATAAGCACTATTATTTCTATTCCAATAGCCTTATCTGTTGCTGTCTTTAATATTATTACACTAGCAAAAATAACTATAAATGTTATTATTGCATAAATTATTTTAGTTAAAGCTATCGAAATTAACATACTTGTCACTATTGATTTTCTGTTTAAAGAATCTGTTAAAATATTTGCCATAGCATAATTTACAAAAAAATCTATTATTAAGATATATTCTGAATTAATTTTTCCATTTAATGTTACAAATATTGTCGTTCCAATTACTGCATTTATTATTGTTCCTAATATCTTCTTTGGTTTTAATATTTCTTCATCTCTTATTTTAAAAAATATATAAAAAGATATAATGTGTGTTACTACATTCTTTATAATGTCAAATATTAACAGTTGTGTCTCTTCCAATTTTTCTACATCCCTTCTTCTCTCTTTTACTCAAACTAATACCTTATAATCAAATTTTATCTTATTTTAACTAAATTGTCTACAACTTTTGCATAAAAAAATAAGTAAAATCATATATTTCAATTGATTTTACTTATTTTTAAATATTACAATTTTATTATCCTCTTCCTAAAAATAATTTTATCCATTCCCAAAAGCTCATTCCTCTCACCACCGTTCTTTTTTTATTTCGTATTCTGTTTAATTTTTTCTTATTGTATAAATTCCCTTACGATAATAAAAAAATATCACGTATGTGGCTTCACATACATGATATTTGGTGTTTCATTTTTTTGAGCTTTTGTATTTATTTTTTATAATTAATATATTTTTATTAAATTATGGTAGTTGTATTTTTGTTTATTTAATTCCAAGTTCTTTTTCTATCTTTTCTGCATAAAAGTAAATAAACTCGTTTGGTCTTGGTATTCCTGCATCTCTGTCAATTCTTGATGTATAAATTTTAGCAAGCTCTTCAGGTGCTGAAATTTTCCAAGCATATGCAATAGCATTTGATATATTTCTACTTATTGTACTTCCTGGAGATTTATGTTGAGCTGTTAAATATTTTATTACTGGTAATTGAGTTGCATCTCCTTTATGTAAAACTACATATTTTATTGCTTCTTGCAAATACTTGTATCCTATCAGATGTTTTCCAACTCCTATTGTTTCAAGTTCATTTTCGATCATTTCTTCTAGTGTTTCGTTAAATTCTTCTTCGTCAGCTTTTTCAAATTCCTTAATTTTGCTAAGTTCGTCCTTCTTTTCAAAATCTTTAAGCAATAATAATGTATTTATTACATTTTCCTCAGAATAACTTTGTTGCTTTTTATAAAATATAAAGTCTACATTATTTTGATGTAAATAATCATAAACTGTCTGTGAACATACATTAGTTGTCACAACTATTTTAGGAAATTCGTCTAATTTCATCTTTTTAATTCCATTCAAAAAATCAAATCCGCTTCCCTCTCCATTGTTCAATTCTAAATCTAGTATTACTCCTTCTGGTTTAAACCTTCTTAAATATTTTAATCCCTCTGTTGAAGACTGTGTCGTAGCTACAAAATTTACATCTTGATTTGATTTTTCTAATTCTTTAAATTTTTTGGTTTTCTCTTCACTATCTTCTACTAATAATAACTTCATTTATGGTTATAACATCCCTTTCCTCTTATTTTTATTATATTATCATATTTTATCATATTTTTGCATAAATTTGTAGTATTTTTTGTTATTTATTTTTTCCAATTAATGGTTTAATATATTTATATTAAATTTAAGAAAGGAATTTTTAGTTATGATCCAAAATTTAGCATCAGAAATGGGAGCGCGAGTAAAAGCCCTCCGTGAAGAAAGACATATGACAAAAGAAAAATTTGCAAGAGTCCTTGGTGTTTCAGGACAATATTTAGGAATGGTAGAAAAAGGCTATAGTTGCCTTGCAATCGACAAAATTATTAAAGTTTGTGAATTCACTGGAACTTCTGCAGATTATCTTATATTTGGAAAAGAGCGTACAATTGCTTTAAATACAAAAGATTTAATTGAAAATTTTTCTGACGAACAAATCAAAGTAGGTTGTGAAACACTTTCAAAACTTGCTATTTTTATCAAAAATATCGCGTAAAAAATTTATAAATCTATTATCAACTTCAAAAAAAAATAAACCAAAATGTTAGTTTCTTGCTACCATTTTGGTTTTTGTTTATTCATTATTTTCTTCTTGCACCTTATTATCTTTTTTGTACTTTAAAGTGAAAATTAACACTACAACTAAGCTCACCACTACAACTAAATAAAAGCTTATTAATCTGTTTAATATCATAGCACTACTTATAATTCCTGCTGGAAATACATTACTATATAATCCTAAAAATCCGCCTTCGCTTACCCCTACAGAACCAGGTGATGGAATTGCAGAAACTGTAGTATACAATAATGACTCTATTGACATAATTCTAATTATTCCATACTCGTTTAGTCCATATGCCTTGTACACCAAAAATGGAACCATATAATATGACAACATCTGGACAAGTGTAATTACTATACTTTTTAGTATTACTTCTTTATGTTCCTTTAAATATGTGCTATTTTCTTGATATTTTAGCAATTCTTTTTCAATTTTTTCTTGCAACTTATCTATATTCTTTTTTCTAAAGAATTTTAATATTTTTACAAAAATATTTACCAATCCTTTTGATAATCTCTTTGAAAAAATTCCTATTATCAAAAGCATTAAGGCACATGAATTTAAAATTATTCCTATTGCAGATAAAAATATTAATCCGCCATTATTTACTACTTCGATGTTAAAAAATATGCTTACTATTCCAAGCGAAAGATTAACTATTTGCATGCTCATAAGCTGAACAAGCAACGCCAGTGTTCCATTTGCTACAGCTACTCCTTCTTTGTGCATATAATAAATTTCCATTGGTTGGCCACCTGTTGCAGCTGGCGTTATTGCACTAAAAAAGAAACCTATTAATGTGTATTTTATGCTCTTGATGAAGCTTACTTTTTCACCAAGACCTTTTAAAATTCTTCGTAAATTTATTGCTTCGCAAGAAATAAATGCTGTCATCGCAAGCATTCCTAATATTAAATATTGTTTTTTGCAGTTTCCAACAGCACTCATTACTTCATCTGTATTTTGATCTTTTAAAATCAGCCAAAATGTAATAAATATTAGTGCTACAAATAACAACATATTTAGTAGATTCTTTTTTACTCTACTTTTTTCTTTTTCCATTTATAACAAAGTTTCCTTCCTTTTGTTTCTTTTCGACATTATACTAGTTTTTCTTACAAATTGCAACACTATGTTTTTTTTACATATTTTATATATTCTATGTTACTATTTTTACTTCTTTCCACCATTTTATTATATATTTTATTTCTAAGATTTATTTGTGCTTGCTTTCCTATTAGCCCTTCATTTGGGAAAAATGGACCATCTACATAAGTTACAATTTTAATTTTATCATTATTTTTCCCATAGCTTTGGTACGTATTTGTCATACAAAATGCTGGCTTATTCCATTTTATTGGGTACTTAAACGAAACTTCTTTAAAATTTCTTATTCCTGTATAGTATGGCCAAATGTGCGCTTCTGGATAAATCGTTATTGAACATTTTTTATTTACCCTTTCTTCTAAAATTTCTAAGAAGTTTTTCATAGCATCTTTATTTCCTGGAACAGGAATTGCACCTAGCATTTCTACAAGCCAACCAATTCCTTTCATTGAAACATTTTCTGGATTTACAATTAAAAAATTTCTTTTGGGGTAAACTCCAACACTTGGTATAAATGTATCTGCAAAAGTTTGTGTATGATTTACATACACAAAATACCCCTCATTTTTATATTTTTTAAATTTTTCTCTTCCAACATATTTTAATCTAAATTTTATTTTTTGGTATGGGACTTTTATTATCATACTAATAAAATTTTGCACAATATATGAACATATATTCCACATTATTCCATGTTTATATTGATAATTTTCGTCTATTTTTTTAGGTATTATTTTTTTTTCTGAAAATTCATCATTTAGCTCATCTGTATAATATATAACTTTCATTTTTACCTCATTTACTTCAAAAGGAGCATAAATTAATTTATTATGCTCCTTTCTTTTATTTTAAATATTCTTCTATATTTTCTGTTGTATATGTTAATGGGATTTTGTAAAAATCTTCATATACTTTTTTCCAAACTTTATAGTTTTCATCTTTTAAATATTTTATATTTTCTCTTTCAGAAAGCTCTTTCTTTGGATAAATTGGTTTTTCTATATGTACATAATATTCTTGTACAGGAAAGCCATCTTCACCAATAATGTTGCTGTCTTTCATTGTTATAAATATTGGTATTACTGGCACATTTCCTCTTACTGCAAAATGGAATGCTCCATTTTTTAAAGGCCTTGGTTTTCTGTAATTCCACCACATTCCTTGCTCTGGATATATTAAAATAAAGTCTTTTCTTTTTAATATTGTGTCTACCGCTTCTACAAATTTAATCATAGTTCTTTTATTTGATGAAAGTGGCAATGTATCACAGTTTCTAAAGAAAAATCCGTATAGTCCTGGGAAATTTGTGTAATTTCCTTCTCTTATTACTTTATATAATTTCTTTTCATCTGACTTTCCAGATTGTCTAAATATGCTTTCTACTGTAAATGAGTCAAATGGATTAAAATGGTTACAAGTAATCATTGCTCCAGAATCTACACTTTGAAGGTTTTCTATTCCTATTACATCTTTTATAATTAATTTATTATCTCTTAATAAGCCTCTTAAAAAGCTTTTTCCCATTGTATTTGCTATGCTGCTTTTGATTTTGTTGTAATATCTTTTTCTTAAATAGTCTATATTTTCAGGTGCTAATACAATTGTTGGAGGATTAGACTCTACGTCCTGGTCAAATTTTCCTTCTTTTTCTAGTATTTCTATCTTTTTTAATATTTCTATTCTATCTTGAGCCTTTTTTGTGTTTTCACTTTCTCCAGTTTTTATTATTCTGTCATCACCGACGCAATCAGATTCTTTACCCGCAAGCTCTATTAATTTTTTAGTAGTTTCATCATCATTTTTCTTCTGTTCATCTGTATAATTCTCTTTTTCTTTATTTATTGCATCTAGATATTCTGTTTTTTTAGCATATTTCCAAAAATATTTTTCATAAAGAATATTATCATGGTGCCATGGTTTTGCGCCTAAATTATAATGAATGAGTTTAAGCTCACTATCTTCTAGCTTTAAATCTTCCATTGGCATTGCATTCCAGCCTTTATCTATTATTTTTACTCTTCCCTTACAAATTCTATTCAAATAGTCTTGGTCTTGTGCTACTGTAAACTTTGTTGTTGTAAGTAAATATATAAATTTTTCTTGAAACTTTAATTCTCTAAGTTCTTTAAGATTCATTAGAAGAACTCCAGCATTAAAATAGTTATTATAATTTGATATTCCAACAACTTTTTCTACATAGTCTTGAAATATTGGAACTGTTTGAACAGCCCCATCCGGAACACCTCCTATTAGGTTTGACCCCAAGTCTGTATCATAAAGTTCTGCAATGTCTTCTAGTACAACAGTGTCGCTGTCTATATAAATTGCTTTATCATATTCTGTATATACTTCTGGTAAAAATAATCTAAAATATGTAGTTTGTGTATAATAATCTCTTGTATGAAGCTTGTCCTTTATTTTTTTTACTATTTCTGTAAAATTTACAAACTCAATTGTAACATTTGTTCTTTCTAATTTTTTTATTTTTTGTATATTTTCTTGCGAAATGTCAGTATATAATATTTTTATATTGTACTCATTTGTCCTAGATGTATTTGCAATTAATGAAGTTAATGATACTGCTAAAAATGGCATATATACGTCATCAACTGTGTAAAATATTGGTATTTGTTTTCTTTCTTTTTTCATAATTTTCCTTTTCCTTTATATAGTCTTTTAAGTCATCATCAAATGCGTGACATTTATAATATTTATGGATTTCTTCTATGTTCCATTGTTTATAATTTGTAATTTTAGGGTACGGTAAAAAAATTAATCGTTTACAAAAATGACATACTAATGTATTTTTGTCATTAAAAGTTCTTTGGTTGTTATATTTTTTAGGTAATATTTTTTTCTTTTTGGTCGACCAAAAAATAGCATCTTGATCTGCAAATAAATACTTCTTAGTTTTTATTTTATTTCTTGCTTTTTCTAAAAGTCCTGTTTCTTTTATTTTTTTTATGTTTAAAAGTAGCATTCCAGCATTTATGTAATCATATCTTATAAAGTAATGTCCATATTTTTCTTTTACTGCAGCATATTCATAATCATCTATATTAATATTGTAAAGTTCTGCGATATCTCCTGCTATCATCATGTCTATATCCAAATATAAAATTTTATCCGGAATTTGAGGTATCATGTCTGCAAACAATCTTAATAAAGTATATGGTGTGCAATAGGCATTTTCATTTTTTCCATATCCAAATTCTTTTTCATAAATTGATGTTACATCTAATTTTATTACTTTATTTTCTTTATTGTATTTTTGCACAACCACATTCAAAAAGTCTATTTGCTCATCTGTTATGCTTTTAAAATCATCTCTTACTCTCATTAAATCCATCGTCATAATAAAGCAAGTAACAGCCTCTTTAGTTTTCTTAGTTATTGAAATAAGCTCTGTTAAGGCTCCATCAAATACTTTTATGTTTCCTGATAATAAGATATTTATCATTACCTTCCCCTTTAACTTTTATTATAAATCATTTCACATTATACTATCTTTTAAGATTTATTTCAACTTTTTTTCTTAAAATCTTTCTTTACCATACAAATTTCGACAACTTTTTTTATTTTGTAAATTTTCTATTCCCTCATTTCTTTAGCAAGCTTTTCAATTGCTTTAGTTTCAATCCTCGAGACATAGCTTCTTGATATTCCTAACATTTTTGCAATTTGGTTTTGAGTTTTAGGTTTATTTCCATTTAGTCCAAACCTAAGCTCTATTATTGATTTTTCCCTATCTTTTAAAACTTCATTTATTTTTTTATAAAGCTTATTTATCTTAATTTTTAAATCTACCAGTTCTTCTACATTTCGGCCTTCACTTTCTATTACTTCTTGCAGCGTAACTGTGTTATCATCTTTGTCCTTTCCTATAGAGTCTTCTAAATAAACCTCTGCATTTTGTTTTTTCTTTGAACGCAAATACATCAAAATTTCATTATCTATACATCTTGAAACATATGTAGAAAGTTTTACTCCTTTACTTTGCTTAAAACTATTAACTCCTTTAATCAATCCTATAGTTCCTATAGATATTAAATCATCTAATTCAATATTTGCATTTCCATATTTTTTACACACATGGGCTACTAATCTTAAGTTTTTCTCTATTAGTGCATTTTTGGCTTCTTCATCGCCTTCTTCCATTTTTTTTAAATAGTTCTTTTCTTCTTCTTGAGTTAGTGGTTCTGGGAATAACCTATTATTAGATATGTATCCTTGCACAAAACTATTACCTCCACCTTTTACTCTATCTTAATATATGAAAAGTTTGGCTTGTTTGTGCCTGACCTAGAATAAAAACTAAAAATGTTGAATACACTTATAAAAAATATTTAGTAGGTGTTATTTTGAAATTTATAAAAAATTTTTTTGTTGGATTGCTTATTGGTTTTGGTGCAATCTTGCCAGGTGTTAGCTCTGGTGTTTTTTGTGTTATTTTTGGAATTTATGATAAACTTATAGCTGCATGTTCTTCGCTTTTTAAAGATTTTAAGAAAAATTTTTCTTTTCTTTTTCCTATTGGAATGGGCGCAATTTTAGGTGTAATTTTATTTGGAAATATTATAAAATTATTGTTCTTTCATTTTGAAAGCGAATGCAAATTTGCATTTATTGGTTTAATTTTAGGAAGTCTTCCTGTTCTTTTTAAAAGAATTTATAATTTTTCTAATTTTTACATAATTAATATAAAAAAGGCAGTTCGCATTATAGTTCCTATGCTGATTTCATTTTTGGTAGGTCTTTCTTTAATTTTTGTAGAAAATAGTATGAATTTTCAAAATACTTCATTAAGTATATCTTCTAATTATTTATATTTATTTGTTTGTGGACTTCTTATGTCTGCCGGAGTTATTATTCCTGGAGTTAGCAATACTTTAATCCTCATGTGTTTGGGAGTTTATCCTTCATACATTAATGCAATTTCAAGTTTAAATACTGCGGTCCTTCTTCCTTTAGGAATTGGATTAATAATTGGATGTGCTATTTGGATAAAATTAATTGAACTTTTATTAAAAAATTACTATCAAACTACTTTCTCTATAATTATTGGTTTTACTCTAGGCTCGATTTTTGTTTTACTTCCAAAAACATTTTTTATTACTCATATATTCTTGCTTTTTGCAGGCTTTGCTATTTCATTTGCTTTAAGCAAAAAACATCAATAATAGTTTATAAAAAGCCCGCTTCATTAAAACTTTATTTAACTAAACGGGTTTTAATTTTATATATTTATTTTTTTCGTCTTAATATCCAACCTTTTTTTACTTCATATGGTAAGTCTAATTTAACAGTCTGTCCACGTTTTCCTGGATTAATAGTCTCTATCTCTTTTCCAGTTTCACTATCATATAATTTTGTAATTTCAAATTTTTGTGGTTCTAATTTTTCTGGAACTAATAATTCTAAATTATCTCCTACACTTAATTTATTTCTAATTTCTATTAAGCACTTGTCTCCAGTACTGTCTTCTAAAACTTTTCCTCCAAATTCAAAATCCGGATTATATTGTTTTCCTTCATATTCTTGATAGTCCTTATTATTTTTATCATTAAAGAAAAATGTTGTTAGTCCTCTTGTTTTTACTTTTTCCAATTCTTTAAGATATTTTGTATAATCATATGATTCTGGATTTTTCATGTAATCGTCTATTGCATTTCTATATGCTGTTACAACTGAAGCTAAATAATATTCGGTTTTTAGTCTTCCTTCTATTTTTAAGCTGTCTACTCCCATTTCTATTATTTTTGGAAGTTCTTTTATTAAGCATAAATCTTTTGATGAAAGTATATATGTTCCATGCTCATCTGTTTCTACTGGCATCAAATTTCCTGGGTTGTTTTTTTCTTCTAAATACATATTATATGCCCATCTACAGCTTTGTGAGCAATCTCCTAAATTTGCACTTCTTCCTGATAAATATTCACTTAAGAAACATCTTCCAGAATATGCCCAACATAAAGCACCATGTATAAACATCTCTACTTCTAAATCCTCTGGCTTATTTTTCATAATCTCTGCTATTTGTTCACCTGATGCTTCTCTTCCAAGAATTACTCTTTTAGCTCCATTATTATACCAAAATTTTGAAGCGTGATAACTTATTACATTTGCCTGAGTGCTTACATGTATGTCAATTTCAGGAGCTATTTCTTTTATTTTTTCTATAACTCCACCATCTGAAGCTATAATTGCATCAACTTTTGCTTCTGATAATCTTTTTACTTGTTTTTCTATCTCTGAATAGGTTTTATCCCAGGCATAAATATTTAATGCTGCATAAACTTTTTTGTTTATAGAATGTGCATATTCTATTGTTTTTATTAAATCGTCATCATCAACTTCTGCTCTTGTTCTTAGTGATAACTCCGAAGTTCCGCAATATACGGCATCTGCTCCATACATAAATGCAACTTTTGCTTTTTCAAATGAGCCTGCTGGTGCTAATAGTTCTGGTCTTTTCATGTTTTATTCTCCTTTATTTTTCTTTTTAGTTATTGCTAATCCATCTCCAACCTCTAGAATTTGTGTTTCTAAATTAGGATTTTCAGTCGTTTGTTTTATATACTCCCTTAAATGTGTTACTGCTGTACGTTGTTTGTGCTTATTATAATTACTCATTACATAGCCTTTGTATAAAATGTTGTCCGCAAAAATAATTCCATCATCATTTAGCATTCTAAGTGCCTGCTCCAAAAAGAATGGATATTTTCCCTTAGCTGCATCAATAAATACTACATCATATTTGTCATTCATTGTTGGTAAAATTTCTACGGCATCACCTTCATATATGTTTATTTTGTCTTCTACTCCTACTCTTTTTATGTTCTCTTTTGCCTCTTTAATTCTGTCATTATCTCTTTCTATTGTGTCGATTCTTCCACCTTCATTTAAGTATTTTGAAAAACACATTGCTGAATATCCTACAGCAGTACCAATTTCTAATATTTTATTAGGTTTTACTTTTTGCAAAATTTCTGAAATTACTTCCAATGTATCATCCATTACAATTGGAATATGTCTTTCCAGTGCATATGTTTTTATTTTTAATAGTTCTTGTTCGTTCATTTTTATACCTTCTATAAAAGTTAAATAAATGGGCATTTGAAAATGTAATGTTCCTAATGCCCGTTTACTTAATTATTTGTTTGCATTTCTTGCAGCTTTTTCTCTATCTTTGTTATTTAAAATAACCTTTCTTAGTCTAATATTTTTTGGTGTTACTTCCACTAATTCATCTTCTGCAATAAATTCTATTGCTTTTTCAAGTGAAAGTTTAATTGGTGGTACTAAACGAAGTGCTTCGTCTGAACCTGAAGCTCTAGTATTTGTTAAATGTTTTTCTTTACATACATTTATTGCTATATCTTCATTTCTTGAATTTATACCAACTATCATTCCTTCATAAACATCTACGCCAGGACCTATAAATAATTCTCCTCTCTCTTGAGCATTATATAGACCATATGTAATTGATGTTCCTTGCTCAAATGCTACTAAAACTCCTCTTGTTCTTGATTGAATTTCGCCTTTGTAAGGTTCATATCTATCAAAAATTGAGTTCATTGTTCCAACACCTTTTGTATCTGTTAAAAATTCTGTTCTGTATCCTATTAATCCTCTTGCTGGAATTTCGAATTCTATTTTAGTATGTCCTAATTCAGCAGGTTCCATATTTTTCATTTCTGCTTTTCTGCGTCCTAATTTTTCTATAACTGTTCCAACTGCGTCATCTGGTACATTTACTACTAATTGCTCAATTGGTTCGCATTTAACTCCATTTATTTCTTTAAATATAACCTTTGGGCGTGATACTAAAAGTTCAAATCCTTCTCTTCTCATTGTTTCTATTAATACTGATAAATGTAGTTCGCCTCTTCCACATACTTCAAAGCTATCTGCTGAATTTGTTTCCTTAACTCTCAAAGAAACATTTCTTTCTAGTTCTTTAAATAGTCTATCTCTGATATGTCTTGATGTTACAAATTCGCCCTCTCTTCCTGCAAATGGACCATTATTAACACTAAATGTCATAGAAACTGTTGGTTCATCTATGTTTACAAAAGGGATTTTTTCTGGGTTTGATAAGTCGCAAATTGTTTCACCAATTCCAATGTCTGGTATTCCTGAAATTGCAACAATGTCGCCAGCTTGTGCTTCTTCAACTTCAACCCTTTTTAGTCCCATGTATGTAAATAATTTTGCAATTTTTCCTTGGGTATTTTTTTCTTCTTTACATACTGCAACTGGCATACCATTTTTTATTGTTCCTCTTTCAATTCTTCCTATTGCAATTCTTCCTAAATAATCATCATAATCTATGTTTGATACAAGCATTTGCATTGTTCCATCCATATCACATGCTGGTGGAGCAATTTTTTCTATAATTGTGTCAAATATACATGTAATGTTATCTGATTCATCACTTAAATTCATTTTTGCAATTCCGTTTTTTGCAGAAGCATAAATTACTGGGAAATCAAGTTGTTCATCAGAAGCATCAAGTTCAATAAATAATTCTATTACTTTATCAAGTGCTTTTTCTGGTTCTGCTCCAGGTCTATCTATTTTATTTATTACTACTATTGGTTTTAAGTTTAATGCTAATGATTTTTTTAAAACTTCTCTTGTTTGAGGCATTGGTCCTTCAAAAGCATCTACTAAAAGTAAAACTCCATCTACAGTTTTTAAAACACGTTCAACTTCTCCTCCAAAGTCAGCATGTCCTGGAGTATCTACTATATTTATTTTTACACCATTATACATTACTGATGTGTTTTTAGAAAGAATTGTTATTCCTCTTTCTTTTTCAATATCTCCTGAGTCCATAACTCTTTCTGCTACTTGTTCATTTTCTCTAAAAACATGGCTTTGTCTTAAAAGTGCATCAACAAGAGTTGTTTTTCCATGATCAACGTGTGCAATTATTGCTATATTTCTAATATTTTTGTTATTCATTTCTTTCCCCTTTCATTATTCTTTATATTCGTTTGAAGTTCCTTCTAATTCTCTTATAGAAAGTTCTATTTTTTTGTTTTCTAAATCTATGTTTATTATTTTTGCATTTACTTTTTGATTAATTTTTAGCTCTTCCTCTGGTTTTGTAATTTTTTTCTCACAAATTTGAGAAATGTGAACTAATCCTTCTACTCCCTTTTCAAGTTCTGCAAATGCTCCAAATGGAACTAAATGCGTAATTTTAGCTTTGACTATATCACCCACATTATATTTAGTTGCAACCTTTTTCCAAGGGTCTGGTCCTTTTTTGTCATATGAAAGTTTAAACCTTCTGTTTTCTTTGTCAAGTTCTTTAACTGTTACATCTATTTGTTCATTTACTTTTAAAATATCACGTGGATTTTCATTTCTTCCCCATGTCATTTCAGAAATATGTAATAGTCCTTGAGCTCCGCCTACATCTACGAAAGCTCCGTAATTGCTTAGGCTTGTTACAGTTCCTTTATATTTTTTTCCAACTTCTATTTGGTTCCAAAAAGAATCTTCTTTTTCTTTCTTCTCCTCTTCGATTAAAGCTTTTATAGAACCGATTACTCTTTTTTCGTCATTTTCTATTATTTTAAATTTTACAGTTTTTCCAATGAAATCTTCTAAATTTTCTTCATCACGATGAATGTTTGATAAAGATATTGGAATAAATATTCTTACTACATTTTTATATAAAACTATTAGTCCATTACTATTTACAGATGAAACTTTTTCTTCAAAAATGTTATCATTTTCAACTTTGTTTTTGAATTCTTCTTTTATTTGCTTTACCATTAGCTTTTTGTTTGATAGTAGAACATTTCCTTCTCCATCATTCATTTTTACTACTTGGGCTTTAACTTTGTCACCTATTTTTAGTTCTTCATCTCCTAAAAATTCAGTTTTAGGAATTACTCCATCTGCTTTATAGCCTATATCCACAAAAATTTCGCCCTTTTTATTTATATCAACAACAGTGCCTGTTACTACACTGCCTCTTTTAATGCTTTTTAGTGTTTGATTTACAATATCTTCAAATGTAAAATTATTTTCCATTAAATTTAACCTCTAATTTCTGATTATAATATTTGCTAAAACTTGCCTTAGAAGCTTTTTAAGCTCTTAAATTATACCTTATTTTTCCTTCTTTGTCAACATAATTATGTTGTCCATAATCTCTTTTGTAGCCTTTTCCATCTTATCTTTTTCTGGTAATTCTTCTTCATATTTCGAAAAATCTAATGGCTTTCCATAATTTAAAATTACCTTTGTAAATGGCTTAAAGCTTCCTTGAATTCCAACTGGTACAAGTTTTGTCTTTGTTTTCATTGCCATATATGCTGCTCCATTTTGAACTTTTGCGCCTTTTGCAAGTCCCTTTCTTGTTCCTTCAGGAAATAGTCCTAGAGATTCTCCATCTTTCAATGCTTTAAGGCAAATTTTCATTGATTCTAGATCTCTTTTTCCTCTTTTTATAGGAATCGCATCAAATAAATGTAATATGTGATTTGCAAATTTATTTTCAAATACCTCATATTTAGCAATAAACCTTATTGGCTTTTTTGTAAACATTACAATTCCTATTGCATCAAATATATTTAAATGGTTTGCACATAATATAATTGGTTCATCTGTTGGAACATTGTCTTGGTTTATTGTTTCTATTCTAAAAGTTATTCTATAAAAAGTTTTAAGTATAAATTTAACTACTACTTTTTCTATTTTTTTTACGATAGTTTCTTTTCTTCTTGAATAAATTCTTTTGTTCTTTTTTTCTACCTTTTTATTTACCTTTTCTTGCACCTTCTATAACCTCACTCATTCTTTCTTCTTGCTCTTTTATAGTTAAGTTTGTAGTATCTATATATACTGCTCCCTCTGCAATTTTTAATGCTCCTACTTCCTTTTCTTTGTCATTTTTGTCTCTTTTTTTTATGTTTTCTAAAACTTCTTCATATGGCATGTCTATTCCTTTTGCTTTATTTTGCCTATATCTTCTCATTGCTCTTTCATTTACATCGCCGTCTAAATAAATTTTTACATCCGCATTTGGAAATACAACCGTTGTTATATCTCTTCCTTCCATTATTACGTCTTTCCCTTTTGCAAGCATTCTTTGAACATTTACCATTGCAGTTCTTACTTCTTTTATGCTAGACACTTGAGATACAATTTTTGCAACTTCTGGAGTTCTAATTTGTTTACTTACATTTTCTCCATCTAAAAAAATTTCTAGCTCCCCTGCTATTGTTTGCATATCAATGTTTATGCTTTGTGCAATTTTTATAATCTTTTCTTTTTCATCTAAGCTTACATTTTGGCGTATCATTTTTAATGCTACACATCTATAAGTTGCACCTGTATCAATATTTACAAATCCATATTTTTTTGAAAGTAAATCTGCCATTGTTCCTTTGCCTGTCCCTGCAGGGCCATCGATTGCGACTATAAAAGACATTTTGTTTTCCTCCTATACTTTATACAAAATTTATTTGAGTATTAGCTTTACTAATACTCATTATAAAGTTTTATTTTTCTTCTGGTACATGAATTCCTTTAGCTAAAAGTTCCACTCTTACAGTGTTCATTGCTGTTTGCTTTTCTATTTCTTTACTCAAGCTGTTTTTAAATTGTTTTAAAACATCTACAACATTGTAGCCATATGTTATAATAGCTTCCATTGAAATAAAAATTCCATCACCATAATTTTCTACTCTGGTTCTTGTAATTTCATATATTGATGGCATTTGAGACGCCACTCTTTCTGCAATTTGTCTAAATACACTATCAGAAATTGTGAAATTTCCAAGGTAGCTAAAAGTTGGTCTTATTATCGATTTTTCGGCTAAATATGGTCCTCCTAATTTGCTTTTTGTTCTAAATATTTGTAGTGGATCCAAAATATAACCTGAAAAATCTTTTTTTATTTCAAAAGTTGGCACAGGAATTACATGTTTTCCCTGTGTTACTCTTATATTTTTTGCCTTTTTCATTTCTTCTTCTGTGGCGACTTCGTTTATATAAATAGTTTTTGTAAAATCCGGAAGGCCTAAGCTTTCCCTTATTTTTTGCACCATTTTATCAGAAGTTCCTAAAATTAAAATATTGTCTGGCTTATATTTTTTTATTGCTTCTTTCATTTCTTTTTGCTCTTCTGGTTCTATAAATAACGCATGTTTTACAGTTTCTATTTTTGTTGGTGCTTTTTTTGCTGAAGTCCCTGCTAATACTTCATTTTCGTCTATGAAAAGTCCGTCATCTATTATATAGTGAATTCCATTTGCATTAGCTACCATTTGTGCTCTATAACTTTTTCCAGTTCCAGAAGGTCCTACAAAAGCATAAGTTTTCATTTAAGTTTCCTTTCAAAGCTATATAAATTAGCCTACATCTTTTATTTTTATATCTCTTACGTGGTCTATTTTGTCCCAACTTGTATTTCTTACAAATAAGCATTTTGCATTTATTAATAACCATGATCCTAAAAATATTGGATATAAAGCTAAGCCCTTAAGCATTGGCTTTATTGGTTTCTTTTCGATTATTAATATTACAAATCCAGTAAAAATAGGTAGTAAAAATGTTGGTAATATATACTTTAAGCAATTTATGATTAGGTCGGCTGTTGTCATTCCACCAGCTCCATACATAATAAAGTTTAATATAAGTAGCACTACTGTCATAACAAACATTGGGATACTTCCAACCATATATAATAGTCCATCAAAATTTAATAATGTTTTTTTCTCTTTTAATGCTTCTGCTAAGTCTCCTGTATACTCACGTAAACATTGCATGTGTCCTATTGTCCATCTTGAACGTTGTGACCATGAAGCTTTAAATCCGACTGGTTGCTCATCATATACAATTGCATCAACTGCCCAGCCAACTTTTTTTCCTTTTATAATAGTTTTTAAAGAAAATTCTATGTCCTCTGTTAAAGTTTTTGTGTCCCATCCTGTTGGTTTTATGACATCAAACTTAACCATGAAACCTGTTCCGTTTAATAATGCAGATAAACCTAAATTATATCTTGCTAAGTGGTAAAATCTGTGCATTGTCCAATAAAATATTGCATAACCTGCTGAAACCCAACTATCTGATGGATTTTTAATATCACGATATCCTTGTACAACTTCTTCACCTTGGCATAATTTTTTATTCATGGCTGTAAAAAAGTTTTTATCAACTATATTATCTGCATCAAATATACAAAAAGCATCATAATCTGCATTTTCTTTAATTTTTTGCAATAAAAACCATTGAAGTGCAGCTCCTTTTGTTTGCTTTGCTTTTTCTTTTTCTGTACGCTCCACTACAATTGCACCAAGGCTCCTTGCAATTTGTGCAGTTTTGTCAGTACAGTTATCTGCAATAACATATATATCTACCAAATTGCTAGGATATGTTTGGTTCTTTAAGCTTTCTATCAAGTTACCAATAACCTGTTCTTCATTATGTGCTGGTACAATCGCCATAAATTTATGATTTTTGTCTTCTATTATTTTTTTCTCTTTTATTTTTACAAATGAACACAAGCTGATTATTAATTGGTACAACCAATAAATAGTTAATATCCAAACCATTGCTTGTTGTATAATATATAAATACTTCATTTTAAATTTTACTCCTCATTTTTTGAAGCTTCCAAGTCTTTCATGCTTAAATTTATTCTTCCTTGAGAATCTATTTCATATACTTTTACTCTTATTTCATCTCCTACAGAAAGAACATCTTCTACTCTCTCTACTCTTTTGCTTGATATTTTAGAAATGTGAAGTAATCCTTCTCTTCCTCCTCCAATATCTACAAAAGCTCCAAAACTTACTATTCTTGTAATTACACCATCATAAATGCCACCAACTTCAGGATCTTTAGCAATAAGTTCAATCATTTTTAATGCTTTCTTTCCGCTTTCATCATCATTTGAATAAATACATACAGATCCGTCTTCTTCAATGTCAATTTTAACTCCTGTTTCAGCAATTATTTTGTTTATCATTTTTCCACCAGGTCCGATTACATCTTTTATTTTGTCTACTGAAATTGTTGTTGTTATAATTCTTGGTGCATATTTTGAAAGTTCTTTTCTTGGTTCTGCAATTTGTGGAAGCATAATATTATCTAGTATATAATCTCTTGCAACTTTTGTTCTTTCAAAAGCTTGTTTAATTATATCATATGTCAATCCATCATTTTTTATGTCTACTTGAATTGCTGTTATACCATCTTTAGTTCCTCCAACTTTAAAGTCCATATCTCCAAAGAAATCTTCTATTCCTTGAATATCTGTAAGCATTACATAGTCGTTTGGATTTTCCTTTGATGTAACAAGTCCTGTTGAAATTCCTGCTACTGGCTTTTTAATTGGAACACCTGCATCCATTAATGCTAAAGTACTTCCACATATACTTGCTTGTGATGTTGAACCATTTGAAGAAAGTACTTCTGATACAACTCTTATTGTATAAGGAAAATCTTTTTCTGATGGTATTACTGGAACTAATGCTTTTTCTGCTAAAGCACCATGTCCTATTTCTCTTCTTCCAGGTCCACGTGATGGTCTTGCTTCTCCTACTGAATAAGATGGGAAGTTATATTGATGCATATATCTTTTTGAAGTTTGTTCATCTAATCCGTCAAGTTCTTGCTCCTCTGCTTTTGTTCCAAGTGTTACTACTGATAAAACTTGAGTTTGGCCCCTTGTAAATATTGCACTTCCATGTACTCTTGGAAGAAATCCTACTTCGCAAGAAAGTGGTCTTAATTCATCTATTTTTCTACCATCTGGACGTTTGTGCTCTTTGAAAATCATTTCACGAACACATTCTTTTTCTAAATCATGAATGCTATTTGCTATATCTGCTGATTTATTTAAAGCTTCTTCTTCTCCATATTTTTCTACAAAATAATTTTTAATGTCCTCTGTAATTTTGTCCATGTTAGCATCTCTTGTTTCTTTGTCTTGTGCTTGAACATCTTTATACATTCTTTCTTTAAAATTTGTAGATATTTCTTCAAATACTTCTTTGTTTGTTGCAAATGAAGTATATTCAAACTTAGGTTTTCCAACTTCTTCTTTAATATTTTCTATAAATTTGCAAAGTTTTTTAATTTCATCATGTCCTGCTTTTATGCAGTCAAGCATTGTGTCGTTAGGTATTTCATCAGCACCTGCTTCAATCATTGTAACTTTTTCCATAGTTCCTGCAACTGTAAGAGTTAATCTTGTTTTTTCCCTTTGCTCTAATGTTGGATTTATTACAATTTTGTCATCTACATATCCTACATTTACTGCAGCTGTAGGTCCTCCAAATGGGATATCAGATATTGATAATGCTACTGACGCACCAATCATAGCACATACTTCTGGGCTGTTATCTGGTTCTACAGATAGTACTGTTGCAACAACTACAACATCATTTCTAAAATCTTTTGGAAATAATGGTCTTAATGGTCTATCTATTGCTCTTGATGTTAAAATTGCTTTATCTGCTGGTTTTCCTTCCCTTTTTGTAAAGCTTCCTGGAATTTTTCCTACTGAATATAATTTTTCCTCGTAATCAACTGATAGTGGGAAAAAGTCAATTCCTTCTCTTGGCTCTTTTGATGCTGTAACATTTACCATTACAACTGTATCTCCATAACGTATTATAGCATTTCCGTTGCTAAGTTCAGCAACTCTTCCTGTTTCTACTACTAGTTTTCTTCCAGCTAGTTCTGTTTCAAATTTTCTACTCATTTTCTCTTCCTCTCTATTATTAGATATTTTGTTTGTTTTTTTCATTTTTGAAATTAAATTTTTAAACCCCATTTTTACCTCCTGAAAAGTTTCATTTAAAAATACCTTTATTAGATTGTAACCTCTATAAAATAGTACTTTACTACTTTATACAAGCTACTTCTAATTTTAAAGTATTTTTAAAAATGGGCGCTTTAACCTAAAATTGTAAAACGCCCTTTTGTTTTGTAATTATTTTCTTAGTCCTAGTTTTTCAACTATATCTCTGTATCTTTGAACATCTTCGTTTGCTAGGTAGTTTAATAAGTTTCTTCTAGCACCTACCATTTTTAATAATCCTCTTCTTGAGTGATTATCTTTTTGATGTGTTTTTAAATGTTCTGTAAGATTTTTGATTCTTTCAGTTAAAAGAGCTATTTGAACTTCTGGAGAACCAGTGTCCTTTTCATCTCTTCTGTAAGTTGCAATTAATTCTTGTTTTCTTTCCTTTGTCATTTTAATTTCCTCCTATTTTATATTTGCCTTATTCTTAGAATTAGTGGAGTTTTTGCCTAAAACCAAGCATAAGGTACCAACCTTTTTTATGATATCATATTTTTTGTTAAAATACAAGTGTTTTTCTGTTTTTTTGCCCAAAACTATACTATTTTGAGCATTTTAATATAATATCATTCTAGAGCCTGTATTTGATATTATTCTTTCTTCACCAGAATAGTTCGGAACTATTCCAGTTCTACTAGAAACAGGGTACGTTTTTCCATCATATGCGCAATAGCCGCCTCTTAAAACTCTTGTTGAGCCATAATATTCTTCCATTGTCCATTCAAAAGCATTTCCCGCCAAATCATAAATTCCAAATATCTCGAAATTGTCAATATAACCTGTTGGATATCTTACGGCTTCTCCTGCTTTTTTTATAACATTTTTTCCATCTCTTATTTCTAAATCCGAATAATTTCCAGCATTCGTACTATCTAATATGTAAAAATGACTTTGACTTCCTTGCGCATTTTCTACATCTTTAAAAAGTATCATAATTTGATCCCATTGACAGCCCCAAATCATTCCACTTGTTGTATTTTGTGTAGATAAAGTTTTCTCTATTTCATATAATTCAAACCAATTTTTATTTGTTAGCACATTTCTATTTTTCTTGCTTTCTGCTTTATTTGTTTGTTCATTTAAACTAGTCTCAAACCTTGCAATCCAAAATCCTCCGTCGTTTCTTACCTGCTTTGCAATATTATTAAATTCATTTTGATAGTTTTCGTTTTGTCCACTTGTTGCTGATGGTTCTTTTCTTATTGCATTTTTGCCATATACTTCTGGTGTTATGCTTATACTTGTATTTTCTTTAACTTGTTCAAATTTGTATAGCACTCCTGCATAGTTTCCATTTGCAAGTCTTATCGCCATTGGATATTTCCCTTGTGACGTTTCATTTTTCAAACTGCTATTTATTTCATCTTCTGTTTTGCAATTGCTTAAATCTAAAAATGGCGTAGCTACTGGAATCCATACAAATTGATTTCCACCTTTAGAATTTTGCATATCATCATCTGCTATATCCGAAATTACAAGTCCTTTATTTATTGTAGATGTATCCTTTACCACTCCATAGCCTGCAGGAATTACTGCCCTATTGCTATTTTCATCTGTATATATTGATTTTTCACTTGCAATTTTTCCTTTTTCTATTTCAGCAGTTATTTCATCTTGCTTAAAATCATCTGAAATTATTTCTAAATTCTCATTTTCTACATTTTCAATATTTTCTTCGATGTTATTATTTTCAAAGCTATTCTTTTTTTGAGAATTATTTAAAAATAGTAAAGTTCCCCCTACCGCAGCTATTAGCACAAGCAAAATTACTATTATGATTGCTATTTTTTTCATAAATTTCATCTCCTTTATTAAGGTATATTTTATAATAAATTTATGAAACTTTCAATAAAAAAACGAGAACTTTTAAGTCCCCGTTTTGATTATTATATTTTTAAAACTCCACCTATTGTTTTGTTTAATTCTTTTTGTTCAGTAGGAATTATTTCATCTCCACCTGCTATTACAACAACATCACCTTTTTCAAGAATTTCTTTGTTCTTTAATTTTTCAATTCCTGCTTCTATCATTTTGTTGTTTGTTTCTTTTTTGTCAACAAGTATTGGCATTACGTTCCAAACTAATGATAATTGGTTAAATGTTCTCCTGTTGTCTGTTATTGCAAGTATTGGGCATCCTGCTCCTAATCCTGCTAAGTTTTTAGCAGATTTACCTGTATTTGTGTAGCAAACTATTGCGTCAGCTTTCATGTTTTTAGCCATTACGCATGTAGCATATGCTACATTTTCTGCTACTGTATTTAGGTTAACATTTTTGTTTTCATCAAATCTCTTCCAGTAATTAATTTCTGGTTCAACTCTGTTTGCTATTTTAACCATTGTTTTTACACATTCTACTGGATAATCACCTTGAGCACATTCACCAGAAAGCATTATTGCACCTGTTCTATCATAAACAGCATTTGCAACGTCGCTTGCTTCAGCTCTTGTAGGTAATGGTTGATGAGTCATTGATTCAAGCATTTGTGTAGCTGTTATAACTGGTTTGTTTTCTTTGTTACATAGCTTAATTATTTGTTTTTGAACAACTGGTGGTTCTGTAAAGTCTGTTTCTGTAGCCATATCTCCACGAGCTATCATTTGTCCATCAGCTAAATTAATTATTTGATTTAAATTTGAAAGACCTTCAACATTTTCAATTTTTGTTAAAATTTGAATGTCTTTTCCGCCATTTTCATCTAATATTTTTCTTACATTTTTTATATCTTCTTCATTTCTTGCAAATGAAAGAGCTATATAATCATATCCATGTGCGCAAGCTGTTTTTAAGTCTGCAATATCTTTGTCTGCAAGGCCTGGAAGTCTTATTATTGTTCCAGGTAGATTCATAGTTTTTCTACTTCCTAAACCATTTCCGTGAACAACTGTTGTTACTATATCTTTTCCAACAACTTCTTCAACTCTTAATTCTATTGCACCATCGTCAATTAAAATTTTTGTTCCTGGTTTTACATCTTCATATAATTTTTTGTATGTTACAGAAACGCCTTCTTCGTTTCCTGTTACATCTTCATTATATAATGTGAATTTTTGTCCATCTTTTAATTGAATTTTTGTATTTTTTCCTGTATATAACATTCCTGTTCTTATTTCAGGTCCTTTTGTATCTAGTAATAAAGCAATTGGAAGCTCTTTTTCTTCTCTTATTTTTAATATAGCTTCTGTTTTTTCCTTTTGCTCATCCCAACTTCCATGAGAATAGTTAATTCTGCAAACGTTTAATCCAGCATCGAATAATTCTTCTAATCTGTTTTCTGAAGCAGGTCCGATTGTTCCAACAATTTTAGTTTTTCTTAAAGATTTCATTGTTTTATTTCCCTCTTTCTTTTTATTTTATGTGTTTATTCACATAATTATCTTTCCACGCAACACGTATTATATCATTATTATACATTGATTTCAAGCCCTTTATACTAAAATTCGACAAATTGCTTGACTTTTCTTTTTCAAATATTGTATTCTAATATTAGCTATAGGTGCTATAACCTAAATTTTATTTTTAAGGTGATTAATATGTTAAAAGAATTTAAAGATTTTGCTATGAAAGGTAATGTTATGGACCTTGCAGTTGGTGTTATTATAGGTGGCGCTTTTCAAAAAATTGTAACTTCATTAGTTGAAGATGTTATAATGCCTACAATTTCAATTTTTACAGGAAAAATTGATTTTTCCGATATGGTTCTTACTGTTGGAAACGCTTCTATAAAATACGGAAATTTTATTACAGCAATTGTAAACTTCTTGATAATAGCTTTTTCAATATTTTTAATGGTAAGATACATAAATAAATTAAATGATAGAGAATCTCAAAAATTAAAAGAACTTAACGACAAGCTTCTTAAAAAATTAAATAAAAAAGGTTTAATAAAAAATAAAAAAGAAGAAGTTTCTGTAGAAGTAGTACCAGAAACAAAGATTTGTCCATACTGCTTAACAGAAATAAAATATAAGGCTACTAGATGTCCACATTGCACTTCTGATTTAACACAACCAATCAATAAAAATTCTCAGGCTTAGGCGGATGTATTTTACTCATAACACCCTTAGGGCTAAGTTACTACCAGCATAGCCGGAAGATTATTTACATAGAAAAAGACGAAGAAAATTAATCTTCGTCTTTTTCATATTTATTTTTTGGCAATACTAATATTGTTTCAAAAATTGTAGGAAGTAACCATAATCCAAATGAAAATCCTACTCCTTTTTCAAATTTTTCTGCAAGCATAAATTTACTTGCAACAGATACTAGCCATAAAATAATCCATCCTATTGCAGGTAATAATAGTAGTAGTAACCACCAAGGTGACATTTTGCAAACTTGTAACATAACTACATTTCGGTATATTGGTACAAATGCAGCCCATGCTTTTTTCCCTGCTTTTTTATAAATTACGCATCTTAATAAAGTTCTATATATAAATCTTATTAGTAAAATTATAAATAAAATTCTTATTATTTTCATTGAGTTTACCATGCTCATGACTAAGTTAACTTTTTCAGTGGTTGATAAGTTCGCCGTAACATCAGTTATTATTTCTTTTACAGATACTCCATTTTCAAGTTTCTCTCCTATTTTTTCAACATCTACGCTTTCCAATATTTTGGTTGTTTGTTCAGTTGAAACATTGTTTAAAACATTTGCCGTTGCATCAATATTGGCTTCTTCTATTCCATTTTGTTTTAAAATTTCTTTGTTGTCTTTTATTGCTTTTGCAATTTCTGCATTTGAATAATTTTTGCTTATTTTCTTGTATGTTTTTGTTACATCTTCTAGTAAGTCTTTACTTATTCCCTCTGAATTTATTGTCGACATTGTATTTATTACTACATTTTTTAAGTCTTCTTCAGAATTAATTTCTGTTTGGCCACTTTCTTTTATGCTATTTGTAGAATCACTTATAGTTGTTGCAAAAGCTGCATTTTTAAGTACACAAATTAGCAATAAACTTATTATAATTGTTGCTATATTCTTTATATTTTTCATCTTGATGTTCCTTTTCCCATTATTTTACTTCGTTTATACATTTTCCTGTTTCAAAATATTCTTTAATGTTTTCGCAAGTATCATGTGCAATTTTGTTTAAAGCCTCTCTTGTGAAGAATGCTTGATGTGAAGTTATTATTACATTAGGCATTGATAAAAGTTCTGATAAATTTCTGTTACGTTTGTATTTCATTGACATATCGTTTAAGAAATAATCTCCTTCTTCGTCAAATACGTCTAGACCTACTCCGCCTATTTTTTCATTTTCTAAAGCTTTTATTAAATCTCCTGTTTTTATTAATTTTCCTCTACTTGTGTTGATTATTATTACACCTTTTTTCATTTTCTTTATAGCTTCTGCATTGATCAAATTCTCGTTTTCAGGTGTAAGTGGGCAATGTAATGAAATTATGTCTGAATTTGCTAACAATTCATCTAATGAAACATATTTAAAGCCTATTTCTTTTTCTGCATTTTCGTCATGGTAAACATCATATGCAAGTACATTTGCTCCAAATCCTTTCATTATTTTACAAAATTCTTTTCCAATTTTTCCTGTTCCTATAACACCAACAGTTTTTCCATATATATCAAATCCTACTAAACCGTTTAATGTGAAGTTGTATTTTTTAGTTCTTTGATATGCTTTATAAATTTTTCTGTCTATTTCAAGAAGTAGAGCTGTTGCGTGCTCTGCTACTGCATGTGGAGAATACGCTGGAACTCTTACAGCTTTTATTTCATCTCCTAATGCTTGTAGTGCTACATTGTTATACCCTGCACAACGAAGAGCAATTAGCTTTACACCTTCTCTTTTAAGAATTTCAATAGTTTCTTCATCTACTACATCATTTACAAATACACATACAACGTCAAATCCTTTTACAAGTGGCGCAGTTTCTTTGTTTAATTTCGAATCAAAATATTTGATGTCATACTTATATTTTTTGTTATATTCTCCAAATATTTTTTTGTCATACTCTTTTGTGTCAAAAAATGCTATTTTTATCATACCAGTTTTCCTCCTTATATTTATTTCTTTTCGAGCATAAATTATACACCTTTTTTGTCAAAATTGATAGTATTTTTTTCAAATTTATAAAAAAAGGACGAATATTTCTATTCTTCCTTTTTTATACTTTATAGTTTTTTTATTTCTTCCGCACTTAAGCCTGTTATTTCAATT
>CAKPOC010000003.1 GCA_934169535.1 uncultured Clostridia bacterium | reverse complement strand
CAATTGATTATATAAAAAATGAAAAATAAAAAAGATACCAAAGAAGTAAAAAAGGACAAACCTAAAATAAAAAATAATTTAAAATTTCAAAAATTTAATTTAAATATAATGTATTTATTAATTTTTAGTTTACTTGGCTTAGCAGCTGAATTTATTTATGGCTTTGTTATAACTAAAAAGGGCCTTATATTAGGGACACTTTGTATATTTTATGGAATTTGCGCAGTAATTTTTATAAAATTACTTGGTAATTACAAAAATCAAAAAATTAAAATATTTATTTATGGAATGCTAATTGGTACATTAATGGAATATTGCATAAGTTTCATTTTAGAGGCTGGATTAGAAATAAAAGTATGGAATTTTGCAAACACATATTTAAATTTTTCACCAAGAATTAATACAATACATATACCCATATTTGGAATAATAAGTGTATTGATTTTAACTGTAGAACCATATTTAAATAAACTAATAACAAAAATGAATTTAAAAGTAGCAATTATTGTAGATATTATTTCACTGTTGGTAATTATTTTTGTTACGTTATCCACAGTTTGGGCACTAATTGTGTATACATCAAGGGTAAAAGATGAGTTAAATGGAAAAAACTATACAGTAAATAATACTTGGATTCAGCAATTTCAAAACGAAGCTTTTTCTAATGAAAATATAAAGAAAATATTTCCTAATGTAGAAATAACACAAAATAAATAATAAAAACCCTCATTATTGTTTAATAATGGGGGAGTTTTTTATTTAGGTAGCTCTATTTTTGAATCCTTTTTTCTTTGTTTAAATAATGTAATTTTATTTCCCAATGTTTGAACTAAGGCAGAGTCTGTTTTTTCGGCCAAAATAATTCCTAATTCTTTTACATCATAATCAGAATTTTCTAAAACATTTACTTTTATTAATTCTCTAGCTTTTAAAGCATCACAAAGTTGATCAATTAAATTATCTGAAACTCCATTTTTTCCAACTTGGAATATTGGAGATATGTTACTTGCCAAACTTCTTAAATAAGCTCTTTGTTTACTTGTCATAATAATAATCCTTTCATCAAATATAAAAGTATTATAGCACGTTATAAGCAATAAATCAATTTGAAAAGTATAAAATGTGAATTCTTTGTGAACTTGACCAAAAATATTGCATAACCTCAAATCTAGTGATAATATAATTTTTGTAAAATATTACGGAAACAGAAGATTGGAGGTACAAACAAGTGATAGAAGTTAAAAACGTCACTAAAAAATTTGGAAAGTTTACAGCTGTTTGTGATATCAGTTTCTCAATAAATGATGGAGAAGTTGTAGGACTTTTAGGCCCAAACGGTGCAGGAAAAAGCACCACAATGAATATGATAACAGGATATACAGAACCAACAGAAGGACAAATTATAATAGACAGTTATGATATTCAAAAAAAACCATTAAAAGCTAAAAAAAATATAGGATATATGCCAGAGGGAACTCCTTTATACCAAGAACTTACAGTTAAAGAATTTGTAAAGTATATGGCAGAACTTAAAGAAATTTCCAGAAAAGAAAGAAAAGAAGCAGTAGCCAAAGCACTAGATGAGGCAGGGCTTACTGAGGTTTCTCAAAAACTAATAAAAAATTTATCGAGAGGATACAGGCAAAGAGTAAGCCTGGCAGGAGCTTTAGTTGGAGATCCAAAAGTAATAATACTTGATGAGCCAACAGTAGGGCTAGACCCAAAACAAATAACCGAAATAAGAAAAATAATAAAAGATTTAGGAAAAAAACATACTGTAATTTTAAGCTCACATATTTTGTCTGAAGTAAGTCAAATATGCGAAAAAGTAATTATATTAAATAAAGGCAAAATTGTAGCAATTGATACTCCAGAAAACTTAGAAAATAAAACACAAAATAACAATGTAATTGCAATAACTGTAGAAGATAAAAAAGACAACATGAAAGAAATTAAAAAGCAAATTCCAGAAATCACAGAATACAAATTAATAAAAAGTAATGATGATGGAACAAAACAATACGAAATAACAGCATCAAAAGATGAGGATATACGAAAAAAATTATTTGACGTACTTCCTAAAAATGATATTACAATATTTGAACTTAAAAAGGTAGAGGCATCACTAGAAGACGCATTCATGCTTCTTATAAAGGAAGGAGGAAAAGAAGATGTGGACAGTAATGAAGAAAGAGTTTAAAACTTACTTTTTATCTCCAATAGGTTATGTATTTATAAGCTTATTTTTGGCAATGTTTAGTATACTTTTTTACATAACAACAATTCAAAATGGAGTAACTACATTCCAGTATGTATTTTATTATAGTGCAATGTACACATTAGTTTTTATAATTCCACTTTTAACAATGAGAACTTTTGCAGAGGAACGAAAAAATGGAACAGAGCAGCTACTTTTTACATCTCCCAAAAGCACCATAAAAATAGTTTTAGGCAAATTTTTTGCAGCAGCGCTAGTAATAGTAATAGTGGAACTACTTACACTTATATATTTTGGAATACTTTGCTATTTTAAAGTGCCAGATATACCTTCTGTTGCAGTGTCAATGCTTGGTTTTTTACTATTATCAATGGCATATATTTCACTTGGAATTTTTATTTCAAGTTTAACGGAAAATCAAATAATAGCAGCAGTAGTAACAACAGGTATATTTATTTTGTCATGGCTTGCACCAAATATATCATCAAATTTTACTAAAGTATCATTAATTGAGCAATTTTATCCATTTATAACAGGAAAGTTACCAATTACTGAAACTATAAATTTAGCATTAATAACTGTTATGTTTATAACGATGACAATAATTGTGCTAAAAAGAAGAAAATTGTTGAAATAGGAGGAACAAAAAGTGAAAGAAAAGTTAAAAGCTTTTATAAAAAAAGGCAAATGGCTAGGAAGTGCAAGCTTTACAGCTATTTTGATAATACTTGTAGTTATGTTATACATTGCAGCTAACATACTAGCAGAGAAAATAGAGCCACAATATATTGACTTAACAAGCCAAAAACTATATTCATTATCACAAGAGTCAAAAGATAAAATTTCAAACATTAAAAATGACACAAAGATAATTTTATATGGAATGAGCAATTATCCAGAAGTAGAAGAATTTGCAAAACTATATTCAAATCAAAATGAAAAAATATCATACGAAATTTTATCAGACACCAATACAAGAAGCGATTTAGTAGAAAAGTACGGAATTGGAACTAGCACAGAAAGCTTAATAGTTGTAGAATGTGACAAAAATTCAAAAGCCCTAACAACTAGTGACTTATATAGTATGGACTATTCAAGTAATGAAAGCATAGATATAACAGAGCAAGCTTTAACAAATGCAATTTTAGCAGTAAATTTAGAGAAAACACCTAAAATATATTTTGCAGAAGACCATGCTTACTATAATGATCAATATACAGTAGCACAAGAATATTTAAAAAATGAAGCAAACGAAGTAGAAAATTTAAGCATAGTACAAAAAGGTGGAATTCCAGAAGATTGTGATGTTTTAGTAATCACAACCCTTTCAGAAGACTTATCTGAATTTGAAACAAACGAAATATTAGCATACATAAATAATGGTGGAAAATTAATGATACTTGCGGATCCAAACTTTGGAAGAGTAGAACTTACAAACTTTAATAAAATTCTTAGTGAATATGGAGTTAGCTTGTCTACCGGTGCAATATTTGAGTCAAATTCAGCAAACATGATAAGTGGATATGCGGATATGATTTTACCAAACATTAATGAAGATTCATCAATAACTAAATATATTTCAAAAGGTGTTGGAGTTGTATTTATGAGTGCAGGAAAAATAGAAGAAAACTCTAATATAAATGAATTAAATGTAACTAAAACAGATTTAATTTATGCTAAAGACACAGCATTTTTAAGAAATGATGGAAGCATAACATCAAATTCTAAAGTATCAACAGATGAAGATGCTTCAGGAGCAGTTATGGGAACGTTGCTCGATAAAAAAATAACAAAAGAAAATGGTGAAGAAGTAAATTCTCAATTAATACTATATTCAAATAGTATATTTGCAAGTGACTTAGGAATAACACTTTATGGAACAAAGTCAAACAGCACTAGCCAAAAGATGGGAATAATGTTTTATAACAATAAAGACCTAGTTATAAATTCAATTTCATATTTAACACAAAGAACAGATAATGTAACAATAAGAAAAGATACAGGCACAATTTATACATTTTCAGCAACTGAAAAGCAAGTTACAATTATAAAAACAATAATTATAGCACTACCAATTTTAATATTACTTTTAGGAATTATAGTTTGGCAAATAAGACGCAGAAAAAAATAAAAAATAAAATGTACTAAGCTAAAAACATTGGCTTAGTACATTTTTGTATACAAGTAAAAAAAGGTGCATACTATAAACAAAAGGAGATTTTAAATTTGAAAGATTATATAAAAATAATTTCTTTAATTGTTGGAACTTTTGTGCGGAGCAGGTTTTGCATCTGGCAAGGAAATATATGTGTTCTTTGCGCAGTTTAAAGGTTTGGGAGTAGTAGGTGCAGTTTTTTCTTCTATTATAATAGGAAGTATTATCTACAAAACTTTTAGAATATGTAAAATAAAAAATATTAAAAGTAATAATGATTTTATAAACGAAATATCTAAATCAAAAAATGAAAAAATATATAAATTTAATAAGGCTCTTTTAAAAAATATAATAAATATATTTTTGTTATTTACTTTTTTTACAATGATGGCAGGCTTTTGCTCATATTTTAAACAAGAATTTAATATTTCAATAATTATATCTGGAGTAATAGTAGCTGTTTGCGTGTATATAGTTTTTTTAAGAGATATCGAAGGAATTATGAAGGTTTGCAGCGTGATAATTCCAGCATTAATTATAATTACAGTGGCTATAGTATTTACTAAGCCATTAAGCATTAATCTAGAAAGCACAGCAAATGAAATATTTCCAAGCTTTACAATGGCGATACTATATGCTAGCTATAATGGCATACTATTAATTCCAATAATTATATCTGCAAGTAAATTTGTAAAAAATGAAAAATCAAATAAAATAATTGCAATAGTTTCGAGTTTAATAATTGGAGTACTTGCGTTAGGCATAATAAACTTAATTTCGACAAAAGACGTCAAAAATTTTGACTTACCAGTTGCAAAAGTGCTAGAAAAAAATGCTTTAGAAGGAGCTTTATATTCAGTAGTTCTTGTAATTGCAATATTTTCGTCTGCTCTTTCAGCAGGATATGGAGTTATTTGCAACATAAAAAATAGAAAAACATATAAAAAAGTAGCTTTAGCAATGTGTGCTTTGGGAATAGCAGCTTCCTATATAGGTTTTGGAAATCTAGTATCAATTTTGTATCCATTATTTGGACTTGTAAGTATTATTCAAGTGATTTTAATAGAAAAATACTATAGAAGTATAGCAAAATAAAAAAAGTTGTAGTATACTAATAGCAATTATAATAGAAAGAAATATGCTTATGAAAAAAGATAATTTAATTTATTTAAATAATGAACAAATTAAAATGAATGAGGAACCTAAAAAAAAGGTTAATGTTTCTAGGTTAATAGGAGTTGCAATAGTTGGAGTTCTAATAATTTTCGCCATAATTGCATATGCAGTTTATGCAAATAATGAAAGCGCGAGAAAATATATAGACGAGCACATACTAGAAAAAAACGTAAATGAAAATAATCTAAACAAAATAGAAATAGCTGAATATGATAAATCTAACTTTTTTGCGTGCCAGGATAAAATTATTATACTAAATGGAACAACCCTTACAACATACAACACTTCTGGTAAAAAGGAAAAACAGGAAAATGTTGATATAAGTGAGCCTGTTTCTGCAATAAATAATGAGTATTTTGTTTTGGCTGAAAAAAATGGAAATAAAGTGTATATGATAAAAAATGGCTCAAAATTTTGGGAAAAAGAAATAGAAGGAAAAATATCTAAGGTAAGTGTAAACGAAGTTGGATATACAGCAGTAATAATTACAGGAACTACATATAAAACAGTAATTGAGTTATTTGACCCAGATGGAAATGAGTTATTTAAAAATTACCTTTCAAACACAATAGTAGCAGATGTTACAATATCAAAAGATTGCAAGTACTTAGCATATGGAGAGCTAAATACAAGCGGAACGGTGATTCAATCAAACATAAAAATTATAGATATACAAAAGGCGAAGGATAAACAAGAAGAAGCAATAGCTTATACATATAAGGCAGACTCAAACAAATTAATAGTAAATTTAGAGTATCAAAATAATAACAGGCTAGTATGTGTTTATGATGATGAGATATGTGTAATAAAAGATAACTCTAATGAAGAGATATTGAAGTACGGAAAAGAGGGAAACAGCATAACTTTTGTATCGGCAAAGCTAGATAGCTACTGTGTTGCAATGGAAGAAGTTGCAAGTGGAATGTTTTCTACAACATCGAAAACGAGAATTATAAATACATCAAATAATAAAGAAAGTGTTTATAATTTTTCTGGTGTCACAAAAGAAATATATTCAGTAGGAAATAAAATTGCAATAAATTTAGGAACGGAAATACATTTTGTAGATACAAATGGATGGCTAATAAAAAAATATGTTTCAAGCCAAGAAGCCAAAAATATAGTAATTAGCAAAGATATTGCAGGAATTATATACAGAGATAAAATAGAAATTGTAAAGCTATAAAAGGGGGAAAATAAATATGTTAGTGGATTTAATATTAATTTTAGTGATTGCAGTTTGTGCTTTTGTAGGATATAAAAAAGGCCTTACAGGCAGTTTAATAAAGCTTTTGTCATTTGCGATAGCAGTTGTAATTGCTCTTGTTTTGTATAAACCTTTAGCAAACTGTGTAACAGAAAAAACTGTAATAGATGATAATATTCATGATTCAATAGTTAAAACCTTAAGTAAATCAGAATCAGTAAATACTAGTGAAAATAAAAAAGGAGAAAGTACAAATTTTATACAAAATTTAGAACAAAATATTCAAGACCAAGCAGAAAAAGCAAAGGATGAAATAGTTGAGCAAACTGCTACGGAAGCAACAAAAACAGTAGTAAATGCAGGCTCTATGATTGTGCTATTTATAGTAGCAAGAATAATACTTGTAGTAGTAAACATTTTTGCAAAACAAGTCACAAAGCTTCCTGTTATAAAACAGTTTGATAAAACAGGCGGAATTATATATGGAATTGCAGAAGCAATTTTAATAATTTATATTGTGTTTGCAATAGTTTCACTTGCAAGTGCTATGTGGACTAATAATGGTTTAATTAATGCAATAGATAAATCATATGTAGCAAAAGCTATATATAATAACAATATTATATTAAAAATATTTATGTAAAATATTGATATTTTAAATTCTATTTGTTATACTAGAAACCAATAAAATAATACTTTGGAGTGATTGTGGTGAGTAAAAAAACAAATGAAGGAAAACATTCAAGCAGTAAACCTATAAAAAATAAAAAAATAAAAAGCAAAAATAGAACTGCTATGAAAATTGTATTAACAATGTTAGTAATACTAATGCTTTCAGGAATAGGAGCATTAATACTAAAAATAAAAAATAATGGTGGAGGTACAACCGGTCTTTTAGCAACTGTTTTGGGAGTAAACAGTACCGAGCTAGAGAACCTAGAGCCAATTAGAATTTTAGTAATGGGAATAAGTGGAGTTGATGACTATAAACTTGCAGATTCAATAATGATAGCTCAATATAACCCAAAGGAGCAAACAGCTTCTATATTGTCAATACCAAGGGATACCTACGTAGGCAAAAGGGATAGAAAAACAGCTTCTACAAATTATATAGCAAGTTACAAAATTAACACAGTTTTCAGAAGTGGAACTAAAATTCCAGAAGCAGTAGATTGTATTAGCAACGTAACAGGCTTAGACTTAGATAATTACATTATTATAGATACAGATGCTTTAATAAAACTTGTAGATGCAATAGGAGGAGTAACCTTTGATGTTCCAATAGATATGGACTATGATGATGAAGGACAAGACTTAGCAATTCATTTAAAAGCAGGTGAACAGCTAATAGATGGAGCAAAAGCAGAACAGCTATTACGTTTTAGACACAATAATAATGGTTCAACTTATCCTGCATCATATGGAATGGAAGACTTAGGAAGAATGAAAACTCAAAGAAACTTCATAACTGCTACTTTAAGGCAAGTACTAAAACCTAGTAACATATTTAAGTTGAAACAAATTGTAGATATAATGAATGAAGATGTTACAACAAATATGGACTTATCAAAATTAAAGGCATATATATCATATGCAGTAAAATTTGATGTAGACAACATAAAAACAGATATGGTTCCAGGAACAACAGAGCTTTGCAATGGTGTATCAATATATGTAGCAGATAAAACAAAAACAAAGTCAGTAGTAAATGAATTGTTCTTTGCAACTGAAAACGTAGAAGAAACAACAAATACAGTAAAAACAAAATAAATAAAGGGGGATTATTTTTAATCTCCCTTTTTAATATTTTGGATAAAAATTGTTAAGCGAATAACTTTTTTTAGACTTCTTTTTCCTTTTTTTCTTTTTATGCTTATTATTAAATTTTAAAATATATGAAATTATAGTTAAAACTACAATAATAAGCAAAATTTCCATAATTGTTTTTATAATGTCTGACTTAAAAACATCATTTTCAGCAACTATGTTTGTGGTAAAAGTTAAGTTACCAACGGTGTATGATACATTTCCTAAAACAGTGCCTTTAGCAATAGGAGCAATAAGGTCCTGGGTTAATGAAATTGTTTTAGAAATTTGAGAAACATCAAAATTATTTGGTAAATAAGCATTTACATCTTCTGAATATACTAAATTTAAATTTTTAGTGTTTGATGAGGCACCGTTTACAGAGCTTGTTTGACATACAGAATTTTTGGTCGCTAAAGATTGAAAAGAAAAATTGTTAAATCCATATTCAAATAAATTTTTGCAATCTAACCATCTTTGACTAAGCCCTTCCTCTGTGTTTTTACCCAATAGAGTAACTACAATAAGTGAAGTATTATCTTTTGTAGCAGTTGCAATTACGCAGTTTTTAGCAGTATCTGTGTAACCTGTTTTGGCACCAGTTGCATATTGGTAATAGTAGTTTGTTGCAGATTTTGAATAATTAGGCTTTATTAAATAATTTGTAGTGTTAAAAAGTCTGTCTTCCTTGTAATATTTATTTGTTTTTGGCAAAGAACAAGATGTTTTTGAAACAATTTGCTTAAATTCTGGAATTTGCATTGCATATTTTCCAATAAGTGCTAAGTCATATGCAGTGGAGTAATGATTTTCGTTATGTATTCCGTTAGGATTTACAAAATTAGTATTCAGACAACCAATTTCTTTTGCTTTTTCATTCATCATTTGTGAAAAAGCATCAACAGAGCCTGCAATATGTTCTGCAAGTACAAATGCAGCATCATTGGCAGAAGGGATTAATAAAACATTTAGTAAATCTTTTATAGTGAGCTGTTCGCCTTCTTGAATGTTAGCATTTGAATATCCTACTGGAACAGAGTAAACAGCATTGTGACTTGCTGTTGCAACATCTGTAAGTTTACAATGCTCAAGAGTAAGAATTGCAGTCATTACCTTTGTGGTGCTAGCAGGATACATTCTTTTGTAAATGTTTTTTCCATATAAAATTGTGCCAGTGCTTTCTTCCATTAAAAGGTCTGCCTGAGAATAAGTTTGTGGTAAATTATCATTTATAAAACCATCATAAGAAGCACCTGAAATTGTAGTACTTGAATTTGTAACATAGCTAGAAGCAAAGCTTGAGCTATAATTTATAAATATTATTAAAAGTGCAATAAAAAAATTGCACAGGAATTTCTTTAAAAATTTCACTGTATAATTCAATCCTTTGTATAAAAATTTATATAATAATATATTAAAATTCCAAAAACTTCAATACAAAATTAAAAAAATGTAAAGGAGGTGATGAAAATAAAAGACTTAGATACAAAAACTAAAATTATAATAGCAATAGCTGTGGCCATAATGCTTGTAATTGTAATTATTTATTTTATTAAAGTAAATACCCCAAATAATCAAGATGAACTATTTGAAAACGAAGAAAATTCAGAAGTTATTGAAAACAATGAAAAAATAATGGTGCATGTAGCTGGGGAGGTAAAATACCAGGGAGTGGTAATATTAAAAGAAGGGCAGAGAGTAGTGGACGCAATAGAGGCAGCAGGAGGAGAAACTGAAAATGCAGATTTAAATAAATTAAATTTAGCATATGTTTTAACAGATGGAGAAAAACTATATGTTCCCAATAAAGAAGACGAAAATAAGGAATATGTAATGACAGGAAATGGAGAAGAAAAACAAGATGGACTTATTAATATTAATGTTGCAACAGTGGAAGATTTGCAAAAACTACCTGGAATAGGAGAATCACTTGCAGAAAGAATAGTAATGTACAGAACACAAAACGGAAAATTTAATTCGATAGAAGATATAAAAAACGTAACAGGTATAGGAGAAAACAAATTCGCTAATATTAAAGATTTAATAAAAATATAAAAGGACAACAAAAGTTGCCCTTTAAATTTTGGTTGCGGGGGTAAGACTCGAACTTACGACCTCAGGGTTATGAGCCCTGCGAGCTGCCAACTGCTCCACCCCGCGATATGTAACTTATATAAGTATATAACGAAAATTAGCATATGTCAATACATTTGATAGAATTTAATGACTAAATTTTCAGAACTTGCTTTGGAAGGTATTTTTAAAAACAATATAATTTACAATAAATAAATTATGTAAAACAATTTGCGCTTTTAAAATAATATTTAAAGAAACTAGATAAATGTAATTAAATCTTAATAAAAAGCTAAAAGTTTATTTCCGCAAGCAAAAATCAAATATCAAAAAAACACCAGCTTGAAAACAAAATTATTTTATATTATTGTATATAAAAGATTTTATTTATTATATATTATATTAAAAATAAATAAAATTATTCACAAAAAATTCCAATTACATAATTTGTTTGCCAAAATGCAAAAAATCACTAAAACCATTGAAAAATGACAGAAAAAATAGTATAATAGTAATAGTGATGTTTTATAAGGAGGAATATTATGAGTAACAAAATAATTAAAGGAATATCAGCTGTACTAGCAACATTGCTTATATTTGCAAATTCAATGACTTTAATAAGTTATGCGGCAGATTCTTTTATGAGTGAAAATGAATTAGAAAATCAAGAAAAAACTACTAACGTATCAAACGTAAGCTTTGATGTAGTATACGAAAACGGAAAACACACAGCAACAATTGATGCAGATAAAGAAGCTACACTAAGTTTAAAAGTATCTGTAAAAAATGGAGGGTACTTAAAAAATACGGTAGTGGATTTTAGTGACTCAAATTTCATAGTAAATGGTGAAAATATAAGTGACAACAAAGTAGAGCTTGCACAAATAAATACTGAAAGTGAAGCAAAGCAAAATTTGACCATAACAATAAATAAAAATAACTTAGAAAGCAATATTGCAAATAAGGATAACGAAATAAAACTTACTGCAACATATGTAGATGGCAATGGTAAAGAAAAAGCTGTTACTGGAAAAGTTGTAATCCATACAAACTGGAAAATGGATTCATTAGATGTTCAAATGTCACATGAATTAACTAAATATTTAGTTTATGAAAATAAATTAATAGTTCAATCTAAAATAACTGAAAATATAGTAAATAATACTTTGCCAGTTAAAAATGCACAGTTAACAGTAAATGTTCCAACTATTAATAATAGTAAACCACAATATGTATCAGTAATTGCAAACACACAAGCAACAAATGCCAATACTGCAGATGTAAATTACAATTACAATCAAGATGCAGGAATAGTAGAAATAAAAGCTGCAAACGACAATTCAGAAAAAATTACATGGACAAATAACTCTACTGATGAATTTTTAGTAACATATGTTTATGAATTTTCAGATATGGAAAAAGGTTCAAACGATATTAAATATAGTGCGAGCCTAAATCTAGAAACATATTCAAGCAATAACTTAAAATTACAAAAATCAGTAGAAGGCAGTCAAACTGTAAATGAAGAATTTGGCTCAATTGCAGATTTAGACTCTACAATAACTCAAACTGTTAATAAAGGTTACTTATATAATAATATAAAAACAGCAGATGAAAATAAAAAGGAAACTGAATTTACAGTAAATTATAAAGCAATAATACCTGTAAAATCAGTAGTAGAAAATGTAGTAATAAATGAAGAAACTACATTAAATAATAAAGAAAATTCTTACTACGAAAATATATCATATGATAGAAATGTAAAAATATCAAAAGCTGAATTCTTACACCTATTAGGAGAAGAAGGAACAATAAATATAAATTCAGAAAGTGAAACTTTAACAACTATTACAAAGGACTCACCAGATGTAGATGGATATTTTGTAATAGACTTGTCAAACATAAATTACAATAAACTTCAAATAGTAACATCAAAACCACAATCTGAAGGAATCTTAAATGTACAAATAGTAAAAGCATTAAGAAAAGATTTAAATTATTCAAATGAAACAATTTTAAACTTAGCAAATATACAAAACAAATCAAGCTTAACAATAAAAAATAATGGACAAGAAGTTTTGGCAAAAGAAAATACTAATACTTCAAACTTAGAAGAGCCAAGTTTAAAAACATCAATTGAAACAAATAGAGAAAATTTATCGACAGTAATTCCAAACGAAGATGTTGAATTTAGAGTTACACTTGAAAATGATTCAATAGATGACAAAATGTTTGAAAATCCTAAAGTTAAAATTAACTTACCAGCAAACATTAAGGATATTTCAGCAGATGCCGAACTTTATTATGATGACGAATTATCAATAGAAAATACAAACATTATAAATAATAGTGACGGAACAAAAACTATTGAAATAGCAGTTAAAGGTGAACAAACAAAATATAACAATGTTGTAGCACAAGGAGCAACAATTGTTGTGAAATCAAATATCACATTAGAGGAATTAACACCAACTGTAGAAAATAGTGTAAACGTAACAGTAGAAACAAATGGCGAAAATGCTCAAAATTCTTGCGCACTTAAATATGTAGCTCCAACAGGAGTAGTTGCAACAAATGCAGTTACATTCCAAAATAATGGTGAAGTAAAAGTTACATCATTAAGCAGTGACGAAAAAACAGGATTAATTCCAGTTGCAACAAATGAGCAAGAAGTAACATTTAATATGAATGTTATAAATAACTATGGAAATACAATAAGCGATGTAGTTGTTTTAGGAAGAATACCAGCTCAAGGAAACGGAACAAATGCAAACTTAGACCTAACTATGTCTTCTCCAATTACAGTAGAAGGAATAGAAAATGCAAAAGTTTATTATTCAAATAATGCACAAGCAAGCAAAGACACAGCTAATACTTGGACACAAGAGTGGACAAGTAGTGCAAAATCTTACATGATAGTAATTGAAAATAAATCATTAAATGTAGGAGAAGGATTTAAATTTAACTACAAAGCAGTAGTTCCAGGAAGCCTAGACTATGAAAAATATACATATGAAAATTATTCAGTATATTACACAAATAATCAAAAAGATGGAAACATAGCAGAAACATTACAAGCTGCTACAACAGGACTTACGACAGGATCTGGACCAAAATTCACAGCAGATTTAACAGCAAATTCACAAGAAGTTAAAAGTGGAAGCCTATTAAAATATACTTTGAATGTTAAAAATGAAGGTTCAGAAAAAGCAGAAGATGTAAAATTAACAGTTCCAATGCTTACAATAATGAGCTATGTAGAAGAAGATCCAGAAGGAAGAACAGACTATATTTATCCTTCAAATGTTGAATATAAAGTTGATGAAAATGATGCAACAAAAATATATGCAGTAATTCCATTAGGAAGCATAGAGGCAAATTCAACTTTAACAAAACAAATATGGTTTAAAACAAAAGCACAAGATGATCAAGACACGACAATATCACTTAATGCAACAGTAGCAAACGAAAAAGCAACAGTAACAACAAATACAGCAAGTGTAAAACTAACAAAAACATATTTTACATCAAACATGTTTACAACACAAAATCTAGAACTTAGAAATAATGAAGAAGCTACAATTACAATAAAGGCAAAATCTTCAAAAGAATATTTAACAGATAAAGAATCTTCGTATAATGAAGAAAGAGGAGAAGTAACTTCGACAGATGTTGCATACACAGGAAACAGAGAAAACACTATTTTAACATTAAATGTTCCAAATGAGCTAGAAATAGTAAGAATAGAAAAAGGAACAGATGATATAACATCTACATTAAATAAAAAATCAAACAGTGTTAATATAGGAACTTTAAATTATGAAGAAACAACAATTAAAGTAACTGTAAAACAAAAAGAATTAACAGGAAATGACTTATCTAAAAAAGTTTCTGTATCAGCAAGCTTAAAAGCAGACAATACAGATTCAGAAGATGTAGGAAGTGTAGAAATTGGTGTTAACAAAGCAGCGCTTACAATTTCTCAAACATCAAACATACCAAGCAGTGTACAAATAGGAACAGCTGAAAACTTTAAGTATACATTTACGGTAAAAAATTCTTCAAAAATTATACTTTCAGATATAAGCTTTACAGATTCAATTCCAAATGGATTAGTTTACTCATTTACAAAAGTAATATTAGCAGACGGAACTGAAGAAACTTTTGCAGAAAAAGATGAAAACGGAAATGCAGTAGCAAAAATTTCAATGCTAGGAGCAGATGAAACTGCTAAAGTAGAAGTAAATGTTGCAGTAGATATGACTGATAAGGACTTAACTGTATCAAATACAGCGAAAATTTCAAATTCAGAAATTGGAGAAGTTACATCAAATGTTGTTACAAATAAAATTAAAGCTTATAAACAAGGTGAAATAATAAATGGTGGAGAAAATGCACCAATAGAAAATAAAACAGCAAGAATTGCAGGAACAATTTGGATTGATACAAATAAAAACGGAGCAAAAGACGTAGATGAACAAAAAGTTTCAAATGTTAAAGTATTGTTATTAAATAATACAACAGGAAATATTGCAAAGGACGCAAATTCAAATGATGCAATAACAACAACAGATGAAAATGGAACATATGCTTTTAGTAATATATATGTAGGAAATTACACAGTAATATTCTTCTATGATTCTAAAACATATAGCCCAACGGATTATAGAAAAGAAGGAGTATCAAGCGATACAAATTCAGATGCAATGGATAAAAACGTTGTATATGAAGGAACAGAACAAACTGCGGCAGTTACAGAAACAATAACATTAACAGAAGACAATGCTTATGATGTTGATTTAGGATTAGTAGAAAACAAAAAGTTTGACATGAAACTAGATAAAACAGTTACAAACATTACTGTAACAAACGAAGCTGGAACAAATACACATGAATACAACAAAAACTTTGCAAAAATTGATTTCAAAGATAAATATGCAAACTCTTCAACAATGGTTGTAGAATATAAATTAGTTGTAACAAACGATGGTGCAGTACCAGGATATGTAAAGAAAATAGCAGATTACTTACCAGAAGAACTAAGCTTTAGTTCAGAATTAAATACTAACTGGTATGCAAGCACAGATGGCAAAACAGTTTATAACAATTCACTTGCAAATAAACTATTAAATCCAGGTGAAAGTGCAGAAGTAACACTTGTATTAACAAAGAAAATGTCATCAAATGCTATTGGTATAACAATAACAAACAATGCAGAAATTTACGAAACTTCAAATGATTATGGATTAGATGATGTTGATTCTACTCCAGGAAATAAAGTACAAACAGAAGATGATTATAGCTCGGCAAATGTTTTAACATCAGTTCAAACAGGCCAAGTAGTAATATATACAGCTCTAGGAATTGCAATAGCATGTGTACTAGGCGGAGGTATATACATAATTAAAAAGAGAGTAATTAGATAAGGAAAGGAGGGAAAAATAGAGCATGAATAAATTTATAAAAAATACACTAAAAACAACAATATTCTTAGCAATACTAACTGCAACTTCTGTAGGCTTTTCAAAGGTATCAAATGCTGAATGGAAGGGAACTGCAACATCAGGAATTCCATCAACAATTAGATCAGGCTTTTCAACAGGAAGTTATCCTCAATATGGAAATGGAGTAACTGCATACTGCGATGATAATGACTCGCCACTAAGATTAGGCGAAAAAGATTATGAAAAACATTATATATCTGCAGAAAGTTATGGACGCTACGGGCAGTCATCAGTTAATGCTGATATGCTTGAAACTTCAAAAAAATTAATAGGGTCCTACGAACCAAAAAAAATGGCAGCAACTGTGGCAAAAAATAAAGGATGGTATTCATATGATACAGATGATGCTTATTTAGGAAAGCTTATAAGAATTGATTCAAACGGAGTAGTAGACCAAAGTAAGCCAGTAGTGGCAATACCATATACATTCAAACAAATTTATACTACTGCTAAATATTTCGCACAACAAAAAACAGATGAGGCATTAACTAATAAGCTTGCAGAGATGGCAGCCGAAATAAAGCCGGATGGTACTTTGCGAGGATATGATATTACTGGTGGATATAAATCACAAACACCTAAAGTTGCGATTATGGGAAGTGGCGATACATCTATATACAACCAAGTAACTGAAAGCGCTAATGTGAATTCAGCAACAACATCTAATTTTAACCAAATAATGAATGCTTATATTTTAAATGGAACAAAGGCAGGATATTCTGCAACAGATGTGCAAACAGCAAATTGGTTACAAAATGACCATGAAGGAGCTTCTCATGGATATAATGCAGATGGTAGTGGAAGCTCAGCTTTAAAGTTTTTAACAACAGCTAGAGGCTATACCCTTTATTATGAAGCAAAAAATTATTATAGCTTTAGCAATAAACTAAAGGCTGCAGGTTCATATGAAAATTTGATCTCTATGCAATCAAATAATAGCCAAGTATTTGTAAACAGAGTTGATTCAAATAGAAATCAAGATGAGTACATAGTAGGACCATTTACAGTAACATATCCACAATATACAAATATTTCATATATTGCAGATATGAAGGTTCAAGCAGGAAATAAAACTTTAAGTTATAAATCAGGAGAATTTTCAATAAGAAATGCTTCTGGAAATAATAGCTTACCATCAAGTGGAGAAAATTTCTGGGTAGTAGTAAATGCAAGTAAAGCAGGATATCCAGAACAATTAACTGTTACTCCAACATTTGAGTATGTTTCTTCTGTTACTTCAAAATATTATAGACTTGAGTCAGGTGGACTATATGTTTATACATATAAAGGACATTTATTAGAAGACGATTTAACTTATGTGTTCCCATATTATTTTAAATATAAAGCAACTAAAGACTCAAAAGAGAAGTGGACATCTATAACAGTAACTGCATCTTGGAAACTATATCAAGGATACATTCAGATGGATACAGATCATTACGAACACTATGATGAACAAGAAGTTAGAACTACAGTAGAAGCAAACAATACTCGTAATACAGCTCAAGCTTCACGTTCTGCTACAGTAGACCTAAAAACAAAACTTGAAGGTTATGTATGGGTTGATGGAACAGCAGGAAAAGAATCTACTTATAATGGACAAAGTGGAGATACACAAGATAAACCAATGTCAGGGGTAAAAGTAATTTTACACCAAGTTTCTCCATCAGAGGCACAAGCAAATGCTTCTCAAAAAGGTAAAAACTGTGCAGGAACAGTAAAAGCTGAAACTACAACAGACGCAAACGGACATTATGGATTCTACAATTTAAATGCAATGTACACTTACTATGTAGAATTTGTATATAACGGAATGTATTACCAACCAACAACGTATAATGGAATTAATTACAACAGCTCTTATAACCCTGTAAATAACGGTGAAGTTTCTTGGAACAGAAGTTCAAAAGGAACAGATATAAAGAGCCAAAGACAAAATTTAAATGCTAAATTTAAAGAAATTGGGGCAGATCCACAAAATTATCAAGGTGGAAAAGCATATACAAGAACAGAATTACGTAACATGAATGCTATAGACGACTTTGGAAATGCAGGTCAAAATGCAAATAGTTATGTAAAAGATTGTATGTTATCTTCTTACACAGGATATAACACAAACGGAAATTTTCAAAGAACATATTATCCAGTATATGATAAATTTATTATAGGTGATAACATTAACCAAACAAATAGATCAGCACTTGCAAAAGATAGTTTGGGAAATTATCTAAGAGCATATAGCATCCTATATAATGGAAATGATAAAGGATATAACAACTTATATGTAAATCAAGGATATGTAGTAAGAGAAACTGTAGACCTTGCAGTACATAAAGATGTATATAAAGCAACACTTGAAATTAAAGACAAGAAACAAACTTACAAATATAATAAAAATGATGGATTATCAGATGAAGGCTTCTGGGAGATAAATACAAATATATCAGATGCTTACTTAAGTGAAGCATACAAAAAAGCAAAAGCAGGAGCAAAAACAGATGCAAATGCTTACTACAATAAAGAAGACTATACAAGAGAAATCTACAAAGAAGACTACAGTTTTAAAGCTTCAAGCTATGGCGCAGAAACTATATCGAAAGCAGATATAAACGAAGATGACGAATTAAAAGTATATGTAACATATAAAATTACAGTTCGTAATCAATCAGATGCAATAGCAGCTCAAGTAACAGAGCTAGTAGACTACTATGATAAAGAATACACATTAGTAACAAGTGGAGAATATGCTCCATATGTTGGAGATAGAAAAGGAAACCCTGTTGGAGTAAACATTAACACAAGTAGTTCAAGCAAATATTCAGGAACTGAAAAATCTGCAAACAAATATAACAAAACATACTTAACAGGATTCGATAGTATAACATTAGACCCAGATTCAAATAAAGATATGTATTTATATGTAACATTCCAAGTAAATAAAGAAGATGGACATATAATACTAGATGAAGCTGAATCAAATGGAGATACAAACGGATACACTCCAAAAGAAAACATTGTGGAAATCAATGGTTACAGAACATACTATACAGATAGATCGGTAGCCCCAAATGCTAAAAACAATAGAACTGATACAGAATATGTAAAAGGTGATGTTGCAGGATTTATGGATATAGACTCTGTAGCAGGAAACGTAATTCCAGATAATATTCCAGATGACAATGGAACAATAAATGAGTCAACTTTTGAGGATGACACAAGCAAAGGTCCAAACATCAGAATAAGACTAAACAGAGAACATACAAGAACAGTTGACGGAACTGTATTTGATGATAATAGAACAACTACAGAAAACTTAAGCCAAATTGGTGATGGTATAAGACAAGACAACGAAACAGGCATAAATGGCGTAAAAGTAGACTTTATTGAACTATTAAAATCAAGAGATGGAAGTGGAACTGTAGAACATGTATGGAAAACAATGAAATCTGGAGATACAACAACTCAAAACTTTATAATAGGAAATAGTGCTATAAATGTAGACCAAACATACAAAGTAGAAAACGATGGCCAATACAAATTTGAATCATTTGCACCAGGTGATTATATAATAAGATTCACTTATGGAGATGGTACACAAACTGTAATTGGAACAAAATCTACAAACTATGAAACAGGCGAAATTATAGATAACCCTATAGAAGAATACCTAGCTTCAAAAGGTTTAGTAAAACAAGACGAAGCAGGAAATGGATATGCAGAAAATAATCAAGGAAACATTATAGGAATAAACAAAAAATCTTATAACGGCCAAGATTATAAATCTACAACATACCAAATAGGAGTAGCTTCAAACGGTGATGGCGCATACCAAAATGTAACATCAGGTTCATATAATTATGACTTTGGAGCAGCAGACTCTGGATTGTATTCAGACGCAAAAGATATTTATAGTAGAAGACAAGAAGTAAATAGTTATTCACAAGAATTAACAAATGGAAATGCAGAGGTACTTGCTTCATTCGAATATTTATCAAAATATTATAATGAACTTGAAGATAGTGCTAAAGCAACTAAAATTCAAACTCTACTAAATGAATTAATTAATAAGACTTATATGGTTGCAGAAACAGGAATTATGAACATAAACTTTGAGTATAACAGAGATAATACAGAAGGAAATGTTGGAAGCAACATTGGTTCTAGCAACTATGACAAAACAGGATACTATGATGTAGCAAATGTAGACTTTGGTTTAGTTCAAAGACCACAGGCAGAGCTAAAATTAACAAAGCAAATTGCAAATGTTAAAGTAACTCTTGCAAATGGAAATACATTATTTGATGCTTCTCAAAAAGCAACAAACGTAATGTGGATAAACCAAAAAGCTCATGGACAAGATGGAGATAACACATACAAAACAAACAATAATTATCATAAAGATAATTACATGAACGAAAATGTATCAAGAAATAATACATTAGTAAAAATACCAGTTGTAAGAGGTGTGGATTCTAAAGGTAGAGTTCAACTTACAATGGATGAAGAATTAATGCACGGTTCATCAATTCAAATTACTTATGTAATTACTGTTGCAAACATTGGTGAAGTAGACTTTGCAGACCAAAAATTCTACTATACAGGTGTTGAAGACGATCCAACTGCTAACATTGTAAAAACTAAAGTTGGAACTTTAGTAGACTACGTAGGAGCTCAATTAAGTGATGATTCACATGCTACAAGAAATAATTTACAATTTAGTGCAGAAGCAAACCCTGATTGGGAAGCAACAACAGTTGACGACTTAAAGAATTCAGGAATTGTAAATAGCAACTTAGAAAATGCTATGAAGCAATATAATACAATTATTAAAACAAAGGATTCAAGCACAAATATTGCAAAAGAATTAGTTCCAATAATTTGGGACGAAGAACATCCAGCAGATTCAAAACCAAGAGCTATAAAAGGTACATGGGAGAAGGATCCACAAAATGTTCTTGAAAATGCAGTAAATAAAACAAGAAGTGTTGCAGGAGTTAAACTAGTATTAACGCAAACAATATCTTCTGGTAGCAGTAGTGATGATTTGACTTACAATAATATAGCAGAACTTGTAAAATCAAGTAACGTTGTAGGTAGAAGACTTGCATACTCTGTAGCAGGTAACCAAAAACCAACAGCTGAACCTTATGAAATTGATGCAGATAGCCCACAAGAGGTTGTAATATTACCTCCATTTGGACAAACAACAATTTACTACAGAATAGGAATTGCAGTAGGTGCAATACTAATTGTAGGAATAGTAGCTGTAATAGTTATCATTAAAAAGAAAAAAACATTATAAATTTAAAATAAAAGGAGCCTAGCAAATGCTAGACTTCTTTTTTACACTAAAAAATATTTAAAAACTAAAAAATGATTTTTGAGAATAAGACGATTTTGGGAAAAATAAAAATGCTAAAACCTTTAAAATACGGCAAAACGGAATAAAAGCAAAACAAAAAATAGAAAAAACTAAAAAACGATTTTTTAAAAAATAACAAATTGTAACGAAAATGTAATATAAGATATTAACAAAAAATAATTTAAAATTGGCAAAACCTTGGAAGAGTAGACATTAAAAAATAAAATCAGACAAAAAATAACAAAAATACTGTAGCAACAATTATTACATTGCAGCTGTATCCCTGGTGGCTCTAGGCAAAAAATACTAATAACATAAAGAATATGCTTTTGACATTATAATTTTTCTGGTATAATATTTAATCACATTAAAACAAGGAGGCAACAAAATGCAAGTAATTAAACGTGACGGAACAATTGTTGAATACAATTCAGAAAAAATAAATATAGCTATAGAAAAAGCCAATAAAGAAGTTAGCAAAAAATATAGAGCTACTCAAGAAGAAATAAACGGAATTATAGAATATATAGAAGATCTTCGCAAAAAAAGAATATTAGTAGAAGACATTCAAGATATAATAGAACAAAAATTAATGGAAATAGGTAAATATGAACTTGCAAAAGAATATATTACTTATAGATATACAAGAGCTTTAGTAAGAAAAGCAAATACAACAGATCAATCAATAAAAGAATTAATAGATGGAGAAAGCGAATATTGGAATACAGAAAATTCTAATAAAAATGCAAAAGTTGTTACAACACAAAGAGACTATTTAGCGGGAATAACAAGTACAGATATAACAAGAAGATTTTTACTTCCAGAAGATATTGTAAAAGCACATGATGAAGGAATAATTCACTTCCATGACGCAGATTATTTTGCACAAAATGCACTTCATAATTGTGATCTAATAAATTTAGAGGATATGCTTCAAAACGGAACTGAAATAAATGGAGTTATGATAGAAAAACCTCATAAATTTTTGACAGCAATGACAATTGCAACACAAATAATAACAGCTGTAAATTCTAGTCAATATGGTGGATGCACAGTTACAATGACTCATTTGGCACCATTTGTAAGAGACAGTTACAATTACTATTTGAAAAAATATAAAGATAGAAAATTAAATAAAGAACAAGTTGAAAAATTTGCAAAAGAAGATTTATTAAAAGAAATAAAAGATGGAGTTCAAACATTCCAATATCAAATAAATTCAATGACAACAACAAATGGACAAGCACCATTTTTAAGTGTTTGCTTATATTTAGGCGAAACAGATGAATACAAAGAAGAACTTGCTATGATAATAAAAGAAATTCTTGAACAAAGAATTTTAGGAATGAAAAACGAAAAAGGTGTATATATAACACCGGCATTTCCAAAACTTTTATATGTACTAGAAGAAGATAACATTCATGAAGATAGCAAATACTATTATTTAACAGAACTTGCTGCAAAATGTACAGCAAAACGTATGGTCCCAGATTATATTTCAGAAAAGGTAATGAAACAATTAAAAATAGATGCAAATGGAGAGGGACAATGCTATCCATGTATGGGATGCAGATCTTTCTTAACACCATATGTAGACCCTGAAACTAAAAAACCTAAATATTATGGAAGATTTAATCAAGGTGTTGTTACAATAAATTTAATAGATGTAGCACTATCTTCTGGAAAAAATGTGGATAAATTCTGGAAAATATTTGATGAAAGATTAGAAATTTGCCACAGAGCATTAAAGTTAAGACACGAAAGACTTGCAAAAGCAACAAGTGATGTTGCTCCAATTCTATGGCAACACGGAGCTTTAGCAAGACTAAAGAAAGGCGAAAGCATTCATTCATTGCTTCATGGGGGATATTCAACAATTTCACTAGGATATGCAGGGCTTTACGAATGCGTAAAATATATGACAGGAGTAAGCCACACAGATGCTGAAAAAGGCGAAAAATTCGGACTAGAAGTTATGCAAAAGCTAAATGATAAATGCAAAGAATGGAAAGAATCAGAAGATATAGATTACAGTGTTTATGGAACACCAATAGAATCTACAACATATAAATTTGCAAAATGCTTACAAAAACGTTTTGGAAAAATACCAGGAATAACAGACAGAAGTTATATAACGAATTCATACCATATTCCAGTATTTGAAGAAATAGACGCATTTTCAAAATTGGGAATTGAAAGCAAATTCCAAAGATTGAGCCCAGGAGGAGCAATATCTTATGTAGAAACACCAAACTTACAAAACAATATAGAAGTAGTATTAGAAGTTATAAAATTTATATATGACAACATTATGTATGCGGAATTAAATACTAAGTCAGACTACTGCCAAAAATGCGGATATGATGGTGAAATTTTAATAGATGATAATTTAGAATGGTATTGCCCAAACTGTGGAAACAGAGATCATTCAACATTAAATGTTGCAAGAAGAACTTGCGGATATATAGGAAGTAATTTTTGGAATAAAGGAAGAACACAAGAAATTAAAGAAAGAGTGTTACATATAGATAATAAAGACGCATAAATAGCAAGAAGGGAAAAGACATGAGATACAATAAAATAAGAAAAATGGATATTTCTAACGGACCAGGAGTAAGAGTGTCAATATTCATGCAAGGCTGTAGCTTTAACTGCAAAAACTGCTTTAACCCAGAAACGCACGATTTTAAGGGCGGAGAAGAATTTACAGATGAAACTATAGAAAAAGTATTAAAACTTGCGGAACCTAAATATATTAAAGGACTTTCTATTTTAGGGGGCGAACCAATGCACCCAAAGAATATAGAAGGAACACATTGGCTAGCGAAAAAATTTAAAGAACGCTATCCAGACAAAACAGTGTGGGTTTGGACAGGATTCACATTTGATAAGGAACTTAAAGATAAACTTGCATTAAATTACATAGACGTATTAGTTGATGGCCAATATGTCGACGAAAAAAACAATCCAACATTAAAATGGAGAGGATCTGAAAACCAAAGAGTAATTGATGTACCAAAGAGTTTAGAAGAAAACAAAGTGGTTCTATATTGTGACTAAAAAAGATAAAAATTAAAACGAAGATGGCAAATGGGTCTTTTAAGATTTATTTGCTATTTTTTTGAAAAAAATTGATTTTTGTATTGACTTTAACACTTAAGTTGAAGTATAATATAAAAGACTGTTAATGTGGCAAATTGCCACTCTGAGCAAATAAAGTAAAGGGTGATAAATATAAAAGGGCTAAATATCAAATAACAATAACAAAACAACGAAAAATTGGCAAAACAAAGTAAAGGGGTGCCAATGGTTTTTTGCTGCTAATTTTAACCTATAAGTTATTAGCCTAGTACAAATTAGCTCAAATTTTAAATTCTAAATTAGTTATAAATAAGCAAAAAAGAGGAATTGCGTTTTGCCTATATAAATGAAAAAAGTTTATAGAGCAGTGAACTTTTAGTAGTTAATAAAAACAAAATGGCAAGAAGGACTTTTTTGAAATCTTATATATTAAATTCTGCTTTAATTTTTATTATGAGGTGAACAGCTTTGAATCTAAAAGAAGTAAAACATGAAAAATGCACAAGAAAAAGTTTTTCTAAAATAGGCGATTTTGTCGAAATGCCTAACTTAATTCAAGTTCAAAAAGATTCCTATAATTGGTTTATCGAAGAAGGCTTAGGAGAGGTTCTTAAGGACATTTCCCCTATAGTTGATTATTCTGGAAATTTAATTCTAGAATTTTTAGACTATTATATGGAAGACAAAACAAAGTACACAATAGAAGAAGCTAAAGAGCGTGATGCAACATATTCAACAAGATTACACGTTAAAGTTAGATTAATCAACAAAGAAACAGGGGAAATTAAAGAGCAGGAAATTTATTTAGGTGATTTCCCACTTATGACTGACAGTGCAACATTTATTATAAATGGTGCAGAGAGAGTTATTGTCAGCCAATTGGTTCGTTCGCCATCTTGCTACTATGATAGCGAATTTGACAAAACTGGTAAAAAGATTTACACATCTACAGTTATGCCAATAAGAGGTGCTTGGCTAGAATACGAAACAGATAGTAATGATGTATTCTACGTAAGAGTTGATAGAACAAGAAAATTACTTGTAACTTCATTATTAAGAAGCATAGGATTTGCAACAGATGATCAAATTTTAGATTTATTTGCAAATGACCCTAAAATTAAAGCAACATTAGAAAAGGACACAATAAAAGATCAAGATGAAGCTTTAATAGAAATTTACAAAAAATTAAGACCAGGTGAACTTCCAACAGCAGAAGCTGCAAGAAGCTTATTTGACGGATTATTCTTCGACAATAGAAGATATGATTTAGCAAAAGTTGGACGTTACAAGTTTAACAAAAAATTAAGCTTAGCTACAAGGATTACAGGTCAAATTGCATATGATGACGTAATTGACCAATCAACAGGTGAAGTTTTAGCAGAAAAAAATTCTGTAATTTCAGCAGATGTAGCAGAACAAATTCAAGATGCAGGAATAAATGTAGTAGATGTTCTTGTTGGTGAAACAAAGGTAAGAGTTATTGGAAATGGAACAGTTGATATCCACAAAATGCTTCCAAATGTAAATTTATCAGACTTACATTTTAAGGAAAGAGTAAACTATAATGTATTAAAATCAATTATGGATACAACTCCAGACGAAAAATTACATGATGTAATTAAGGAAAGATATTCAGAGCTAGTTCCTCTAACAATTACAACAGAGGACATGATTGCATCAATAAGCTATTTATTAAACTTAGACTATGGAATTGGAAAAATCGATGACATAGACCATTTAGGAAACAGACGTATTAGATGTGTTGGTGAGTTACTACAAAACCAATTCAGAATTGGTTTAACAAGACTTGAAAGAGTTGTTCGTGAAAGAATGACAATACAAGACTTAGACTCTGTAACACCACAAACATTAATAAATACAAAACCTATAACATCTTCAATCAGAGAATTCTTTGGAAGCTCTCAATTATCACAATTTATGGATCAAACAAACCCATTATCAGAGCTTACACATAAAAGAAGAATTTCTGCATTAGGACCTGGAGGACTTTCTCGTGAAAGAGCAGGATTCGAAGTTCGTGATATTCACTACACTCACTACGGAAGATTATGCCCAGTTGAATCTCCAGAAGGACCAAACATAGGACTTATTTCAGCACTTTCATCATTTGCCATGATAGATGAATATGGATTTGTTGAAACTCCATACAGAAAAGTAGACAAAGAAACTGGAAAATTAACTGATATAGTTGAATATATGCCAGCAGATGAGGAAGATAAATACATAATTGCTCAAGCATCAGAACCAATAGATAAAGATGGAAAATTTGTAAACAAAAAAATAAAAGTAAGACATAAATCAGAAATTACAGAGGTTGATGCAGATCAAGTAGACTATGTAGATGTTTCTCCAAAACAATTAGTTTCTGTTGCAGCTGCAATGATACCATTTTTAGAGCATGATGATGTAAAACGTTCATTAATGGGATCTAACATGCAACGTCAAGCAGTACCACTTTTAATTCCAGAAGCTCCAATTGTTGGAACAGGTATGGAATATAAAGCTGCTCGTGATTCAGAAATAACAGTAACAGCAATAAATGCAGGTATTGTAGAAAAAGTTACAGCTGATGAAATTACAGTAAGAAATAAAAAGAACGAATTAGATAAGTACAAGTTACGTAAATTTAAAAGAACAAACGGAGGTACTTGTATTAACCAAAGACCAGTTGTTCAAAAAGGTGAAATGGTTAAAGCAGGCGATATTTTAGCTGATGGACCAGCAACAAAAAACGGAGAAATGGCATTAGGAAGAAACGTTCTAATTGCATTCTCTACATGGGAAGGTTATAACTACGAGGACGCTGTTTTAATTTCAGAAAGACTTGTAAAAGAAGATGTTTATACATCAATTCATATAGAAGAATATGATTGCGAATGCCGTGATACAAAATTAGGTCCAGAAGAAATTACTCGCGACATACCAAATGTTGGAGATGATGGTTTAAAAGACCTAGATGAAAACGGAATTATAAGAATTGGTGCAGAAGTAAGACCAGGAGATATCTTAGTTGGAAAAGTTACTCCAAAAGGAGAAACAGAGCTTACAGCAGAGGAAAGATTACTTCGTGCTATATTTGGTGAAAAATCTAGAGAAGTAAGAGATACATCTTTAAAAGTTCCTCATGGAGAAGCTGGAACTGTTGTAGATATTAAAGTATTTACAAGAGAAAATTCAGAAGAATTAGCACCAGGGGTAAACCAAGTAATTAGATGTTATATAGCTACAAAAAGAAAGATATCAGTTGGTGATAAAATGGCTGGACGTCACGGAAATAAAGGTGTTATTTCAAGAATACTTCCAGAAGAAGACATGCCATATTTACCAGATGGTACACCAGTAGATATAGTATTAAATCCAATGGGTATACCTTCTCGTATGAACTTAGGACAGGTGTTAGAGGTTCATTTAGGAATGGCTGCACGTGCACTAGGATGGAAAGTTGCAACACCAGTATTTGATGGTGCAAAAGACTACGAAATTGAAGACTTACTTGAAGAAGCAGGACTTCGTAGAGATGGAAAAACTGAACTATATGATGGTAGAACTGGTGAAAAATTCATAAAACCAATAACAGTTGGTGTTATGTACATGATGAAACTACACCATTTAGTAGATGATAAGATACATGCTCGTTCAACAGGACCTTACGGAATGGTTACACAACAACCTTTAGGAGGAAAAGCACAATTTGGTGGACAACGTTTTGGAGAGATGGAAGTTTGGGCACTAGAAGCATATGGTGCTGCATACTCATTACAAGAAATGTTAACAGTAAAATCAGATGATGTTGTTGGACGTGTTAAAACTTATGAAGCTATAGTAAAAGGTGAAAATGTTCCAGAACCAGGAGTTCCAGAAGGATTTAAAGTATTAGTAAAAGAACTTCAAGCTTTAGGACTAGACATAAAATTATATACACATGATAACAAAGAAGTTGAGTTAAAAGAGGATATAGATGAATCTTCAAGCTTTAGCAACATAGAAAATAAAACATTTACAGAAGAAACTGTTGTAGATGAAAAAGAATTATCTGATGGATATTCAGAAGAGTCAGAAGACGAAGAAGAAACTGATTCAAGTGATGACGATATCTTTGATGAAGATAATGTTTTTGAAGATATGCCAGAACTAGATGATGATACGCTAAATGATGAAGAATAATAATCCGAGGGGGTAAAAATATAGTGGACGAGTTACAAAACTTTGATAAAATGAAAATTGGCATTGCTTCTGATGAACAAATAAGAGAATGGTCACATGGCGAAGTAAAAAAACCAGAGACTATCAATTATAGAACATTAAAGCCAGAAAAAGATGGTCTATTTTGTGAAAGAATATTTGGACCAACAAAAGACTGGGAATGCCACTGTGGAAAATATAAAAGGGTTAGATATAAAGGAATTGTCTGTGACAGATGTGGAGTTGAAGTTACAAAATCTAAAGTAAGAAGAGAGAGAATGGGGCATATAGAACTTGCTGCCCCAGTAGCTCACATTTGGTATTTTAAAGGAATACCAAGCAGAATAGCTTTACTTTTAGATGTATCTCCAAAAGCTTTGGAAAAAGTTATATATTTTGCATCATATATAGTAACAGACCCAGGAAAAACACCTCTTGCAAAAGCACAAGTTTTATCTGAAAAAGAATATGTTGAAGCAAGAGAAAAATACGGAAAAGATTCTTTTAAAGCTGAAATGGGAGCAGAACCTATAAAAGAACTTCTTTCTGAAATCGACTTAGAAAAGTTATCAGAGAAATTAAAGAAAGAAATAGAAAAAGCAAGTGAACAAAAGAAAGCTAAAATAGTAAAAAGACTAGACACAATAGAGGCATTTAGAATTTCTGGTAATAAACCAGAGTGGATGATTATGCAAGTTGTTCCAGTAATACCACCAGATTTAAGACCAATGGTTCAATTAGATGGAGGAAGATTTGCAACATCTGATTTAAATGACCTTTACAGAAGAGTTATAAACAGAAATAACAGACTAAAAAGACTACTAGAACTTGGAGCTCCAGAAATTATCGTAAGAAATGAAAAGAGAATGCTTCAAGAGTCTGTAGATGCCTTAATTGATAATGGCAGACGTGGAAGACCAGTAACAGGAGCTGGAAATCGACCTTTAAAATCATTATCTGATTTATTAAAAGGAAAACAAGGAAGATTTAGACAAAACTTACTTGGAAAACGTGTT
>CAKPOC010000002.1 GCA_934169535.1 uncultured Clostridia bacterium | reverse complement strand
GCTCTATCAGGTCTAAAGTTAAAGAATATTACAGAATCATGTGGTTCAATTTTAGCAACAGGTTCATCTCCATTTGTAATTACTGTTGGCTCAACAAATTCATCAAAAATTTCTTTTTGATAAGAACTTTCTATTGCAGAAATTGCAGATGTAGCTTTTGGTCCTTTTCCATTTACCATTGCATCATAAGCTTTTTGAATTCTGTTCCATCTTTTATCTCTATCCATTGCATAGAATCTTCCTGAAAGAGTAGCTATTTTTCCAATACCCTTTTCCTTCATTTTTTCTTCTAAGCTTGTAATATATGATTCACCTGAAGCTGGTGGTGTATCTCTTCCATCCATAAAGCAGTGTACAAATACTTTATCAAAATCTTTTCTTTTTGCAAGTTCCAATAATCCATATAAATGACGTATATGGCTGTGAACTCCACCATCTGAAAGAAGTCCCATTATGTGCAATTTAGAATTGTATTTTTTACAATTTTCTATTGCTTTATTAAATTCAGGGTTAGAGAAAAAATCTCCATCTTCAATTGATTTTGTTATTTTTGTTAAGTCTTGATATACAATTCTTCCAGCTCCAATATTTGTGTGTCCTACTTCGGAATTTCCCATTTGCCCATCTGGAAGACCCACTTTTAATCCACTTGTATACATTTTAGTTGTTGGACATGTTTGCATTAATTTATCTATGTTTGGAGTTTTTGCTAATTTTACTGCATTTCCTTGTTCATTTTCATTTATTCCAAATCCATCTAATATCATTAACATTGTTAATTTTTGATTTTTCATTTATAGTTCCTTTCTATTATTTGCTTGCTAGCAAATAGTTCTGCTTTTATTTGTCGTAATTTGCAATTTTTGCAAATTCTTCTGCATTTAAACTTGCTCCACCTATTAAAGCTCCATCTATATCAGATGTTTCAAATAGCTCCTTTGCATTAGAAGATTTTACACTTCCTCCATACAAAATGTGAATTTTTTCTGCGGTTTCTTCTCCATATAATTTACTAATTTTGCTTCTTATTTGTTTTATACTATTGTTTGCGTCTTCTGCTGTTGCTGTTTTTCCTGTTCCAATTGCCCAAATTGGTTCATATGCAATTATTACTTTTTGAGCATCTTCTTTTTCTATGCCTTCTAAAGCTTTTTCTACTTGTGTAGTTATTATTTCTACTGTTTTTCCAGCTTCTTTTTGTTCTAAGCTTTCTCCAACACATACAATTGGTGTTATGTTATTTTTTATTGCAGCTTTTACTTTTTTGTTAATATCTTCGTCTGTTTCGTTAAAGTAAGCTCTTCTTTCTGAATGTCCTATTATTACATAATTTACGTTTATGCTTTTTAGCATTTCTCCAGAAACTTCTCCTGTATATGCTCCACTTTCTTTCCAGAACATGTTTTGTGCTCCTACTTTAATTTTAGTGTCTTGTGAAGCATTTACGCAATAAAATAAGTCTATAAAAGGTACGCAAACTATTACTTCGTGATTACATTTTTCTATTAACTTTGGTAAATCCATCATAAACTCAATGGCTTCATTTGGTAATTTGTTCATCTTCCAATTGCCTGCAATTATTTTATTTCTCATAATTTATCTCCTACTATTTATTCATTAAGCATTCTACTCCTGGAAGTTTTTTGCCTTCTAGGAATTCTAGTGATGCTCCTCCACCTGTTGATATGTGTGAAAATTTATCTCCTATTCCCATTCTTTCAATTGCTGCAGCAGAATCGCCTCCACCAATTACTGTTGTTACATCTTTCATATCTGCTAAGAAATTTGCAATAGAATCTGTTCCTTGTGCAAATTTTTTGAATTCAGATAATCCAAGAGGTCCATTCCATATAACTGTTTTTGCATTTTTTAATTCTTCTTCAAATAGTTTTATTGTTTCTGGTCCAATATCAAAACCTTCCCAACCTTCTGGTATCTCTGTATATTTTACAGTTTTGCTTTCTGTGTCTGGGCTAAATTCTTTTCCAACAACTGTATCTACTGGTAAAAGCATTTTTACACCTTTTCTTTTTGCTTTTTCCATTGTAGCTATTGATAAATCAGTTTTGTCTGGTTCACAAATAGAATTTCCTACTTCATATCCCATTGCTTTAAAAAATGTATATGCCATTGCTCCACCTATAAGTAATGTATCTACTTTTTCAAGTAAGCTATCTATTACACCTATTTTATCTGAAACTTTTTTACCACCCAAAATTGCTACAAATGGTCTTGTTGGATTGTCTAATGTTGTTCCTAAAAAGTTTAATTCTTTTTCCATTAAAAATCCTGCTACTGCTGGTAAAAATTCTGCTACGCCTGCTGTTGAGCTGTGTGCTCTATGTGCAGTTCCGAACGCATCATTTACATAAATTTCTGCAAGACTTGCAAGTTTTTTTGCAAATTCTTTGTCGTTTGCTTCTTCTCTTGCATCAAATCTAACATTTTCTAGTAGAACAATTTCTCCATTTTTCATGTTTGCAGTAAGCTCTTTGGCGCTTGGTCCAATTATATCTGAAGCAAGTGTTACTTTTGTATTTAATAATTTAGATAATTCCTCTGCTACTGGTTTTAAAGAAAACTCTGGTTTTACTTGACCCTTTGGTCTTCCTAAATGAGAACATAGAATAATTTTGCAGTTATTTTCTAACAAATATTTTATTGTTGGAAGTGCAGCAACAATTCTTCTATTGTCTGTAATTTTTAAGTTTTCGTCTTGTGGTACGTTAAAATCACATCTAACTAAAACTTTTTTGTCTTTTAAATCAATATCTTTTATTGTTTTTTTATTCATATATTCCTCACTAATTATATAAATTTAGGTTTTTAAGGTTGTGCCTATAAACCTGTATCATAAGATACATATAAAAGGACTTAAAAAATCCTTTTATATATACCTTATAATATTATTACCCTGGTACTGGATTTTTATTCCAGCACCAAGATTATAATTTATAATTATTTGTGATCTACTTTTGCCATGTATGCAGCTAGGTCTACTAACTTGTGTGAATATCCCCACTCATTATCATACCAAGCAACTAATTTAACAAATGTATCTGTTAACATTATTCCAGCTTTGCTGTCGAATATTGAAGTATGTTCATCATTTAAGAAATCTGATGAAACAACATCATCATCTACATATTCTATAATGTTTTTTAATTCTCCTTCTGAAGCTTTCTTCACAGCTGCACAAATTTCTTCATAAGTAGCTGGTTTTTCTAGATTACATGTTAAGTCAACAACTGAAACATCCATTGTTGGTACTCTGAATGCCATACCTGTTAATTTTCCGTTTAATTCAGGAATAACTTTTCCTACAGCTTTTGCTGCTCCTGTTGAAGATGGTATAATGTTAGCTGCTGCTGCTCTTCCGCCTCTCCAATCCTTTTTAGAAGCACCATCAACAGTTTTTTGTGTTGCTGTTGTTGAGTGAACAGTTGTCATTAATCCTTCTTTAATTCCAAAGTTATCATTTATAACTTTTGCAAGTGGTGCTAAGCAGTTTGTTGTACATGATGCGTTTGATACAATGTTCATTGATGGATCGTATTTGTCGTTGTTTACTCCCATTACAAACATTGGAGCATCTTTTGAAGGTGCACTAATTACTACCTTTTTTGCTCCTGCATTTAAGTGAGCTTGTGCTTTTTCCATTGTAGTGAATACGCCTGAACATTCAAGAACATATTCTACTCCTTCTTTTCCCCAAGGAATGTTGTTTGGGTCCATTTCGTTATATACATTTATTTCTTTTCCATCTACTATAAGTTTTCCTTCTTCTGCTTTGATATCTCCATTAAATCTTCCGTGCATAGAATCAAATTTTACCATGTAAGCCATGTAATCTGATGTTATAAAAGGATCATTTACTGCTACTACTTCAACCTCCTTATTTTTTAATGCTGCTTGGAATGCTAGTTTTCCTATTCTTCCAAATCCGTTGATTCCAACTTTAACTGACATAAATCAATTCCTCCTTTAGATTTTAACATTGTCTTTTAAGACAGTACTATTCTATAACAAATGCTTGTCATTTTCAAGTATTTTGGCTGTAAATTTAAGTATTTTTTTAGAACACAAAAAGAGTAAGCATTGCTTACCCCATTGCATTACATTATTAATATAGTTTTAAAATTTTATTTTTTGGAACAAAAAGCTATATGCTTGTTCGTCTGAAATTTCTTGATGCCAGAAATCATCTATAGCTTTAAATGTTGCTTCTTGTTTTGGTGTTAATTCTACTCTTATTTCTTGTAGTAAGAAGCCTTTTACTTTTGTCCACATATTTACCTTTGTTGGTACTGCTGTATCGAATTGGTTTTTAATTGGTTCTTCCATTATTTACTTCCTCCTTTGTAGTCTCTAATATTACATATATTATTTATACTATACTTTTTAAATTTTATCAAGTGTTTTTTTTAAATTTCCATCTGTTTTCCTAAAAAGCTTGCTGCAGATTGTGCAACTTTTTGTTCTACCTCTGTCATTTTAGTTTTATTATCCTTTGATAATAAAATAACACTTCCTATTGAGCTTCCATCAGAAACGATTGGATAAATAACTTGAGCTTTATATATTTTGTCATCTTTTTCATTTTGTGTTATTGGAATTGCAACATCATTATTTTCTTTGCTTAAATATTTTTCCTGTTCTTCCATTATTTTTTCAAGTTCAGTACTTACACCTTGTTCTAAAAAATCTTTTTTGGATCCTCCAGAAACAGCAATTACAGTATCCTTATCTGTAATACAAGCAATATGTCCTGTAGTTTTAGTTAGGGTTTCTGCATACTCTGTTGCAAATTCAGAAAGTTCTCCAATTGGAGAATATTTTTTTAGTATTACTTCTCCTTCTCTATCCGTAAAAATCTCAAGAGGGTCACCTTCTTTTATCCTTAAAGTTCTTCTTATTTCTTTTGGAATAACAACTCTTCCTAGGTCATCTATTCTTCGTACAACACCTGTTGCTTTCATATTTTCCTCCTTGATTTGTAATTTATAATTTTATTATTACAAATAATTGGAGAATTTATTCATTTTTTGTTAATTTATATTTCTTCTGTGTTTTTATATAATTTTAAAATCTTTTCTAACTCTTCTGCAAATTCTTTTATCATTACGGTTTTTATTGTTGGTTTCTTTCCATCTATATAATCTTCCATTATTTTTTTTACTTTAGCTATATTAGGAATTTCTTCTTCTATTTCAGAATTGTGCTTCTTTGCTCTTTCAGCTAGCATTTCTCTTATTGTAACTATATCTTCATTGCTTGCACAAGAGATTCTTTGGAACAATTGAAATGGATCATAATATTTAAATATTGGAATGTCACTGAAATTTTTTTCAAATACTTCATAGAATTTTTCCATTTTCATTGGGATGTATCTAAATAACTCTTCTGCTTTTTCTCTATACATTTTGTCTTTTAGGCCATCATTAATTTTATAAAATCTTTCAATAATATTTTTCATTTCAGGTCCTGCATCTTCAACAGCTATTTGTGATAGCTCCTCTTCTGCATCTTCACAATATGTTGCTTTTACAGATGCTAAATTCATTCCTGTTGTAAATACTGTTTCTATTGTTTGAATATCATAATCAATAAGTTTTTTGTCTATAAAATGACAGAAATATGCAAATAATTTTGTAATATCTATTGGTTCTATTTTTCCTTCTTTTACGTCATTTATTACTTCATCTATAACTTTTGGAAAATCCTCATCTGAAATTTTCCAGTATTCTTCTGTAAGAATTCTTCTGTATCCACGTGCAGTATTTTTTCCTGCATTATTTACTGCTATATCCATGTTCTCCTTAAATGTTTTCATGTCAAAAATTCTTGTTCTTACATATATTTCAATAAATTTAAAAAATCTATATTCTACTTTAAAATTGTAATAATAGTTATTGTCAAATTCTTTTATGTAGAATTGTCTATTATCCATAAAAACTCTTGAAGAAACTAGTATTGCTTTATATTCTTCATTATTTAAAATATTTTTAAATTTATCTTTTGTAATTTTTCCTGTTTTTATTTCAAAAGATATTGCTATTGTGAATATAAGCATAGTTTGAAGTGCTCTATTATCTATGTTTGGATATGATTTATTTACCATGTCAAATATCTTTTTAAAATCATTAAGCGCATGTTTTAAAATTCTTAAGTTTCTAGTTCCACTCTTTTTAAATGTTGATGTTATTAAATAAGTATTTGACCTCAAAAACCTAATTAGCTCTGGATATTTTTCAAACCTCATTAAAAGGCCATTTATAATATAATCAAACTCTGGATTATATTCAAATGTTTCTCCTATTAGTTTTTCCTTTATTCTTTCATAGTCATTCGCTTTGTCAAATACATATTCTATTGTGTCTTGAATTCTTTCAACCATTGGTTCGTCTGTTGTTATGTTTATTTTATTTTGTTTGTCTAGCAAATATGTCGCTATAAAAGTTTTCATCTCTAGGTTGCTACTTTTTAATTTTGTTGAAAGCTCTTTTTCATTACATATTATTATAGTTTTAATATGGTCATGTTCAACAAAATTATTAATATATCCTAATATATCAATAACATCTACATTTGCTCTTTCTAAGTCGTCGAAGCAAAAAACTTTGTCTTCAGTCGAAAAAAAGTTTTCATAATTCATTTTGTCGCCATTTTGCGAAACTCCAAAAAGATTTGCCATGTCAATTCCATTTTTGGCGTATTCCGGAATAGTTGTTATATCCTTTGAATTCATAAACTTTTTTAAATTTTTATCCATTAATTGTGTAGTTTCAATGAATATTTTTTTGCTAATTTCCTCTAAGTTAGATATTCCGTATAATGACATATATATTGTAGTATACTTTTTGCCATGAATTTGCATGGAGTCAATTTTTTTCTTTATTTTATTGTTCCAAAAATAGGTTTTTCCGCTTCCCCATTCTCCATTTATCATAATAGCATAATCAGTATAATCTGACCTTATATAGTCAAGTATGCTTTCTACTAAATCATCCATTAAAGTTTTTCTCCCTTCATTTTTACTTTTGTTGCTATTTTATAAAATCCTTTGCTATTGTTAAAACTCCTATCTTTTTAGGATTGTATTTTTTTATTTGCTTTGTACACTCATCAGCAGTACTTCCTGTAGTATAGATATCATCAAAAAGCAAAATTTTCTTTTGCTCTATTTTATTTTTTTGCTGAATTATTTTGTATGCGTTTTTTAGATTATTTATTCTTTCTTCCCTTTTTAGTTCCACTTGATTTTTAGTATTTATCGTTTTTTCTAGTAATTTCATGTATTTCAAATTATCGTTTTGTAGTTCCTTTGCAATAAGTTCTATTTGGTTGTATCCTCTTATTTTTTGTTTTTTATGGTGCATTGGAACTGCCGTAATTATATCATAAGAATTTAAAATTGCACATATTTTTTTATTATTTTTTAAAATGTATGCAAAAAATTTGTATAAGTAATCTTTGTCTTTGAATTTTAACTCTATTATTTTTTTGCGTATTATTGTTTTGTATTCATATAAATATATATGCTGGTCAAAACTTTTCCCTTTAATATCATCTATTTTAAAAATTTCTTCATTTTCCAACATATTTAGACAGTTTTTGCAAACATAATTTTTGTTATCTTTTCCACATATTGCACACTTTGGTGGATATATTAAATCCAAAATAAATTCTATTATATTATTCATCTAAATTCTGCTAAAAATTTATATTTTGTAATTTGTATTTTAACCCTGTGTTTCTTTGTCTTGTTGTATTATTTTTTATCATATAGCTTGCAGTATTTGAAGCGCCTATTACTATTAGTAGTTTTTTTGCTCTAGTCATTGCTGTATATATTAAATTTCTTGTTAAAAGCATTGGTGCAGTTTGTGCAAGTACCAATATAACAACATCAAATTCACTTCCTTGGGATTTATGGACAGTTATACTATAAGCATGTTCTAACTGTTCTAATTCTGATCCTTCATATGTTGCAGTTTTTCCATCATCAAATTTTACAGATACAGTTTTATCTTTGTTATTAACTCTTTCTATTCTTCCCAGTTCTCCATTAAACACACCATTTCCTAAATCAATTTTAAAGTTTCTTTCATTTTCTTTTTCCCATACTATGTTGTAATTGTTTTTTACCTGCATAACCCTATCATTTTCTCTAAATTTAATATTTCCATATTCTCTTTCATTTTTTTCATCGTCCTCTGGGTTAAGTTCGTTTTGTAATAAACTATTTAATTCCTTTGTTCCAAGCATGCCTTTTTTTGTTGGGGTTATTACTTGTATATTATTAAAAAAATCATAGTTACCATACTTTTGTAATCTTCCTTTACACAAACTTACTACTGTTTGCTGTATTTTTTCTTGATTGGGCTCATTTATGAAAAAGAAGTCATCTAAAAGTTCTATTTCTTCTCCTTCTAAGTTTGTTTGCTTTGTGTTTCCTGAAACAAATTCTTTTCCTTCATTTACTCTATGGCTATTTAATATTATTTTACTTTTTGCAGCTTGCCTAAATATTTGATTTAGCTGAATTGTACAAATTTTTTTAGATTCTATTATGTCTTTTAATACACTTCCTGGGCCTACTGATGGTAGCTGGTCTATATCTCCTACTAAAACAAGTTTTGTTCCAATATATACTGCTTTTAATAAATAGTTCATTAAAAACATATCAAGCATAGATGCTTCGTCAACTATTATTATATCACCATCTATTGGTGTTACTAATAATTCTGTGCTAAATAAGTTTTCGTCATCTCCACCCATAAGTTCTAAAAGTCTATGTAATGTTTTTGCCTCTTGCCCTGTGGTTTCAGTCATCCTTTTGGCTGCTCTTCCTGTTGGAGCACATAATACTGGCTTTTTTCCATGTTTTTTATAAATTTCTATTATTGCTTTTATTATAGTTGTTTTTCCTGTTCCCGGGCCACCTGTAATGACGCTTACATTATTTTCATTTATTGCCTCTATTGCTTCTCTTTGTTTGTCAGAAAGTTCTATATCTATTTGATTTTCAATTTGCTTTAAATCTTCTTTTAAACTTTTAATGTATTTTATGTTTTTGGCTTTATCTAATTCTAATAATCTTGTTGCTATATTTGCTTCTGCATTGTAAAATCCTTTTAAATATACCCATTCTTGCAAGTTTGAATTTTCTTCTCTATCTTCAATTATAATCTCTTCTTTAGCTTTCATATTTATTATTGTTTCTTCTACAGAATCTACCGAAACTTTTAATAAGCTTGATACATAGTCTATTAAATTTTCATATAACACTGCTGAATTTCCATTCATGGCAATTTTTTCTAAAGCATATTTTATTCCACTCCTAATTCTTTTAGTAGAATCAAATGAAATTCCTAGCTCTAAGGCTATTTTATCTACTTTTTCAAAGCTTACTCTACTTGCTACATCTACTAATATATATGGATTTTGCATAATTTTATCTAGTGCATTTTCTCCAAGTTTTTTATATACACTTTCTGCTGACTGTGGACCTATTCCAAACTTTCCTAAGAAGCCTACAATTTGCCAAATCTCCCAATTAGCTAAAAAAGTTTCGGAAATTTCAAAAGCTCTTTCTTCATTAATTCCTTTTACTGTTGCTAATTTCTTAGGCTCAAATTTAATTACATTTATTGTGTCTTCTCCAAAAGTTTTTACAATTCTTTTTGCTGTTGCTGGTCCTATCCCCTTAAAAGTTCCATTACTTAAATATTTCTCCAATGCTGACAATGTTTGAGGCATCAGCTTTTCAAATGTTTCTATTTTTAGTTGCTCTCCATACTCGGGGTGAGTAATTATATTTCCTTCAAGTATTAAATTATCTCCCTCACTTACAAAAGGCAAATATCCTACCACTGTTATTTCTTCTTGATTTACTGTTTCAAAATCTGCAACAGTATAACTATTTACTTCATTTTTAAATCTTACTTTTACAAGCTTTCCTTCTAGTTGCACTATATTTCTCCTTCATTTTTGTTAATTTATATTATCACAAACATTTGTTATTTTCAATAGTTTCAAGTTAGTCCAAATCTGTTATTATTTCTTAATTTTATCACATTTTCTTGCTATTTTAATAATATATTATAAAGGAGCAAATATCTTATTATATTTGAATTTACGAATATGGTTGAGTTTATTTTTTATTTATTTTTGTGGTTTTTTGCCTTATATGGCATTTTTGAATTTATAAAAGAAGTAATTTATATACATAAATATCCTAAACTTACATTAAAACGGTATTAGCTTTATTTTAACTTTCTACAATCAAGAAAATACTGCCGAATATTTTTTAAAACTTTTTATATATAAATTTTTGTATTATAATTTAAATAATTATGAATTAATTTTAGTGGATTTAAATTCAACAGATTCAACTCTTAAAATTTTAAATACATTTGCAAAAGATTTTCCTTTTATTAAAGTTTTGTCATTTGAAGAATATTCTAGTTTAAAAAAATAGAGATAACCTGATAAGAAATGTTTACTACATTTAATCTACGATTATCTCTTATTTTTATAAAACTATATTAATTCTAATATAACAACTTCTGCAGCATCTCCTCTGCGTTGTCCTTTTCTAATTATTCTTGTATATCCACCATTGTTGTTTTTGTATTTTGGTGCTAATACATCAAATAATTTTGTTGGTAAATCTACATTGTTTCCATTTGCATCTTTTACCTTATTAATATTTCTCATTATTTTTCTTCTTGCATTTAACTTAGATGGCATATCTTTTTTTCTTTTTTCAGTTTTTGTTTCTCTTACTACTTTTAGATATTCATTTCCGTTTTTGCTTTTTACAAGTTCAGTAACTTTGTTACCTTTTTCATCTAATTTTGCTTTTGAAACTTTTACTTCAACTTCTTCATAGTTGTCAGCTTCTTTTACAGCTAAAGCAATTAAAGAATCAACTATTGCTTTTGTTTCTTTTGCTCTATCAAGAGTTGTTTCAATTTTTTCATGCCATATTAAATCAGTAGCTTGTGTTTTTAACATTGCTACACGTACATCAGTTGCTCTTCCTAATTTTCTATTTGCCACTTCTTCTCACCTTCCTTAATCTTCATTGCTTGCAAAGTCAAGACCTAATGAATGTAATTTGTTTGTAACTTCATCTAGTGATTTCTTTCCTAGATTTCTTACTTTCATCATCTCAGCTTCTGTTTTATTTGTCAAGTCTTCTACTGTAGATATTCCTGCTCTCTTTAAGCAGTTGAATGACCTTGCAGATAATTCTAGGTCTTCTATAGATGTTTCTAATACTTTACCTTTCTTAGATTCTTCTTTTTCTACCATGACTTGAGTATTTTTGCTTATTTCTGATAGATCTATGAATAATTCTAAATGCTCTGTCATAATCTTAGCAGCTAAACTTAATGCTTCATAAGGCTTTAAACTTCCATCAGTCCATAGTTCAATAGTTAATTTATCTAAGTCTACCATTTGTCCAACTCTTGTATTTTCTACTTGATAATTAACTTTCTTTACAGGTGTGTAGATAGAGTCTATTGGAATAACTCCAATTGGCATATCTGGTGTTTTGTTCTTTTCAGCATTATTATAACCTCTTCCACGGTTAGCAGTCATTTCTACAACTAGGCTTCCACCTTCTGATACAGTTGCTATATGTAAATCTTTATTTAAAACTTCAACTGTTTCGTCTGTTTCAATATCTGCTGCTGTAACTTCGCCTTCACCTTTAAAGTTTATTCTTAAAGTTTTAACTTCATTATCTGTAATTTTTAATCTTACCATTTTTAAATTTACTATTATTTCTGGTACATCTTCTACTATATTTGGAATAGTTGTAAATTCGTGAGCTGCACCTTCAATTTTTACTGAAGTTATTGCTGCTCCTGGTAATGAAGAAAGTAATATTCTTCTTAATGAATTTCCAAGAGTAATACCATAACCACGTTCTAGTGGTTCACATGTAAATTTAGCATAATTGATACTATTGTCCATTTCTAAGCATTTGATATTTGGCTTTTCAAATTCTATCATTCTTTTCTTAGTTGATGTTTCATTAATTATTTAAGAAACATCTTCTCCTTTCATGATTTTTTATAATAAGCTTTATGCTTTTTAAAAATCGTTTTTTAATACAATTCTTGCTTTTATTCCTACAATTGCTAAATAACACTATTATTTAGAATATAACTCAACTATTAAGTGCTCTTCAACTGGTAGGTCAATATCTTCTCTTGTTGCTAATGTTACAACTTTTCCGCTTAGTTTTTCTTGATCTTTTTCAAGCCAAGCTGGAACTGGTCTTGCTGCATTTTCTTCAGTTGCAAGTTTGATTGTTCCATTATCTTTTCTTATTTCTCTTACAGAAATTACATCTCCTGCTTTGACTAAGTAAGATGGAATATCAACTTTGTGTCCATTTACTTCAAAAGCTCCATGAGTAACTTGCATTCTTGCTTGAGCTCTTGAACTTGCAAATCCTAATCTATATACAACATTGTCTAATCTGCTTTCTAGTATTTGAAGTAATACTTCACCTGTTTTTCCTCTGCTATTAGAAGCCATTTCAAAATATCTTCTAAATTGTTTTTCACCAACTCCATAGAAAGCCTTTGTTTTTTGTTTTTCTCTTAACTGAGTACCATATTCAGAAATTTTGCCTCTCTTTTGACCATTTTGTCCTGGTGCATAATTTCTTCTAGCTATACTGCATTTGTCTGAGTAACATCTAGAACCTTTTAAGAATAACTTTTGTCCTTCTCTACGGCAAATACGGCATTGTTCATCTTTATATCTTGCCATTTTTAAATTTCACCTTCCTCAAATTTTTACTAAATTTATTATAAAATTGCACATATAATTTTAGAAATTATACACGTCTTCTTTTTGGTGGTCTACAACCGTTATGAGGTATTGGAGTAACGTCTTTAATTGATGTTATCTCTAATCCTGCTGTTTGTAAAGACCTAATTGCAGATTCACGTCCTGAACCTGGTCCTTTTACAAATACTTCAACTGTTTTTAGTCCATGTTCCATTGCAGCTTTTGCAGCTGTTTCTGCAGCTTCACCTGCAGCAAATGGTGTGCTCTTTCTTGAACCTTTGAATCCTAATTCTCCAGCACTAGCCCATGATAAAACATTTCCTTGTGTATCTGTTAAAGTTACTATTGTATTGTTAAAGCTAGAATGAATATGAGCCATACCTTTTTCTATATTTTTTCTGTCTCTTCTTCTAACTACTGTTTTCTTTGCTGTATTATTAGCCATTATCTAAATTTCCCTCCTAACCTGGAATTCTATTTTTTGCTCTTGCTAACTAGTTTTCTTGGTCCTTTTCTAGTACGAGCATTTGTTTTTGTTCTTTGTCCTCTAACTGGAAGACCTCTTCTATGTCTTATTCCTCTGTAGCAACCGATTTCTGTTAATCTCTTAATATTAAGAGCAACTTCTCTTCTTAAGTCACCTTCTAGAGTATAATCTTCTAGTGCACTTCTTATTGCTTTTTCTTGGTCTTCTGTTAGGTCTTTTACTCTAACGTCTGGGCTTACTTTAGCCTTTTTTAAAATTTCTTGTGAACGAGATAGTCCTATTCCATATATATATGTAAGTCCTATTTCAATTCTCTTTTCTCTAGGTAAATCAACTCCTGCAAAACGAGCCATTCCTACACCTCCACATGTTAATTTTATTATTATGTTTTTTATTGCTCCTCAAACTCATTAAAGGTGAAATGCTAACTTTTTATATTCCTCTTTATATAAACATTATAATTTTAGAGGTGTTTTATAATATTTATATAAAAACTGTTCTAAAAAATTAGTCTTTAATTTATTTTTAAGCATATATATGAACACAAACCTTAAATCATCAAATATATTACTATATTTAACAGCCGCTAACCTTAAGCTTGTGTTATATCCTTTTTCAATTATCCTTGTCTTTGTTTATGCTTAGGATTTTCGCATATAACTCTAATGACACCTTTTCTTTTGATAACTTTACACTTGTCACATATTTTTTTAACTGATGGTCTTACCTTCATTATCATACACCTCCTGAATAATTTTTATTATAGTATTAGATATTATTTTGCTCTCCAAGTAATTCTTCCTTTTGTTAAGTCATATGGTGAAAGTTCTACCTTAACTTTATCACCAGGAAGAATTTTGATATAATTCATTCTCAATTTTCCAGAGATGTGAGCTAATATCTGATGACCATTTGCTAATTCTACTTTGAAGGTTGTGTTTGGTAATGATTCAACAACTACACCTTCTACTTCAATAACATCCTCTTTTGACATTATTTTCCCTCCATTTTTTATTTGCAAAATGCAAATATTAGCTATTACTTCACAATAATCCATAATAGCTAATATAGTATACCAAAAATTTATAATAATGTCAATATTTCTGGCTCATTTTCTGTAATTAAAATTGTATTTTCATAATGGGCTGCATTTGTTCCATCTTCTGATATAATTGTCCATCCATCATCTAGCTCTAAAATTCCACTTTTGCCCATTATTACCATTGGTTCTATCGCTAGAGTCATGCCTGGTTCAAGTCTTATTCCACGTCCTGCTTTTCCGTAGTTTGGAATTCCTGGGTCTTCGTGCATTTCTTCTCCAATTCCGTGACCTTGAAATTCTTTTACTACACTGTATCCGTTTTTTTCGATAAATTCTCCTATTGCATGACAAATATCGCCTAAACGGTTTCCTACTTTGGCATATTTTATTCCTTCAAAAAATGATTGTTTTGTTATTTCTACAAGACGTTTTGTCTTTTCATCAACATTTCCTACTAAATAAGTTCTTGCGCAATCTCCATTGTAGCCATCTTTATATGCTACTAAATCAACACTTATTATATCTCCATCTTTTAGAATTTCCCTTTTAGATGGAATTCCATGAATTACAACATCATTAACAGATGCACAAATTGACCCTGGAAATGGGGGAACCCCTTTTACTCCACTTGGATATCCTTTTTCTGCAGGAATTGCTCCATTTTCTCTCATTGTTCTTTCTGCAATTTTATCTAATTCATATGTTGAAACTCCTGGTTTTATTGCTGCTTCTATTGCTTTTTGTGCAAGATTTGCAACTCTACAAGCTTCTTTCATTTTTTCTATTTGATGTTTATTTTTTATACTTACCAATTTAATTACTTCCTTTTCTTTTACATTTTACTGATTTTTTCTAGAACATCTTCTGCTGCTTCTTTTCCTAGTCTGTTAATTCTTTCGCTAACTTCTTCTGTTACAAGCACTCCCTTTTTATTGTAAAAGTCGATTAATGGACTTGTTTTTTCATCATATATAGCAAGTCTTTGCTTTATTGCATTTTCATCGCTGTCATCTTCTCTTAATACTAATTTTGAACCACATACATCACATATTCCTGAAACTTTTGATGGGTGCATTGTTAGATTATATGTTGCTTTGCATTTTGGATTTGAGCAAACTCTTCTATTTAATATTCTTGTAATAATTTCTTCTCTTGGAGTTGTTAAATTTATTACCAAGTCTACTTTTTTACCTTTTTTAGATAAAATTTCATCTAATTTTTCTGCTTGCTCCACTGTTCTTGGAAAACCATCTAAAATAGCTCCATTTGCTGCGTCTTCCTCATTTAGTCTATCTACTACCATAGGTACTGTTATTTCATCTGGTACAAGCATTCCCTTTGATATATATTCATTTGCTTTTACTCCAAGTTCTGTTTTGTTTGAAATATTTGCTCTAAATATATCTCCTGTTGAAATTTGTGGCCAGCCTGTTTGCTTGCTTAGTATTCCTGCAACTGTGCCTTTTCCTGTGCCTTGAGCACCTAACATTATTAAATACATTTTATATTCTCCTTTCGTTCCAAGATTTTTGCCCCTAATAAAGTATTAGCGGCATTTAATCTCAAAGTTTTCTCATAATTTACACACCTATTTTAGCCTATTTTTCTATATTTGTCAATTGCCTATAGAAGCAATTTTGAACTAAAACTACTTATATTATGTAAGTTTAAAAAATATTTATAACATAAAAATAAAACCAACTCTATTAAAATATTCTTTAATAAAATTGGTTTTATTGTTATTTTTATTCTAAGAATCCTTTGTAATGTCTTGTTACAAGTTGTGATTCTAATTGTTGTACTGTTTCTAGTGCAACACCTACTATAATTAAGATAGATGTTCCTCCAAATGCTATGTTTAATCCTGTAAATCTTGTTAACATTGGAATTATTGCTATAATTGCTAAGAATAATCCTCCTACTAATGTTAATTTTGAGATTACTGATGATAAATACTCAGTTGTTGGCTTTCCAGCTCTTATTCCTGGTATAAATCCACCATTTCTTTTTATTGTTGCAGATATTTCTGCTGGATTAAATGTTGCATATGTGTAGAAATATGTAAATCCTAAAATTAATAATAAGTATATTACTGCATTTGCTATTGTGTAGCCAATTCCTACATTTGATGAAGATGTTGCAATTGAGAAGTTATATAGAACTCTCCAAAATCCTGTTGGGTTTTGAGTAACTATTTGTATTAACATTGCTGGCATTGTCATAAATGATGATGCAAATATTATCGGCATAACTCCTGCCATTGCAAGTTTTAATGGTATATTTGTATTTTGTGCTCCAACCATTTTTCTTCCAACTACACGTTTTGCATATTGAACAGGAATTCTTCTTTCTGCATTTTGTACAAATACAACTGCAGCAACAAGTGCTATCATTCCTACTACTAAGCATACTGCTTTTATTAAGCCTAGTGTACTAAATGAACCTGTTCCAAATACTAAATTTACTACATCTGTTATTCCTGATGCTAATCCTGATACTATACCAACAAAGATAATTATTGAAATTCCGTTTCCAATACCTTTATTTGTAATTTGTTCTCCTAGCCACATAAGTAAAGCTGTTCCAGCCATTAATGAAATAACTGTTATTGCTCCACCCATAAAGTTTGTGTCTAAGAATATTTTTGAAGATTTGTATGAGAAGAAAATTCCTAATCCTTCAATTAGAGCAAGAATAATTGTTAACATTTTTGTGTATTTGTTAATTTTATTTTTTCCTTCTTCTCCGCCATCTTTAACAAGTCTTTCTAGACTTGGAATTACCATAGATAGTAATTGAATAACTATTGATGCTGTAATATAAGGAGTTATTGACATTGCAAATATAGAAAGTCTTGAAAAAGCTCCTCCTGATATTGTGTCAATTAATCCAGTAACACCATTTGTTGCTGACTTCATTTGCTCAGCAAGTGTTATTGTATCAACTCCTGGCACTGTTATGTAACAGCCTAATCTAAATATTACTATTAACAATAATGTATAAAGTAATTTTTTTCTAACTTCAGGTGTTTTTAAGGCATTTTTTATTGTTTTAAACAAATTACATCACCTCAGCCTTTCCCCCTAAAGCTTCGATAGCTTCTTTAGCAGACTTTGTGAATCTTGCAGCTTTTACATTTACTTTTTTCTCTAATTTACCTGTTCCTAAAATTACAATTCCTGCATTTGCTTTTCTTATAATTCCGTCAGCTATTAAAGATTCAGCTGTAACATCTTCTGTTGTTGCTTTAGAAAGCATTGTTAATGTTACTTCTGTATATGTAAGAGCATGAATATTTGTGAATCCTCTTTTTGGTAATCTTCTATATAATGGTGTTTGACCACCTTCGAATCCACGTCTTACACCACCGCCAGATCTTGCCTTTTGACCTTTATGACCTCTTCCTGATGTTTTTCCAAGACCAGATCCAACTCCACGACCAACTCTTATGCCAGTTTTATTTTTTTGTGCTGGTTTTACACTGTCTAACTTCATTTCGTGATTACACCTCCTAATTGTTATTTTTTATAGTCCTATTATTTATCAGATAAAAAGTTACTCTAAATAGAATTACTATAATTAATTATAGTATTTCTTCTACTTTTTTACCTCTTTTTGCTGCAACAGCTTCTACTGTTTGCATATTTTTTAATCCTTCTATTGTAGCATAAACTACGTTTCTTGGATTGTTTGTTCCTAATATTTTTGTTCTTATGTCTCTATATCCAGCTAATTCTAGAACAGGTCTAACGCTTCCACCTGCTATAATTCCAGTACCTTCTTCTGCTGGTTTTAACATAACGCTTGCGCTTCCAAACTTACCAATCATTTCGTGTGGTATAGTTGTATCTACTATAGGAACTTCTATTAAATTTTTCTTTGCATCTTGAATTGCTTTTTTTATTGCATCTGGAACTTCTGCTGCTTTTCCATTTCCAACACCTACGTGTCCAGCTCCATCTCCAACTACAACTACTGCACTAAATCTAAAGTTTCTTCCACCTTTAACAACTTTAGCAACTCTATTTAAAGCAACTACTTTTTCTTTTAATTCTGTAGTATTTTCTTGCACTATTTTTCCCTCCTAACTTATATAAGTTTTATATGTATTAATTAGAACTCTAATCCTGCTTCTCTTGCAGCTTCAGCTAATGATTTAATAACTCCATGATATAAATATCCAGATCTATCAAATACTACTGTTTTTATTTTCTTGTCTTGAGCTCTTTTTGCAATTAATGCTCCTAATTCTTTTGCAGCTTCACTGTTTGCATGCTTTTCTTTAACTTCTTTATCTAAAGTTGAAGCACTAACTAGTGTTGTAGCATTTTCGTCATCAATTACTTGAACAAATAAATTTTTGTTACTTCTGTATACGCATAGTCTTGGTCTTTCAGCTGTTCCGCTAACTTTTCTACGTACACGAATATGTCTTCTTTCACGCTCTGCTTTTCTATCTATCTTTCCAACCATTTTCTTACTCCTTTCCAACCAATGTAACAGCATTAGTTTTAGTAATATAAGTTTTCAATTTTTAGTTATGTATAAAGCTTACTCTTATTTCTTACCAGCTTTACCTTCCTTACGTCTAATATGCTCAGTAGCATATTTGATACCTTTTCCTCTATAAACCTCAGGTGGTCTCTTGCTTCTTACAACTGTAGCTGTTTGACCAACTAATTCTTTATCAATTCCTCTAACTGTGATATGGTTTGCATCAGCTAAATCAAATGTTATTCCTTCTGGTGCTTCCATTTCTACTGGATGAGAATATCCTAGGTTCATAACAAGTTTATTTCCTTGTTTTTGAGCTCTGTATCCAACTCCGTTTATTTCAAGTTCAACTTTGAATTCATTAACAACACCTTCAACCATATTGTGTATTAATGCTCTTGTTGTTCCATGTAAACTTTTATTTTGTTTTGAATCGTCTTGTCTTGTAACTTTTATTTCATTTCCATCTAATTCAACTTTTATACTTGGATGAATATCTCTTTCAAGACTTCCTTTAGGTCCTTTTACAGTAATGTGTTGTCCGTCAATTTTAACTTCAACTCCAGCTGGTACTGCAACAGGCATATTTCCTATTCTTGACATTTCGGTTTCTCCTTTCTTTTATTCGTATTACCATACGTAAGCTAAAACTTCTCCACCTAGTCCTAATGAACGAGCTTCTTTGTCTGTCATTATTCCTTTTGATGTTGAAATTAATGCTATTCCTAATCCGTTTAATACTTTTGGTAATTCGTCTTTAGATGCGTAAACTCTTAATCCTGGTTTACTGATTCTTTTTAATCCATCTATTACTTTGTTACCTTTTTCAGTATATTTTAATGTAATTCTTATTACACCTTGATTATTTTCTTCTTTTATTTCTTCAAAAGATTTTATATAACCTTCTTTAAATAAGATTTCAGCTATTGCTAATTTCATATTTGAAGCTGGTACATCAACAGTCTTGTGTTTTGAACTGTTTGCATTTCTTATTCTTGTTAGCATATCTGCTATTGGATCTGTAGTAACCATATTTACTTTTAGTTCTCCTTTCCGAAAATTTATCTTTCTACTTTATTTTACCAACTTGCTTTTTTAACTCCTGGGATTTCTCCGTTGTGAGCTAATTTTCTAAAGCATTCACGGCAAAGTCCAAACTTTCTAATATAAGCATGTGGACGACCACATAATTTACATCTATTATATTCTCTTGTTGAATATTTTTGTGTTCTTGCTTGCTTTACTTTTAAAGATTTCTTAGCCATCAGCTTTCTCCTTTCTTTAATCTAAGCTTTAAAAGGCATTCCTAATAATTTTAGAAGTTCTTTTGCTTCTTCATCAGTCTTAGCAGTAGTTACGAATATAATATCCATACCTCTTACTTTGTCTACCTTTTCATATTCTATTTCTGGGAATATTACTTGCTCTTTTACACCCATTGAGTAGTTTCCTCTACCGTCAAATGAATTTGCTGAAACTCCTCTAAAATCTCTTACTCTAGGAAGAGCTACATTGAATAATCTTTCTGCAAAATCATACATTTTATCACGTCTTAAAGTTACTTTACATCCAATTGGAACACCTGCTCTTAATTTGAATGCAGCTATAGCTTTCTTTGCCTTTGTGATTATTGGCTTTTGTCCTGTTATTTGTGCTAATTCACTAACAGCATTTTCTAATGATTTAGGATTTTCTTTTGTATCTCCTAAACCTATATTTATAACTATTTTATCTAGTTTTGGAACTTGCATAACTGATGTATAGTTAAATTTTTTCATCATTGCTGGAACTACTTCTTTTTCATATTGTTCTCTTAAAATTTCCATAAGTCTAAATAGACCTCCTTTCTTTAACTATTTTAATTTTGCATTACACTTTTTACATACACGAACTTTTTCACCGTTTTCTACTATGTATCCGATTCTTGTTGCCTTTCCGCATTTTGGGCATACAACTTGTGCTTTGCTTGAGTGTATAGCTGCTTCTGATGAAATTATTCCACCTTCTTCTCCTTGTTTTCTAGGCTTTACACTCTTTTTTCTTATATTTATACCTTTTACTATTATTTTTTCTGTTTTTGGTATTACTTCAAGAACTTCTCCAGTTTTTCCTTTATCATTTCCTGATAAAATTTTAACTGTATCACCCTTCTTTATATTCATTATTATTTTCACCTCACTCATTACATATTGTGATTTTAATTTTTAATATTATAGAACTTCTGGTGCAAGAGATAATATCTTCATGTAATTTTTTTCTCTTAATTCTCTTGCTACTGGTCCAAATATACGAGTTCCTTTTGGTTCTCCATCATCTTTTATTATAACTGCTGCGTTTTCGTCAAATCTTAAGTAAGATCCGTCAGCTCTTCTGATAGGTTTTTTTGTTCTAACAATAACTGCTTTAACAACATCACCTTTCTTTACAACGCCACCTGGTGTAGCACTTTTTACAGAAGCTACTATTACGTCTCCAACTCTAGCATATTTTCTATATGATCCACCTAACGCTCTGATGCACATGATTTGTTTTGCACCAGTGTTATCAGCTACATTTAGTATTGTTTGTTGCTGTACCATTAGATTAGTACCTCCTCTTTAAAATTATTTTATAATTGCTTTTTCTACAATTTCAACAACTCTCCATCTCTTATCTTTTGATAGAGGTCTTGTTTCCATGACTTTTACTTTATCACCCATTTTGCAAGCGTTTTCTTCGTCATGAGCTTTTAATTTGTATGTTCTTTTCTTGATTTTTCCATAATTTTTGTCCATTACTTTTTCTTCAACAGATACAACTACTGTTTTGTCCATTTTATCAGAAGTAACAACACCAATCATAGTTTTACGAAGATTTCTTTCTTCCATAAGTATCTCCTTTCTTAATTTCAAGGTGCAACATATTTGTTGCGATTTTATGTATTTACCCTAATTATTCTTCTACTTTCTTTTCTGCTGCTTTTTTTGTTGTTTTCTTTGTTGCAGTTTTTTTAGTAGTTGTTTTCTTTTTAGGTTCTTCTGCTTTAACTTCCTCTTTAACTTCTGGAGCAGCTACTACTACTTCTTCTCCTGAAATTTCTCTTTGAGTTAATACAGTTTTAATTTTTGCAATGTCTTTCTTAACTTCTTTTATTTTCATAGGATTGTCTAATCCATTTGTAGCTAAGCTGAATCTTAGTTTGAATAGTTCTGATTTTAACTCTCCTAGTTCTTTTACTAAGTCTGGTGAAGACATTTCTCTTATTTTATTTATCTTCATCTAATTCACCACCTACTTCAGTTTCTTTTTTAACAAATTTACATTTTACTGATAATTTGTTTGCAGCAAGTCTAAGCGCTTCTCTTGCAACAGGTTCTGCTACTTCGTCTAATTCGAAAAGTATTCTTCCTGGTTTTACTAAAGCTACCCAGTATTCTACTGCACCTTTTCCTTTACCCATACGAGTATCAGCTGGTTTCTTTGTTATAGGCTTATCTGGGAATATTTTAACCCAAACTTTTCCACCTCTTTTAATATATCTTGTCATAGCAACACGGGCTGCTTCTATTTGGTTAGAAGTAATTTGGCCTAATTCTAATGATTGTAAACCATATTTTCCATAAGCTAATTCGTTTCCTCTTGTTGCTTTTCCTCTATTTCTACCTTTTTGTTGTTTTCTGAACTTTGTTCTTTTTGGCATTAATGGCATTATTTATCTCCTCCTTCCACTTGCTTTTTCTTAGCTGGAAGAACTTCTCCTTTATAAATCCAAACTTTAACACCAACTTTTCCGTAAGTTGTATTTGCTTCTGCAAATCCATACTCAATGTCAGCTCTTAATGTTTGAAGAGGTATTGTACCTTCTTTGTAGAATTCTGTTCTTGCCATATCAGCTCCACCTAAACGTCCTGAGCAAGCTGTTTTAATTCCTAGAGCTCCCATTTTCATTGTTTTTTGCATACATTGTTTCATTGCTCTACGGAATGAAATTCTTCTTTCTAGTTGTCCTGCTATATTTTCAGCAACTAATTGAGCATCTAAATCTGGTGATTTTACTTCAACAATATTTAGATTTACATCTTTTCCTATCATTTTTTGTAATTCTTCTTTTAAGCTTTCAGCTAAATTTCCACCTTTTCCTATTACAAGACCTGGTTTAGCTGTGTAAACATTAACTTTTACAAATTTTGCAGTTCTTTCAATTTCTACTTTTGAAATGCCGCTAGTATAAAGCTTTGTTTTTACATATTCACGGATTTTGTGATCTTCTACTAGATAATCTGCAAAATGTTTTTTGTCTGCATACCATTTTGAGTTCCAGTCTTTTATAATTCCAACTCTTAATCCGTTAGGGTTAACCTTTTGTCCCATTTTATATTATCCTCCCTCTTGATTAGTCTCTTTCTTTAAGAACTATTGTTATATGACTTGTTCTCTTTCTAATTCTAACAGCTGAACCTTTTGCAGCTGGTCTTATTCTTCTTAATGTTGGGCCTTGGTTTGCATATATTTCAGCAACATATAATTTGCTTACATTCATACCATGGTTATTTTCTGCATTTGCCATTGCTGATTTTAATAGTTTCTCTATTATTTCAGATGATGCTTTTGGTGTAAATTTAACTATAGCTAAAGCATCTTCGGCATTTTTTCCTCTTATTAAATCTGCTACAATTTTAACTTTTCTGCTTGAAATTCTAGCATACTTTAAAGTAGCTACTGCTTTCTTCTCTTCTACTACTTGTAGGTTTTCTTGCTTTTCTGCCACTTTTTTTACCTCCTTAATTAGTATTTACTAAAGGTTTTTCTCAGGTAGAAGTTAAAAAACTTCTACTCTAAACCTTTAATTTATTTTGTTGTTGTTGTTTTATCTCCTGAATGACCTTTGAATGTTCTTGTTGGAGCAAATTCTCCTAATTTATGTCCTATCATTTCTTCTGTAACATAAACTGGTACGTGTTTTCTTCCATCATGAACAGCTATTGTATGGCCAACCATTTGTGGATATATTGTTGAAGCTCTAGACCATGTCTTTAAAACTTCTTTTTTACCGCTTTCATTCATTGCTTCGATTCTTTTTAATAATTCTGGAGCAACAAATGGCTTCTTTTTACTTGATCTTGACATACCTTATTCCTCCTTCTATTTTCTTCTCTTAGCTATGAACTTATCTGTTCTTGTATTTTTTCTTGTCTTGTATCCAAGAGCTGGTTTACCCCAAGGAGTCATTGGGCCTGCGTGTCCTACTGGAGCCTTTCCTTCACCACCACCATGAGGGTGATCTACTGGGTTCATTGCAGATCCTCTAACTTCTGGACGTTTGCCTAAATGTCTTGTCTTTCCTGCTTTTCCTAATTTAACGTTTTCTTGTTCAGCATTTCCAACAGTTCCTATTGTTGCTTTACAATTTAACATTATTAATCTCATTTCTCCTGAAGGAAGTCTTAAGTTAGCATATTTTCCTTCTTTTGCCATAAGTTGTGCTTCTTGTCCTGCACTTCTTACTAGTTTTCCACCTTGACCAGGGTTTATTTCAATGTTGTGAACCATACTACCAACTGGTATTTCTGATAACATTTTACAGTTTCCTGGTTTAATATCTGCTTTAGATCCTGACATTACTATGTCGCCATCTGTTAATCCTTTTGGTGCTAATATGTAAGATTTTGTTCCATCTTCATATTCAATTAAAGCAATGTTAGCTGTTCTGTTTGGATCATATTCAATTCCTATAACTTTAGCAGCCATATCATCTTTTTGACGTTTAAAGTCTATTAGTCTATATTTTTGTCTATTTCCACCACCTTGGTGACGAACTGTTATTCTTCCATAACTGTTTCTTCCTGCTTTTTCTTTCTTTACTGTTAATAAAGATTTTTCAGGAGTTTTCTTTGTTATTTCAGCAAAATCAGATACTGTCATGTTTCTTAATGATGGTGTGATTGGTCTAAATTTCTTTGTTGCCATTTTAATTATCTCCTTAAAATTTATTTAGTGAATTTTTTCCTGCTTCACCTACAGATATTTTTTATTATCCGAGTATTTTCTCGATATTGTTTTACTCTTAATTATTAGAATCTAGACGAAGGTTATAATAATTAAGCTCCCATGAACTCGTCGATTGAAGTCTTATATTTCTTAGAAACTTTAACTTCTTTTCCACCTTTTGCTTGGTATTTCATTTCGTTTGGATTTGTGTCTATGCTTACAATAGCTTTTTTCCAGCTAGAAGTCATTCCAACACTTCTTCCAACTCTTTTTTCTTTTCCTTTTACATTCATAGTGTTAACTTTTACTACTTTAACTCCAAATAGTTTTTCTACTGCATTTGCAATATCAACTTTTGTAGCTTTTTTGTTAACCTTGAAAGTGTACTTTCCTTCTTGAACAGCTTCGTTTGATGATTCTGTTATGATAGGTTTTATAATTATATTTTCTGGTCTCATTATGCGTACACCTCCTCTAATTTCTTTATAGTGTCTTCTGTTACAACTAGTTTGTTGTATTTTAATAAATCGTAAACATTTATTGTTCCTACTAGTGTTGTTTTAACATTTTCAATGTTTCTTGCAGATTTTTGAACTTTTTCATTCTTTTCTGGAAGCATTATTAATGTTTTTCCTTCTACCTTTAAGTTTGAAAGAGTTTTTACCATTTCCTTAGTTTTAATCTCTTTCATTGGTATAGAATCTACAACTACTAATTCGTTTTCTAATACTTTTGAGCTTAATACTGATTTTATAGCTAAAGCTCTTTCCTTTTTATTTACAGTATATTTGTAAGAACGAGGTTTTGGTCCTAATGCAATACCACCTTTTATCCATTGTGGCGCTCTTATACTTCCTTGTCTTGCACGTCCTGTTCCTTTTTGTCTCCATGGTTTTCTTCCACCACCAGAAACTTCTGCTCTTGTTTTTGTACTTTGTGTACCTTGTCTTTGATTTGCTAAAAAGTTAACTAAAACACTATGTACAACAGCTTCATTTGGTTCAATTCCAAATACTGCTTCATTTAGTTCTAATTCTTTAACTTTCTTTCCATTTACATCATATACGTCTATTTTAGGCATTTTCTATTCCTCCTTCCTTAAACTCTTTTACTTGTTTTTACTTTTAATATTGAACCTTTTGCTCCTGGAACGCTACCTTTTACTAATATTACGTTCTTGTCTAGGTCAACAGATATTACTTCTAGATTTTGTATTGTAATTGTGTTTCTTCCCATATGTCCTGGAAGTTTTTTACCTTTAAATACTCTACCTGGTGTAGAAGTTGATCCCATTGAACCTGGTCTTCTATGATACATAGAACCATGTCCCATTGGTCCTCTTGATTGTCCATGGCGTTTTATAACACCTTGGAATCCTTTTCCTTTTGATGTTCCTTGAATGTCTACTTTATCTCCAGCTGTAAAAGTATCTGCTTTTATTTCATCTCCAACTTTTACTTCTACTGAATCTACTCTAAATTCTCTTAAATGTTTTTTTAATGGTAATTTAGATTTTGTAAAGTGTCCAATTTCTGGTTTGTTTAATTTACTTTCTTTAATATCTTCAAATCCTAATTGGATAGCATTGTATCCATCAGATTCTGCTGTTTTTACTTGTGCTACTGTACAAGGTCCAGCTTCGATTACTGTTACTGGAATTACTTTTCCTGCTTCGTCGAAAATTTGTGTCATTCCGACTTTCTTTCCTATAATTGTTTTCATTTTTTCCTCCTACTATTGGCTAACTTATTTTAGCTAGCTTGGCGTCAATCGTTTTTAAGTCTTGATTGCTAGACTAATATAATATGTACTTTTACTTTCGTTTAATTTGGTAACGAAATTATTTTATTTCTATATTTACACCAGCTGGTAGCTCTATTTTACTTAAGCTTTCAACTGTTTTTTGTGTTGGGTATAGAATGTCTATAACTCTTTTATGTGTTCTCATTTCAAATTGTTCTCTTGAATCTTTGTGCTTATGTGGTGAACGCAAAATTGTTATAATTTCCTTTTCTGTTGGTAATGGAATAGGTCCTGAAACTTTAGCTCCTGTTCTTTTAGCAGTATCTACTATTTTTCCAGCAGACTGTTCTAAAAGTTGTGCATCGTAAGCTTTAAGTCTTATTCTGATTTTACCGTTTGTTACCTCTGCTCTTTTTGTGTTTGCCATGCAAATTTCCCTCCTTAAAATTTTTTGTTTGTACGGAAGTTATAAACGCACCCTGGTGTTCTACGTACATCCATTATAAAAACCCAAGTATTGCATGATTCTTGGGATAAGTGCTAATTTATTCTTACCGCCTGGTCTAAGCCACGACATGCTCCGCAAGAGTTCCCTCCATTCTAGAAAATACTAGTTGTAGCCACATCTTGCTTCAACGCCATCTTTACATGCTTAATTATTATATAATGTTTTGTAGCTTTTGTCAACAGTTTTGCCGTAACATTTTTGAAATAAATTTCATATTTTTCACTTGCTAGCTTTCCTTTGTAAAATATTGCTTTGCTATTTTACCATTTTTAACAAGGCTGTAACGCACTTTTTTATATTTTACTTATTTTATGTAAAAATTGTTTTAAATTTATTGGTAACAACGCAAAAATTGTCCTTACACTAATGTTTATATAATATTCAAATCTATTTATAATTTTATATTCCATTAGCAATTTTTGAACTACTTTTACCTTTTTTATATATTTAAATCCACTTCTTCTTTTATACATATCTTTTGATGTTCTACTTTTTACTAAAGCCATGTCTAAATTTCTTAAATTAGTATCATTAATTGCAAATCTTCCCCACAATTCATAATCTTCTATTGGTAAATCTTTATAATTTCCAATTTCTATTAATTTTTTCTTTTTAATAATCACAGTTCCATGATTAAATGGACTTATTTTTTTAACTTTCTTTTTAATTTTTTTATCTGTAAGTGGAACTTTTCTAGTCGATACTATTTTCTTCATTTTTTCATCATAACAATTTATATATCCGCCAAGTACATCTATTTCGGGATTTTTTATTAAAACTTTAGCTTGTCTTTCAAATCTATCTAATTCAGATATATCATCCGCATCCATTCTTGCAATATATTCATATTTGCATTTTTGCACTCCATAATTTAGCGCAGCGCCTAAGCTTTTAGCCTTTTTTATTTCAAATATATTAATTAAATTAGAATATTTTTGTTTGTAACTTTTTAAAAGTTTAGCTTTACTTTCATCTAATTTTCCATCCTGAATAATTACTATTTCTTTTGGTTTATATGTTTGATTTATTATGCTGTCTAATGCTTCTTTTAAATATTCTTTGTGTTCTTTATTACATACTGGCATTAACACAGATATTTCTATTTTGTCCATTCTAGAAATTCCTCTAACTCTCTTTTATATGAATTTTTGACCTTGTGGCTATATCTTGATTTATCACTATCTAGTATATATTTTTCTTTTGTTTCTATTTCTTTTTGTAATTGTTCTTTAACTTTTTCTGCATATATTTTCATTCCTTTTTTGTTTAAATTTAGGCTTATACTTTTTAATTTTCCAAATCTTTGCATTTGTGAATTTGCTTGATATATTCCAAAATTTTCTGTTTCAAGAATATATTCATATATTTTTCCTGCTTCTTCTGGTTTTATATTTGTAGAGTTTCTAACAAAGTCTGATATTTTTAATAATTTCCACATGTCGCCATCATACTTTTCGGTCTGCATAAAATTCCAGAATTTATCTTTAGCAATTTCTATTTTTTCATAATCCCAAGCTTCTTTTAGTTTTTCTTCTTTTATATTTGAGTTCCATGTATAAATTAAGGTTTTGTCTTCTATTTTAATTTTCCAAAAATATAATTGTTCAGCAATGCTTATATAAATTGTTGCTAGGCAAAGAATAATTAGTACACCTTTAGTCACTATATTTTCTATTTCGTAACTATTTTTGCTCTCTATAAATATTGAAATTGTAGTAAATACTATTAGTTCAATATAAAAATATTGCATGTCAAAGTCTAATAATGAATGAAGCAAAACAAAAATTATTGCTAAATCATATAATATTTTTGCTGTATCTTTTTCTTTTATTTTTCTTGCTAAATCTATTGCAATATATATAGCTAAAATTAAAAGAGCTAAAAATCCTACAACTCCACGTTCTAGAAATGTTTGCAATGGATATGAATGAACTTCACTTGCATAATACTTGTAGCTTTGAACCTTATTTTGAAGTACTCTCCAAGCGTTTCCTCCTGCACCAAATAACCAATTTTCTTTTAGTAATTTTGCTGAATCTTTAATAAACGTTAGTCTTTCGTTTGCACTTTTATTTGACAGACCTATGCTTTTTATTTTGTCTACTATATTAGTTGGCAAAAATTTATATTGCAAAATTAATTTTTCACCATTTAAATAGCATTTGTTTATTTTAGCTTTACCTTTTACTTTTATGTATATTACAGAAGTTGACTCTGTTGTTTGTAAATTTATTTCATTTTCTCCATTTTGTGCTTCACATGTAGTTATATTTAGGTCATCAAAGTATCTATTTTTTTCAATAATGCTAATTTGAGCTTCTTCTTCTGTTTCAATTTCAAATTTAAAATTATACTGAGTATTTGCATTTACAGAATACAATATTTTTTGATATTTGTCCTTTACAACAACCTCTTTATCCACTTTTAGCATAGCACTTACAAATATTATAACTGCCAATATAAAAATGCTAGCACTTATCACTACTTTTTTTGTAATTTTTATGTTCTTTTGTTTTAGCCATATTATTCCAAATGTAGCAAGCACAACTAAAAATATTATATATGCAATTCTGCTATATGTAAGTACAAAAGTTAAAAGCATAATTATAGCAGCTACTATTTTTAAGACTTTTATCTCTTTTTTCTTTTCTTCAATTGCCATTCCCACAGTAAAGAAAAATCCAAATCCAGCTACTGCAGCCATTGCGTTTGCATACGAAAATAATGAACCAATTCTTTTTTCATCTAAGTCAATTAATATATATCCAATTTTTGATTTAAATACTTTTAAAGCATTTATTGTAATTTCATCTAATCCTATTAGGCATAGTAAAAATATACTTATAATAATTGTGTTTTTTATGTTTTCCATAAGTAATTTATTATTTCTTTGCTGCCTTACTGCAAAATAAAAATCAAAAATAGTAATCGACTTTATAATTATATATATTTCCTCAGATAATGACACACACTTTTTAGTAATAAGTGGTATAAAAATTGAAAAGCTTAATGTTAATACTATTAAATCTAGTTTTGAAAATTTACTTTTTTCTTTTTTTACTATTAAATATATTATTGTATAAATATTTATAATTGCATATACTAAAAATGCGTTTTGTGGCGCTATTGGCAAACCTATAAATAAAGTTGCTAAAATTATTATTAAATCAATTCCAAAAAAGTTTAGTGCATTTATTATTTTTTTATCGTTCATTTTTCCCCTTATATAAATAAAACGAGGCCTTAAGCAAAGTGAATTTTGCTTTATTTTTCCTCGTTTTATTTTACTTTATTTTATACTAACTGTATATGTGTTTCCATCTACAGATGGTGTAAGCACTGCTGAAGATTTTAGGCATACAACCGGTCTAACATTAAAATATTTGTGGCTAAATTTGTAGTCTGTGTATTGATAGTCCACTTTACACTCTTCATCTTTGTAATAAACCAATACGCAATAGTAGCTATCATTCTCAATCCCTCCCCCTAAAGCATAGTTCATTCCACTACCTAGAAGGTCATCTTTAATTATTGATGTGCTTTTATCGTTGCCATAAATATCCTCAAATGTTTTTTGTTCTCCATAATATTCGTTATAAACTTTTATAAACATCTCTGTTGTTGGACCACCTATTGTCCAATCGGCATATTTAGTGTTTAAGTAATCCGTCCATATAGTAGTATCCATTAAATATTCTGTTGCAGTCTCAACTTTTCCGTTAGCCACTTTAGTTTCTGGATTATAGTATGTAGTTAACCATCCTTGTTTTACAGCTTTGTATTTATTATTTAAGTTTTCTTGCGTAAATATATCTGTTGCATTAAATTGCAAGTTTTCGGCTCTATCATAGAAAAATCTTGATTCTGCTGGTATGGCACCATTCTCTTTTGCAATCAAGTACACATGTTCATCATCTGCATAAAATATTTGCCAAGTTTTATCTGCCTCTGTGTAGTTTGTTACAGTTTTTCCTAA
>CAKPOC010000001.1 GCA_934169535.1 uncultured Clostridia bacterium | reverse complement strand
AGGCTTTACACAATCTTTTGCAATTTAGCATTCAATCCAAGTTGATTTTTTCCTTATATTTTTTTCTAGCTAATTTTTCTTTTTCATTTAATAAATACAAATTTACCACCGACATAATTTCGACTCTAGAAATTTAAATTATAATTATTATACTATAAATTAACAAAAATCTCCATATTTCCGTGGTATTTAAATAATAAATTATATATAATAATTTTAGAAATGAAACATAGTTCATAACCTGTTGCTCACCTGCTCCATAAAAAAACAACAACACATTCTGCTTTTTGGGTTCAGTACAGACCGTTAGAGATGTATTCTTAATCGGACATGCTACATTTTTGTGGTATCTGTCTTCTGTATTTATTATAATCAATTCAAATAATTTTTAAAAATTTTTAGAGTCCTATGGGGCTTTATTTTTTTGTTTGGAGGTTTTGAAATGGATGATAAATTAAAAGTTATAAATTTTATACAGAAGCAGGCAAAAAATAATTTACACATATCTTCGAACAGCAACAGCCAGAAAGTTTACAGCTTATGAAAAATAAAAAAGTTGCAACCAAGGTTGCAACAAAATATATTGGAGCGGGAAGCGGGGCTCAAACCCGTGACCTCTGCCTTGGCAAGGCAGCGCTCTATCAACTGAGCTACTCCCGCATTTCAAACGTATAAATATAATAACATAAGCAACACAGATTTGTCAACCCCAATTGACTTTTTTTATTAAATATAGTATAATATAAAACAGTTGTTGCCATAATGATGGTGAAGAAGAGATTTTTATTTATTTTATAAAGTTACTATATTAGGGAGAGCGGAAAATTATTTGATATAGTAAAAATAATACATAAAAGAAAAATATATATCTATTAAATGGATATATAAATTTTTCGTTGATTAAAAATATTATAAACAACTATTATTATATAAAGAAGGAGAGAATTTTATATGGCAGAAGAAAACGCAAAAAAAGAAAATGCAATAGAAAATAAAGCCGAGAAAACAAAGAGAACATACAAAAGAAATTATGCAAAAAAGACCAATAGAGAGTCAAAGAAAAATCAAGAAACAAAAAAAGTAAGCGGAGAGTTAAAGAAAAATTCAAGAACAAGAAAATCAAATATAGAGGCAAAAAAGAATTTAGAAACAAGAAGAGCAGCAAGTGGAGAAGAAAACAGCATGCTTGAAACAAAAAAAACAAGAAGAGAAACAAAGAAAAGCTTAGAAGGTAAAAATACAGATAATAGAAGAAAAAAACAAACTTCAGAAGAAAAAAGCTTAGTAAAAGTAGAAAACAGATCAATTTCGCACAGACATGAATTCAAATTCAAGAAACCAACTATAAAAATAATACCATTAGGGGGTATTGAGGAAATAGGAAAAAACATAACAGTTTTTGAATATGAGGATGACATTATAGTGGTTGACTGTGGACTAGAATTCCCAACAGATGACATGTTAGGAATAGATTTAGTAATACCAGACGTAACATATCTTGTAAAAAACAAAGAAAAAGTTAGAGGAATATTTATAACACACGGTCATGAGGACCACATAGGATCAATTCCATATGTACTAAGACAAATAAATGTGCCAATTTATGCAACTAAGCTTACATGTGGACTAATTAGATCAAAACTTGAAGAACATCATTTATTAAGAAATGCAGAAATTCATGAAGTTATGCAAGGTCAAACAATACGTGCAGGAAAATTTACAGTTGAATTTATTTCAAGTTGTCACAGTATACCAGACTCTGTAATGTTTGCAATAACAACACCAGCAGGAACAATTTTGCATACAGGAGATTTCAAAATAGACTATACTCCAATAGATGGAAAGCAAATGGATCTAGGAAGAATTGCAGAACTTGGAAACAAAGGAATTTTGGCGCTTATGTCAGATAGCACAAACTCTGAGAGAAAAGGATTTACAATGTCCGAAAAATCAATAGGCCCAGTTTTTGACAAGCTATTTATGAACTGCAAAAAAAGAATTGTAGTTGCAACATTTGCTTCAAATGTCCACAGAGTTCAACAAATTGTGGATTCAGCAGTTAAATATAAAAGAAAAATTGCTGTTTGTGGAAGAAGCATGATTCGTATGATAGAAAATGCAAGAGAAATTGGATATATAAATGCACCAGAAGACATATTTATAGACATAGATTCAATAAAAACTTACAATGATGAACAACTTGTAATTATAACAACAGGAAGCCAAGGCGAAACAATGTCTGCACTAACAAGAATGGCAGCAGGAGAGCATAAAAAAGTTACTATTACACCAAACGATTTAGTAATAATATCTGCAAATGCGATTCCAGGAAACGAAAAATTAGTTTCAAAAGTAATAGATGATTTAATGAAAATTGGAGCAGAAGTTGTATACAGTGCACTTGCTGATATTCACGTATCAGGGCATGCTTGCCAAGAAGAACAAAAATTAATATTATCTTTAGCAAGACCACAATATTTTATACCAGTTCATGGTGAATATAGACAACTTATGGCTCATGCAGAAACTGCCAAAGAGCTAGGAATTCCAGCAAAAAACATATTTATAACACACAATGGAAGAGTGCTAGAATTAAATTCAGATGAAGCTAAATTTACAACATCTGTACCATCTGGAAAAGTTTTAGTAGATGGATTAGGCGTTGGAGATGTAGGAAATATAGTACTAAGAGATAGACAACACTTATCTCAAGATGGTCTAATTATAATTGTCATAACAATGGATTCACAAACAGGAGAAATCGTTTCAGGACCTGACATAATTTCAAGAGGATTTGTATATGTAAGAGAATCAGAAAACCTAATGGAAGACGTAAAATCAATGGTAAGACAAGAAGTTGCAGGATTTGAAAGAAGACATATAACTGATTGGACTACAATAAAATCAACTCTAAAAGATGATTTAAGAGATTTCATATTCCAAAAAACAAAACGTGATCCAATGTTAATACCAATCATAATGGAAGTTTAATAAAAGCAGTAATGCAAAAAGAAGGAGAAAATTATGGATTATAAAGATTTAGCAAACTTAATATTTCCAGAGGCAAAAGAAATAGAATATTATGAAAATAAATACCCAGAAAGAAATTTACCAGAAGGTGCGATGGTAGTTAGAATTGGACCAAGCCCAACAGGCTCAGTCCATATAGGAACTATTTATCAAGCTTTACTTGCAAGAACAATTGCAGACAGAACTGGTGGAGTATTCTTTATGAGAGTAGAAGATACAGACCAAAAAAGAGAAGTAGAAAATGGAATAAATGACATTATAGACTCTTTAAAATATTTTGAAGTACTTCCTGACGAAGGAATGACAACAGAAACTACATGGGTTGGAGAATATGGACCATACAGACAATCTATGAGAAAAGAAATATACACAGCATATGCAAAATACTTAATAGAACAAGGAAGAGCATACCCTTGTTTTGCTACATCTGAAGAACTAGACCAAATGAGAAAAACTCAAGAAGCGGCAGGGGTTAAACCTGGTTACTACGGAGTTTGGGCAAAGTACAGAAATTTATCTGTTGAAGAAGCGGCAGCAAAAATTAAAAATGGTGAAAAATATATAATTCGTTTTAAATCAAATGGAAATGAAGAAAAGAAAATAAAAGTACACGATGTTATAAAAGGAAATGTAATATTCCCAGAAAATGACCAAGATATAGTCATAATAAAAGCAGATGGACTTCCAACATACCATTTTGCACATGTTGTAGATGATCATTTAATGCACACAACTCATGTAACAAGAGGGGATGAGTGGTTATCATCACTTCCAATTCATATACAGCTTTTCCAAGCTTTAGGATTTAAAGCACCTAAATATGCACATACTGCTACAATATTAAAAAATGATAATGGAAATAAAAGAAAGATTAGTAAAAGAAAAGATCCAGAAGCTTCAGCAAGTTACTATAAAGAGGTAGGAATTCCAGTTCAAGCTGTAAAAGAATATTTACTAAACATTGCAAATTCAAATTTCGAAATTTGGAGAAAACAAAACCCTGAAAAATCAATAAAAGAATTTGATTTCCAACTAAATAAGATGAGCGTTAGTGGAGCTTTATTTGATATGGTTAAATTAAACGACATCGGCAAAAATGTAATTTCAAGATATACAGCAGAGCAAGTATATAATGAAAGCTTAGAGTGGGGAAAACGCTTCGATGAAAGCCTAGTAGAACTTTTAAATAATAAAGATTATTCTTTAAAAGTTTTGAATATAGAAAGAGGAAAAGCAAAACCACGTAGAGATATTGCAAAATGGTCAGATGTAAAAAATTGTATAGAATATATGTATGACGAAAAATTCTTTAACAATAATGACGAATATGATTTTGATAAAATAAATGATAAACAAGAAATAAAGAAAATTTTAGAGCTTTATATGTCAAAATATTATAATGAAAATGATGACCAACAAACTTGGTTTGGAAAAATTAAAGACCTGGCAGAAGAACTTGGATATGCAAGAGAAGTTAAAGAATACAAGAAAAATCCTGAAAACTTCCCAGGACATGTAGGAGACATAAGCACAGTAATAAGAGTTGCTGTAACTAAGAGAAGAAACACTCCGGACTTATATGAAATAATGCAAGTTTTAGGAAAAGATTCAGTACAAAAAAGAATAAATCTTTTAACCAAATAATAAAAAACAGAATTTAAGTTATGTTTATAGCTTAAATTCTATTTTTTTATATATATTTTTCAATTTCGGACCAAACTTCATCCATATAAATTTTTCGCTCAGAAGAGAATGGCAAAAATGGTAAATCCTTTAATGGATTTAAAATACTTTGCAAATGTTCCACTTGGGCATTTACTTTAGTTACAGCAATTTTATCAGCCTTATTTGCCAAAATAACACAAGGCGAAAATGCGGTATTTACAATATAATCATACATTAATTTATCATTTTGAGTAGGGTCGTGTCTAATATCTATTAAAAATATAATTAAAGAAATATTTTTACTTGTAGAAAGATATTCTTCAATAAACTTTCCAACTTTAGCTTGTTCCTTCTTAGACATTTTGCTATAACCATAGCCAGGCAAATCAACAAAATAAAAATTTTCATCGACATTGTAAAAGTTTATGAGCCTTGTTTTTCCTGGCTCAGAGCTAGTTCTTGCAAGCTTTTTTCTATTTAGCATAGAATTTATAAAACTAGATTTTCCAACATTTGATTTCCCAACAAGAACAATTTGTGGTAAGTCATTATTGGGATACTGAGAAGGCTTAACTGCCGAAATTTCGAATTTAGGATTTTTAATTATCATATAATATATTTCCTTAAAATTATTTGAGTTTTATAAGGATACTCATAAACCATTTTATTAAAGCTGTGTTAAAAAGCACAGCTTTAATTTTATTTTATAACATCTAATCCGCCCATATAAGGTCTTAAAATTTCTGGAACAGTAATGCTTCCGTCAGGGTTGTAATTGTTTTCAACAACTGCAATTAATCCACGAGGAGTAGCAACAACTGTATTATTTAAAGTATGAGGGAAATAATTTCCTTTTTCGCCTTTTATACGAATTCCTAAACGTCTTGCTTGGGCATCACCTAAAGTTGAACAACTTCCAACTTCAAAATATTTTTTTTGTCTTGGGCTCCATGCTTCAACATCACATGATTTTACTTTTAGGTCTGCAAGGTCACCTGAGCAACATTCAAGTTGACGCACAGGAACATTCCAACTTCTAAATAAATCTACAGTTAATTTCCACATTTTATTATACCAATCCATAGATTCTTCTGGTTCACAAATAACAATCATCTCTTGCTTTTCAAATTGATGAACTCTGTAAAGGCCTCTTTCTTCAAGACCGTGAGAACCAATTTCCTTTCTAAAGCAAGGAGAATATGAAGTCATATGAATAGGAAGTTCTTGCTTTTTTATTAATTGGCCTTTAAATTTTCCTATCATAGAATGCTCTGATGTACCAATTAAATATAAATCTTCGCCTTCAATTTTATACATCATGGCATCCATTTCCTCAAAGCTCATAACACCAGTAACAACGTCACTTCTAATCATGAAAGGTGGAATGGCATAAGTAAAGCCAGCATTAATCATAAAGTCCCTTGCGCAAGCAAGCATTGCTTCGTGAAGTCTTGCAATGTTGCCTGTTAAATAATAAAAACCAACACCGCTTGTACGGCCTGCAGAATCTTTATCAAGACCATGAAGCTTTTCTAAAATATCTGCATGATGAGGAATTTCATAATCTGGAACTTTAGGCTCACCAAACTTTTGAACCTCTACATTTTGACTATCATCTTTACCAATTGGAACAGATGGGTCAATTATGTTTGGAATTTTCATCATTCTTTCTTTTATTTGAGCAGAATATTCATCTTCTAATTTTTCGTTTTGAACAAGCTCTTCATTTATAGCTTTTACTTCTAATTTTACTTTTTCAGCTTCATCTTTTTTTCCTTCACGCATAAAAGAACCAACGCTCTCACTTAAAGTTTTACGTTTTGCTCTTAATTCATCACCATGAAGTTTAATGCTACGCGATTTTTTATCAAGTTCAATTACTTCATCAACTAAAGGAAGTTTTTGATTTTGAAATTTATTTTTTATATTTTGTTTTACTATTTCTGGATTTTCTCTTAAAAATTTAATATCTATCATATAGAATATCCTTTCTTTAATTTTATAACTGAAATTATACCACAAAAACAGCTATTTCACAACAAAAATGCTAATAAATTTGTAATAATTAGGGAATAATTCATAATGAGGAGAATTTTATGAATTTATTTTTAGAATTTTTAAAACTTATCATATTTTTAGCAGGAATTGTTGTAGTATCCAAATATTTACTTGTACCAATTTTACAAAAAATTTCTAATGAACTAAACTTAAGCGCAAAATCTAGTGGAAATATAGCCGGAATTGCGACTTCAATTCCGGAACTTCTAACAGTAGTATTTTCTGTAAAAACAGGGCTAATAGATACTTCTGTTTATAATATAATTAGCTCTAATATTATAAATTTTTGTCAGTATATATTTTCTGTTTATATAAATAAAAATCAAAAATATTTAAGGTATAAACCAGTTGTAATAGATATTGTACTTGTTTTAGCAACAATAGTGATTCCAATATTTATAATAATTTTTAAAATTGATTTAGACTTAAAATTATGTGCATTTTTTATAATAATGCTAATTTTGTTTTTTTATATTAATCACAATGTGCATAAATTATACTTAAAAAAAGAGGACGAAGAGATTATAAAAAACGTAAAAGAAACCAAAAATAAAACAAATAAATTTAAACTTATTATATATATATTCGGAATGTTCCCAATAGTGTTTGCACTTTATTATTTAGGTGATTCTTTAAGCGAAACTTTATCAATTCTTGCTACAAAATTTAATCTGCCAGAGATTGCCTTAGGATTTGTACTAGGGTTTTTAACAAGTGTTCCTGAATTAATAACTTTTACTGAATCACAGAAAAAAGAGAATCTAAATGAAAGTGAATTTTTACGAAAAGTAGGTGTGATAGAGGCTACAAATAATTTATTAACATCTAATATGATGAACTTATTTGTAGTTCAAACTTTAGGAATTTTATTATTTCTATAAAAAACTTCCTGCAGATTGCAGGAAGTATAATTTTATTCAACTGTTACTGATTTTGCTAAATTTCTAGGTTTGTCAACATCTAGACCTTTATTTTTGGAAATATAATATGCAAGAAGTTGAAGAGGGATAACTGATAAAATAGGTGACAATAGCTCATTTGTATCAGGAATATTAATAACATAATTAAAATTGTTATTTGGAAGAAGTTTATTTGTAATAACTAATGTATGTGCACCTCTAGTGATAACTTCTTGAATGTTGCTAATTGATTTTTCTACTAAAGCTTCATTTGTAATTATTCCAATAACTGTAACACCATTTTCAATAAGAGCAATGGGCCCGTGTTTTAATTCACCGGAAGCATAGGCTTCAGAGTGAATATAAGAAATTTCTTTTAATTTTAAAGAACCCTCCAAAGCTGCTGCGTAGTCATTGCTTCTACCTAAAAAGAACATATCTTTTTGAGTGTAAACTTTGCTTGCAAATTGCTTTATTTTTTCAGTATTTAAAAGTACTGTATCAATTTTAGAAGGCAAATCCAAAATTGAATTTTTTAAATTTTTAAGTTCTTCTATAGGGCAGCTTTCTAGTACTTCAGCAAAATAAATTCCTAAAATAGCAAGTAAACAAACTTGTGATGTGTAGGCTTTGGTAGATGCAACTGCAATTTCTGGGCCAGCATGAGTGTAAATTGTGTAATCTGCTTCTCTTGTAATTGAACTTCCAATAACATTGGAAATTGCTAAAGTTTTTGCTTTCTTTTCTCTAGAAAGCGTTAAAGCAGCTAAAGTATCTGCTGTTTCACCAGATTGACTTACAAAAATACATAAAGTTTTTTCATTAATTATTGGGTCCATATATCTAAATTCGGAAGCGATTTCTACCTCTGTAGGGATTCTGCAAAGCTTTTCAAAAATATTTTTTCCAACAAGCCCTGCGTGCATAGCAGTTCCACATGCTACAATAAATATTTTATTTATTGATTTTAAGTAATCTTTTGAAATATTTAAATCATCAAATGAACATTTTTCGCAACCTGAAAGCCTAGAGCCAATAGTTTCGCGGATAGCAGTAGGCTGCTCAAAAATCTCTTTTAGCATAAAATCTTCATATCCACATTTTTCGGCAGAAGATGAATCCCATTCAATATTTTTAACCTCTTTATTGTGAGGAATTAAGTTCATATCATAAAAATTAATTTTATTAGCAGAAATTAGCGCAAGTTCGTTATTATCTAAAAGGTAAAAATTCTTTGTGTATTTTAAAATTGCAGGAATATCTGATGCAATAAAATTTTCATTTAAGCCTTTTCCTATAACTAGGGGACTATTTTTTCTAACCGCAATAAGAAGACTTGGATATAAAGAAGAAATTATTCCAAGAGAGTAGCTTCCTTTTAAATCTGAAATAGCATTTCTTACAGCACGCAAAAATTTTTTTTCGGTATTTTCAGACTTGTCAATTGAAAAATAATAATGTATTAAATTTGGTATTGTTTCTGTATCTGTTTGAGAATAAAATGTATATCCATTTTTCTCTAAAAATTTTCGTATTTCTACAAAATTTTCAATAATTCCATTATGTACAACAGCAAAAGTTTTGCTATTATCGAAGTGAGGATGAGAGTTTTCTTTTGAAGGCTTGCCGTGAGTTGCCCATCTTGTATGAGCAATACCAACTGTGCCCAAAAGATTTTTTATTTGAGGAGAGTTTTCAAGATTTGAAACACGTCCTTTTTCTTTTACTACAGAAATTTTCTTTTTTTCGATGGTTGCAATTCCAGCAGAATCGTAACCTCTATATTCTAAGCTTTTTAAGCCATTTATTAATATTTCTTTTGCTTGTTTGTGACCAATATAGCCAATAATTCCACACATAAAATAACCTCCTTTATGCAAGTAGTTTATACTTTATTTTATAATATTACACTAAATATAAAAAAGTATCAAGTAAATGGTAAAAATTATTGAATTGAGGCTGTATATGTGCTAAAATTTTTGAAGAGGAGTAAATTATGGAAAGATACGGAAAAGAGAGTATAAATAAGCTTGCACAAATTTTGAAAAATGACGGAGTAATAAGCGTACCAACTGATACAGTTTATGGAGTATGTGCACGAATAAATTCTAAAAAAGCTAAAGAAAATTTAATAAAAGCAAAAAGCAGACCAGAAGAAAAGCCTTTTCCTGTAATGTGTGCTGATGAAAATCAAATAAAGCAAATTGCATATGTTGGAAAAAGAGAAGAAATATTAATACAAAAATTTATGCCAGGTCCAATTACTTTAATTTTAAATAAAAAAGAAAATATCCCAGAATATGTAACAAATGGAAAAAATACAATTGCAATAAGAATGGCAACTTCAGAAGAAATAAAAGAGCTAATAACAAAAGTTGAAAGCCCAATATTTATGAGTAGTGCAAACAAAAGCGGAGAAGAAACGGCAAAAAACTTAGATGAAATAGAAAGAAAGTGCCCTACAATAGATGCAATGCTAGAAGGTAATGTTTCATTTGGAATAAGTAGCACAATTGTGGATTGCAGCAGTGATGAAATAAAAATACTTAGAGAGGGGCCAATTAAATTAGAAGAGATTTTGGACGAAATAAAAAAGAACAGCTAATTTTAGCTGTTCTTTTAAAAGATGAAGCTTTAATAGAGCTTTAAAACAATTATTAATGCAATTAAAACAATTGCGGTAATGATTGTTAAAATAAACTCAAACCGAAGCTCACGAAAGAGTGAGTTTCTCGATCTTTTTATCATAAAATATCCTCCTATAAAGAAAAAAGTAGATATATAATAGCATATATACTTGCGAAAGTCAAATGTTGAAAAAAAAGCGCTTTTATGCTAAAATAGTAGCGTAAGGAGATTTTTTATGTTTGATATAGAAGCAGAACTAAAAAAACTACCTAAAAAGCCAGGTGTATATATTATGCACGATAAAAATGACAAAATAATATATGTAGGCAAAGCAGTAGTTTTAAAAAATAGAGTAAGGCAATACTTTAGAAAAAATAAAAAAACAAAAAGAATTCAAAACATGGTAGCATTGGTTGACCATTTTGAATATATTGTTTGTGACAATGAGGCAGAGGCTTTAATATTAGAGTGTAATCTAATAAAAAAGAATATGCCTAAATTTAACGTACTTTTAAAAGATGATAAGACATATCCTTATATAAAAATTAATGTAAAAGCAGACTACCCAGATATCTATATTACAAGGAGAATTTTAAATGATGGTGCAAAATATTTTGGACCATATGCAAATGCTGGAAGTGCCAAAGAGATGGTAGAATTTATAAAATCAAGATACAAAATAAGACAATGTAGAAGTTTTAAATATAAAGATAGGCCATGCTTAAATTATCATATAAAAAAATGTATGGCACCTTGTATGGGATATGTTTCTAAGGAAGAATATAAAAAGCAAATAGATGAAATTATAGCAATTCTTGAAGGTAAAACAGATTCTTTAAAAAAGGAACTTGAAAAGGAAATGCTTGAAGCTTCTAAAAAAATGGAATACGAAAAGGCACAAGAACTAAGAGATAGAATATATGCAATAGAAAGAATTTCACAAAGACAAAAGGTTTCAAATATTTCTGAAAATGACATAGATGTAATAGGCCTTGCAAGGCTAGACAATGAAGTTTGTATAGAGATGTTTTATGTTAGAAATAGCAAAATGATAGGAAGAGAACATTTTATTTTTAAAGGACTAGAAGACGAAGAGAATAAGGAAATTTTATCAAGTTTTATTAAACAGTATTATATAGGAAGAACAATTTTACCAAATAAAATTATGATAAAAGAAGATATTGAAGACAAAGAAACTATACAAATGTGGCTAACAGGAGTAGCAAACAGAAAAGTAGAAATAAAAACACCACAAAAAGGTGAAAAATTAAGATTTGTAGAAATGGCTGAAAATAATGCAAAAGTGACTTTGCAAAATAAAGAAAAAGATAAAATAGGAATACTAACAGAGCTTAAAGAAGTGCTAAACTTAGAAGTACTTCCTAGAAAAATAGAAAGCTTTGATATTTCAAACTTATCAGGAACAAACCAAGTAGCAGGAATGTGTGTAATGCAAGATGGTGTTATAAAAAAGAACTTAGCAAGAAGATTTAAGATAAAAACTGTGTATGGTCAAGATGACCCTAAAAGTATGGAAGAAGTAGTAACCAGAAGATTACGCCATTCAGTAAATATATTAAATAATGGAAATAATAGTGGATTTGGGGAACTTCCAAATTTAATTTTAGCAGATGGTGGAATAACTCAAATAAGAGCAATAAAGCAAGCAATAAAAAATGTAAATAAAGAAATTGAAGTAGTAAGCCAAGAAAAAAATATAGAGCTAATAGAAAGTGACAAAATAAAAATTCCTGTTTTTGGAATGGTTAAAAATGACAAGCATCAAACTCGTGCACTAATGGATGAGGAACGACATGAATTTAAAATTTCGCAAACATTATTTAACACTATAACTATGTTTCAAGATGCAGTTCATGATACTGCAATTGGCTATCATAGAAAATTAAGGGATGAGGAAACTACAAAGTCTGAACTTGATAATATTTCAGGAATTGGAATGGTAAAAAAAGTAGAGCTTTTGAAAAAATTTGGAAGTGTTCAAAAAATCAAAGAGGCAAGTATAGAAGAAATTGCCGAAACTAAAGGAATAAATTTGGAATTAGCAAAGAAAATTAGAGAAGAGTTGGGAAGATAGTCTAAAAATAAAAGAATTTGAAATACGAAAGTTAGAATATTTAATAATAACCAGAATATAAATATAATATAAAAACAAAAGAGGTGGTTATTATGGAATATTCTAAAGATATTATATTAAGTACAACGTTTACAAACAGTGAAGAAACTGTGGAAAACAGCAAAGGAAAATTTGCAAATTTTATAAAAGAACATAAATTTATAACATTAATTATAATAAGTTGCAGTATGCTAATAGTATTAGATTATATGCTATTGCAAATTTTTATTGAAATATTGCAAAGAATATAGAAAAGAAAGTGATGTACTGATAACTGGTGACAAAGATTTTTTTTCTTGTATATATGCTTATTTTCTGGTATAATGGAATATGAAGTAAAAGAATAGGAGAAATAAAATGAAATTAGCCGATAATTGGAAAGATTATGAAATATTAGATATGGCAAACGGCGAAAAATTAGAAAGATGGGGAAATAAAATTCTAATAAGACCAGATCCACAAATAATTTGGAAAGAAAAACAATTTTCAGAAAAATGGAAAAAAGCAGATGCCAAATATTCAAGAAGTTCAACAGGTGGAGGACACTGGGAAAATAAAACAAAACTTCCAGCAAGTTGGCAAATAAAATATAAAAATTTAACATTTAATATAAAACCAATGGGCTTTAAGCACACTGGAATTTTTCCTGAGCAAGCAGTTAATTGGGATTGGATGATGGAAAGAATTAAAACTGCGGTAAAGGAAGAAAAACGAGAAATAAAAGTTTTAAATCTTTTTGCATATACAGGAGGAGCAACAGTTGCATGTTTATCTGCTGGAGCTTCGGTATGCCATGTTGATAGTTCTAAAGGAATGGTCGCTTGGGCTAAAGAAAACGTGGAAAGCTCTGGACTAAAGGACAAGCCAGTAAGATACATAGTAGATGATGTTGTAAAATTTGTAAACAGGGAAATTAGGAGAGGGCATAAATATGATGCTATAATAATGGACCCACCTTCTTATGGAAGAGGCGCAAATGGTGAAGTATGGAAGTTTGAAGAAAACATAACAGACCTTATAAATTTATGTATGCAAGTTCTTTCGGACAATCCAATATTCTTTTTAATAAATTCATACACAACTGGAATATCAAGTATGGTTTTAGAAAATGTATTAAAAATGAATATGAAACATAAACTAGGTAAAAAATTTCAAGACAAAAATTTTGAAAATGGAGAAATAGGATTACCAATGACAGGCTCAAGTTTGATTTTACCATGTGGAATATATGCAAAGTGGGTGAAATAATGGGAAATTTGAATGTAATATATGAAGATAACCACATTATTGTAGTAGAAAAGCCTGTAAATATACCATCACAAGCAGATAAAACAGAAGACTTAGATATGCTAACGATTATTAAACAATATTTAAAGGAAAAGTATAATAAACCAGGCAACATTTATTTAGGGTTAATTCACAGATTAGATAGGCCTGTTGGAGGAGTTATGGTTTTTGCTAAAACTTCAAAAGCAGCAGCAAGACTTAGTGAGCAGGTAAGAGAAAAAGTATTTAAGAAAAAATATTTAGTAGTTTGCAATGGATATTTTCATAGTAATAAGGGAACACTACAAGACTATTTACTAAAAAACGAAAAGAAAAATATGAGCAAAGTTGTAAAAGAAGGAACTAAAAATTCTAAATTTGCAGAACTTGATTATGAAGTTTTAAAATATGATAAAAATAAAAATGTTTCAATTTTAAAAATAAATTTGCACACAGGAAGGCACCATCAAATAAGGGTGCAACTTGCATCAAGAGATCATGCAATATATGGAGACCAAAAGTATGGCAATAGGGGACAAAGACAGCAAATATGCCTATGGGCATACTCGCTTACAATAGATCACCCAATTACCAAAGAAAAAATGACATTTAAATGTCTACCCCCAATAGAAAAAACATGGGAAATATTAAAAGGTTTAGAGAATAGTATTTAAATATACTGTTCTTTATTTTTTATATATTTCGATTTGCTGTTTAAAAAATTCTGAATTTTTACTTGAATAATGTGCTAAATTTGAATTCTTACGAATTATTTTGTTCACTTCCCACAACCCTAGACCAGTATTGTTCTTTTTTGTGGAAAATCCTTTTTCGTAAATTTTTTCTAAATCAATAGATTTGTCTTTGTAAGTGTTCTCAATAGTTAAAACCTGCCTATTTCTGTTAGGTTCATTTAATATGGAAATTTTTATAATTTTATCTTCACACTCACAAGCAGCCTCAATTGCATTATCAAGCAAAATTCCAAGAATTCTACTAAACTCATAAATTTGCATATAAAGATTATTAAAATCTATAAAGCATTCTATATAAGTTTTAATTCCTAAACTATCAGCCTTGTAATATTTATTAGCAAGTAAAATGTATATTGCAGGACTGTTTATAGCTTCTGGCGATAATAAACACAAATTTTTTGCTTGGCTACAGTCTTGAAAAAGCTCGTCATAATAATTTTTTAGCCCAGGCATATCATTGGTTTCTATATAACCACCAATTGCAGACATAATATTTGCAAAATCGTGCTTAAAAGCAATTGTATTATCATGCAAAACTTGCAGTGTTTTGTTATTTAATTTTTCTTGTTCTAAATCAACTGCAGCTTTGGTACAACTCATAGATTTTGCTAAACTACAAAGACCTAAAAGAACGCATGCAACTAAAAACAATGCACTAAAAATGACCGCATGAACTGAAAGTTCATCAGAATAATGCACAATTAAATATATTTGAACTAATGACAAAATTGAAACTAAAGTAAAACAGGTCAGAAAAATAATTTTATTCTTTCTATTCAGATAATTAAAAAAATTAGCAAAAATGCTAAAAGAAAAAAGTGATTTAATTTGATTTTTCATTAATACATCCCCTCATTCCAAAAATTTCCAATAAATAATACTATAAAACAAAATAAAAATATTGTCAAGAGAAAATTAAAAAACTTTTTTTATGTCTAAAAATATTAAAAAATGTGGAAAAGTTGAATTTAAATAAAAAAAGAAGCGATAAAATATAAAAGAAATGCGACAATGAAAAAGTAATAACTTAATAAATTTCTTCATAAAATTAAAAGAATTTAATAAAAGGAGAGTTTTTAATGAAAAAAATAAAAGAATATTTGGGAGAAATATTAACTGTTTCAAGTGTGGCAATTTTAGTATTTAGTATTTCATATGTAAATTTTAAGAATAATGAAATACTTGAAACTGCAGCAAAAGCAACTACTAGTGATTCAAGCTTAAGCAGCAGCAAAATAGAATGGGGAGTATCCAGAGGAAAAGACCATATGCAGCCTGATTTTGGAAGTAAAAATATAAAATTAATGGAAGAAAACAATGGCATATATATAGGAAACAAAGACAAAAAATATATTTATTTAACATTTGATTTAGGGTATGAAGCAGGTTACACAGAAAAAATATTAGAAGTACTAAAACAAAATGAAGTGACAGCCGTATTTTTTGTAACGGCACATTATATTAATTCTGCACCAGAAATTGTGCAAAAAATGCTTGACTATAATCAAATTTTGGGGAATCATACAGTAAGCCATAAGTCAATGCCGAGTTGTGATTTGGAAACAATAAAAAGTGAAGTAATGGATCTACATACAGCGGTTAAAGAAAAATTTAATTATGAAATGAAATATTTAAGACCTCCTAAAGGAGAGTACAGCCAAAAATCGCTAGCATATTGCAATTCTTTAGGATATACGACTGTAATGTGGTCATTTGCTTATGATGATTGGGATGAAAATAAGCAAGGAAGAGAGGAATATGGAAAGAAAAAAATTTACGAGAATCTTCATAATGGTGAAGTAATGCTACTTCATGCAACATCAAAAGATAATGCAAACATTCTAGATGAAGTTATAAAAGAAATAAAAAAAGAAGGATATGAATTTAAATCTATAGATGAATTTGAAAAGTAGGAGAGAATTTATGAAAAAAAGACAAAAGCCGACAAAATTTTCAAGGCTCTTAGAGCTTCCGACAGAGGTTGCAAGTGGCACTTCAAAAATAACAATTCAAGGGTCGTCACAAATGTTAATAGAAAATTATCAGTCAGTACTTGAATATCAGGACATATACATCAGAATAAAAACGTATTTTGGAATTATAAACATAAGCGGATTCAATTTAAAATTAAATGATATGACAAGTGATGATGTAAAAATAGAAGGAGAAATAGATTCAATAGATTTTGAAAGAATAGAGTAGGAAGGAGAAAAAATGCTTTTTAAAATTTTGCTAAAATATTTACAGGGATATGTAAGAATAAGAATTGAAGGCTATTTTACCGAAAAATTTATAACAAAATGTATAAAAGAAGGAATTGTTATATGGAATATAAAAAGAGAAAAATCAACTATAATATACACTAATATAGGCATAAAGGATTTTAAAAAATTAAATAAAATAGCAAAAAGTACTAAATGTAAATTAAAGATAGTAAAGAAAAGAGGATTTCCTTTTGTAGTATATAAATACAAAAAAAGAAAAGTTTTTATAACATTACTTATTATACTAATTGTAAGCTCTGTTACATTATCACAATTTATATGGAAGGTAGATATTGTAGGAATTGAAAAAATAGACAAGACAGAATTAGAAGAATTTTTAAAAGAAAAAGGAGTAAAAGTAGGAAGCATAAAAGGCAAAATAGATACTCAAAAAATAATTAATGAAGTTAGACTGAAAAGAGATGACATTTCGTGGATAGGAATTAGCATAAAAGGAACAAAAGCTGAAATAAAGGTGGTAGAGGCAAAAAGTAAGCCTGAAATTGTAAATGAAGATGATTATTGCAATATTGTTGCAGATAAAAATGCACAAATAGTAAAAATCTCGGCAAAGAACGGAATCCCTAAGGTTACAGCAGGTATGATGGTAAGCAAAGGAGACGTTTTAATTGCGGGGTGGATCGAAGGAAAGTATACGGGGACTAGGTTTTTGCATGCGGAAGGAGAGGTAAAGGCAAAAGTTTGGTATACAAAATCTGAAAAAATTGCGCTATCTACAACAAAGGAAGAGTTTACGGGAGGCGAAGAAACAAAGTATAAAATAAAATTAAATAATTTTGAAATAAATTTATTCAAAACCCTTTCAAAATTTGAAAAATATGATACAATAGAAGAGGAAAAATTAGTAAAGCTATTTTCAAACTTCTATTTACCTATAAAGTTTATAAAAATAACTAATAAGGAAAAAATTGAAAAAAGCATGACATATACAGTAGATGAAGCAAAACAAATTGGAGAACAAAATGCTTCAAAACAAATTGAGGAAGAGCTTCCTCAAGAATATGAACTAATACAAAAATATGTGGAAAGCACACAAAACGAAAACTTAGTAACAACAGAAGTAACCTATGAAGTAACAGAAAATATAGGTACGAAAGAAAAAATAGTATTTTGAAAGGAAAAGATAATATGGAAGAAAGAAGCCTAAAAATTTATTCGGATAAGAAAATTTTCAAAAGGATAACAAATACTATCACTAAACTATTAACACCAACTAAAATAGGAATTAATGGAATGATAATTTCTATTAAAAGGAATAATGTTATAAAAGCTTATGAAAATTATTGTGAAAGTTTAAACAACGAAGAAGAAACACACAAAGATGAAATAGAGAAAAAATATGAAGACATGTTTTCTCTTTATTTGGAAGCAATTGATAAACATATAATGGATAATGTTTATAAAAAAGTAAGAAACGGAATTGCAACTGAATTTGAAAAAAATGCGTTATCTAAATATTATATGGTTGTACATCTAAAGGAAGTAGAATATTTAGAATACAAATACAGAAAGCAAATTTTCTTAATTCAATTAGATTATGATACTGTAAAGGAACTTAACAAAGAAAAATTGCAAAAAAGATTTGAACATTTTTACGCAAGCAGAATGCAAAATTTATATAAAAAAGTATTAAAAAATTACTCAATAAAATTGTCTGAAAACCTTACTGATAAAGAAAAAAATGAAATATATGAAAAAATATTTGAAACAGTAGAAGACTACATTACAGATATATTACCTATAAAAATGGAAGAAGAACCAGAAAACAAAATTTACAAAGAAATAATGGATGATTACAAAAACTTCGAAAGATTTAGTGTAGGAAAATTAGATCAAAATGATGTGATTGAAAAAAATATGATTTTATTAAATATGAGTAGAAAATTATTTACACATAGTCTTCCACTTGCAGTAGCAGAGCAATGCTACGAAAAATTATTAGATGATGCAAGAATGCTAATAATGGATACAAAAATTAAAAGAAAACAAGAAAAAGCTTATGGACTTCTTATTAATATAATAGAAGACTATAGTTTAAGAGTTTTATCTACAAAAATTTATTGGGATAAACCACAAGAAAAAGAAGAGTTTAAAAAATTCTGGAATGAGTACAAAAAAATAAATGAAATAAAAAATAAAGATTATATGGAATATTCGAAACAAAGAGAAATCTTATTTTTAAGAAATGAATTAAAAATAATCTACAAAAATATAAACAAATATTGCAGAATAGAAAAATTCTTTAAAACAAAACTTGTTGAATATGGAGTAATGAAGCAAATAAAAAATTCTTGTATTTCAGAAGGAAAATATATAAAAAATAAAGATTACAAAAAACAAATGGCTGCAGTTTAGAAAGGAAATAAAATGAAATTTGTACAAGTTGAATTTGATGAAACAGATGAAAAAACAGAATATGTAAAACTTATAGAAAAAGTAGTAGAAACTTGTTTCAAAGAAGAAAAACTAGAAAAAACAAATTTATATCTAAATGTAATTTTGACAAACCCTGAAAAAATAAAAAATATAAACAAAGAATACAGAAATGTGGATAAGGCAACAGACGTATTATCTTTTCCAATGTTTGAAAAAAACGAAATTGAGTCAATTATAAATATTGGAGAAAATAATCCTATTAAAGAAGATGTTTTGGGTGATATAATAATATCAATTCCAAAGGTAATAGAACAAGCAGCAGAATATGGACATAGTGTTGAAAGAGAACTTGCATATATGGTTGTACACGGATTTTATCACATAATGGGATATGACCACATAAAAGAAGAAGATAAAAAGATTATGAGGCCTAAAGAAGAAAATATATTAAGTAAGTTAAAGCTGACTAGAGAAGAAGAGGAGTAAAATGAAAAAAGATAGCAAAAAAATGACAAATGACAACTTCATAGAGGCTTGTAACAATGCAGTAAATGGAATTATATATACAGCTACAACTCAAAGAAATTTTAGAATTCAACTAACTTTAGCAGTAATAATAATGATGCTTAGTTTGTTTTATGGGCTAGATACAACTCAATTTTTATGTCTGGTGTTTGCATTATTTTTTGTATTATTTGCAGAAATGGTAAATACAGCAATAGAAACAGTTGTAGACTTATTTGTAGATGTATATCATCCAAAAGCAAAAATTGCAAAAGATGTTGCAGCAGGAGCTGTCGTGCTTTCAGCTGTAAATGCAGTGTTTGTAGGGTACTTTATATTTTTAAAAACAGAAAACTTAGCAGGACTAAGTCAAAGTGTTTTTAATAATATGATAAAATCACCAGTACATTTAACTTTTGTAGCAATAGTATTAGTAATTATTGCAGTAATAGTAATAAAAGCTGCATGTTCTAGAAAAAAAGTAAGAGGAGAGCTAATAAAAGAAGGATTTGTTCCAAGTGGACAAGCTGCAATTGCATTTGCAATTCTTACAGCAATTTGGCTAAATAGCAAAGACTTATTAACATTTTCACTTGCACTTATTTTATCAATATTAGTGGTTGCAAATAGGTACCAAACAAATGCCAGAACAAAAGCAGAAATCGTTTTTGGAGTTGCAATGGGAATATTAATTGTAATTTTAGTTTATGGACTAACAATATTTAAAATATAAGGGAGATATTTCAAAAATGAAGAAAAAAATTATTATTTTAATAGTAATATTAATTTTAATTATATTAGGAGTTGTAGGAGCATTTGTATATGTAATTACAAACAAAAAAAGTGATAATACAGTGTTCTTAGGAGATGAAGTTTTAAAGGAAGAAAAAAAAGAAGAAAAAACAGTTCAAATATACAAAGGAAATGAAAGGCCAATTGCGGTTATGATAGATAACCACAAAGCAGCACTTCCACAAGCTGGACTAAATAGTGCTTACATGGTATACGAAATTATAGTAGAAGGTGGAGAAAGCAGGTTAATGGCTTTATTTAAATCTGCTGACACAGATGTAGTAGGTCCTGTAAGAAGTGCAAGACATTACTTTTTAGACTATGCCTTAGAAAATGATGCGATATATGTACACTTTGGCTGGAGCCCACAAGCTCAATCAGACATATCAAGTATGGGAATAAATAATTTAAACGGACTTTATTATGATGGCACATCATCTTTTTGGAGAGTAAAAGATAAATCAGCACCTCATAATGTAAAGGTAAGTTTATCTAACTTAAAAAAACTTGCAGAAAAACAAAAGTATAGAACTACTTCAGAAGTATCAAGCGTTTTAAAATATGTTACAGATGAAGTAAATTTAGAAGAAGGCAAATCTGCATATGATGTAACTATTCCATATTCGGATTCTAACAAAGTTGAATATAAATATAACGAAGAAACTAAAAGGTATCAAAGATATTCAAAAGGTGTTGAAGAAACAGATTGGGATACAAAAGAAAATATAACTACTAAAAATATAATTATAACATTTGCAAGAAATACTGTATTAAGAGATGGTGAAAATAAAGATAGACAAAATTTGAGTAATATAGGAACTTTAGACGGGTATTATATTACAAACGGAAAAGCCATAAAAATTACATGTGAAAAAACTGCAAGAAGTTCAAGAACAGTTTATAAAGATTTAAATGGTAATGAAATAAAAGTAAATGATGGAAATACATTTGTTCAAATATGCCCAATAGATGCAAAAGTTACAATAGAAGGAAACAACGAAGTAATAGAATAATAAAAATGACCTATTAATTTTAAATTAGTAGGTCATTTTAAAATAGATTTTCAAATTTATAATTTTTATCTAAATTTTTATTTATGTATAAAGTTGAAATTAACTTTAACTCCTTTTTGGCTTCATCCGAAACACTAAAAGAAAATATTTTTTTTGCAGGTGCTGTAAAAATATATTTTAAAGCATTAAAAGTATCAAGAGTAATTCGTATTGCAGATTTATCAGATCTTCCACAAGGAGCACATTCAAACCCAGAATTTTCAATACTAAAATAAGCGATATTATCCTTAGCAGAACATATAGAACAACCACTAAGTTTGGGTGCAAAGCCTAAATATAGCATAAGCCTTAATTCAAAAACAGATAAAATAAAGTCTTTGTCCATATCGGTTTCAGAAATTAAGTACAAAGTATTTAAAAGTAGTTGTAATATGTTGTAGCAATGCTGATTTTCGTATGTTACATCATTTACCATGCGTGTAATAAATGAGGCATATGTAAGTTTGTCTAAATCGGTGCGGATATTATAAAAAACTTCAATTGGTTCGCAAGAATTTATAGAGTATGAATTGGCACCACTAAAAATAACTAAATCACTAAAACTTAAAAATTGCGTGCCTGCAAGTAAAGAGCTTTTGGGCTTTCTAGCTCCTCTTGCAGCACAACCAATTTTACCCAAATCAGGTGTTAAAATAGATACCATTTTGTCATAGTCCCCCATATTACTTTCGAATAGTACAAGTCCTTTAGTTTTTATTATCCCCATAATTGTTCCTTCCAGGAGCAAAATCCTTATTAAATACAGAAAATTCTGCATTTGTTTTAAGCGATTGCTCTGCGTTTTCAAATTTCATTAATTCCAAAAAGGTATCAATGTTACCAGTATTTTTAAATGTTTTCCACGCTAAATCTTTTATCATAACTCTGTTTACCTCGTAATCTTTTCTTACATTTATTTTTAACAAAATAGAAATATTTATACTAAAGTTTTATTGTAATTTAAATTTTTTTACTAAATTGTCATTATTAAGCCAGTCTTTATTAACTTTTACCCAAAGTTTTAAATTAACCTTAGTGCCAAACATTTTTTCTAAATCTTGTCTTGAATAAGTGCCTATTTTTTTTAACATTTGTCCGCCTTTGCCAATAATAATTCCTTTGTGCGAATCGCGAATGCAGTAAATTGTAGCAGAAATATCATAAATTTCTTCTTTATTGGCTGTTTTCCTAAATTTCATTTTGTCACATTCAACATAAATTCCGTGTGGAACCTCGTCATTTAAAAGCTTTAAAGCTTTTTCACGAATTACTTCCTCGGAAAGCTGCCTTAATGTTTGGTCTGTATATTCCTCAGTATCATAATATGCAGGACCGTTTTTTAGGTGATTTTCTATTTCATCTAAAATAATATTTAAGTTTTGATTTTTTGTAACCGATACAGGAATGACAGAAATGAAATCATATTCTTTAGAGTATAGTGCAATAAGCTCAGCAACATGAGCTTTACTTGCTAAATCTATTTTATTTATAACAAGTATACACTTTTTATGCGATTCCTTAATTTTATCTAAAATTCGTCTATCGCCAGGTCCAATTTCAGAAGAAGTAGCATCTATAACAAAAATTATAATATCAACATCTAATGAAGCTCCAAAAGCAGTTTCTACCATGACATTGCTAAGCTTAGACTTAGGCTTATGAATTCCTGGGGTATCAACAAATATTATTTGTGAATTAGGTCTGTTAACAATTGCACGAATTGCAGTTCTGGTAGTTTGAACTTTATTTGCAACAGCTGCAACTTTTTCTCCAACTAAAGCATTTATTATGCTAGATTTTCCTACATTGGTTCTGCCAAGCATTGATACAAACCCAGATTTAAAATTTTCTTGTTCCATTTAATATATCTCCTTTTTTCTGCTTGCATTATATCATACTTCTTGCAATAATGCTACTTGTAGAATGATAAAAATTATGGTATACTTTAGCAAATTATTAAAAGGAAGTAAACAAAATGTATTTGATAGTAGGACTTGGAAATCCAGAAAATGAATATTCACAAACAAGGCATAATATGGGCTTTGATGTTATAAATAAACTTGCAAAAAAATATGAAATAGAAATTTCAAAAAATAAATTTCAAAGTTTGTATGGAACAGGAATTATAGAAGGCAAAAAAGTAATTTTAGTAAAGCCACAAACGTACATGAACAATAGTGGCGAGGCAGTAAAACCTTTTGCAGATTTTTTTAAAATTCAAAATGAAAATATAATTGTTATTTATGATGATATAGACATATTAACAGGAATTACTAAAATAAGGATAAAAGGCGGCCCAGGAACACATAATGGAATGAAATCAGTGGTAAATTGCTTAGGAACAACTGAGTTCCCACGAATAAGAGTAGGAACAGGAAATGGCGAAAAAATTACTGATTTAATTAATTATGTAATAGGAAAATTATCTCAAGAAGAATACCAAAAACTAGAAGAAGGAGTAGACAAAGGCGTAGTTGCAATAGAAGAAATTTTAAAAATTGGAATTGAAAAAGCAATGAGCAAATTAAATTAAATATGAGAGAAATAGTAATAAGAAATAAAGATGGAAAAAATTCAGCAGTTCTTGTGCAAAATGGAAAAATAATCGAACAATATGAAGATTCAAAAGATGTTCTTGAAGGCAATATTTATTGTGGAATCGTAAAAGACGTGCTTCCAGGTATGCAGGCTGCATTTGTTGACATTGGCGAAGAAAAAAATGCTTTTATACATATTAAAGATATTGTTCCAAAAGTAAGTAATGTTACTGGTAATAAATTAGAAGAAATGTCAAATTACAAAATAAAAAACTATATAAAACAAGGAGAAAATATACTAGTTCAAATAAGAAAAGACGAAATAGAAAAAAAGGGAGCAAGAATTACCAAACATATAAGCTTAACGGGTAGATTTGCAGTTCTTGCGGTAGATGCTCCATTTGTAACGATATCGCAAAAAATAGAAAATAAAGAAGAAAAAAGTAGATTAAAAGCAATTGCAAAAGAAATTCTAAGTAAGTATAAAGATGAAAACTATGGCTTAATTTTAAGAACCAGTGCAGAAGGAAAAAACAAAAAAGAAATTGAAGAAGACGTTTCAAAGTTAAATTCAGAATGGAAAAGAATAAAACAAGAATTTAAAAGCAAAAAAGAAGTTGGTTTGCTATACAAAAATAAGGGTGTTATAGAAAAATTTTTGGTAAGTATTTTAGAAACGCCTATTGATGAAATTCTAGTAAATGATAAAAAGATTTATAATGATATTAAAGAATATTTAATACAAAATAAATTAGAAAATATTGCGATTAATTTAAAAGAAAATGAAGAAGTATTCGGAATGTTCGAAATAGATAAACAATTAGATAAACTAAAAGAAAGAAAAATTTGGCTAAACTGTGGAGGATTTATTACAATAGATAAAACAGAAGCACTAACTGCAATTGATATAAATTCAGGTAAATTTACAGGCAATAAAAAAATGACTAAAGAAAACACTATTATGAAAGTAAACAAAGAGGCGACAGTAGAAATTGCAAAGCAAATTAAGCTTAGAAATATAAGCGGAATAATAGTTATTGATTATATAGATATGAATAATTTAAAAGACAAAGAAGAAATTTTGAAAATTTTAAAAGACGAGTTAAAACAGGATAGAAGCAAAACTCAAGTAGAAGGTTTTACAAAACTTGATTTACTTGAAATGACAAGAAAAAAATTATAGCTTTTAGCAAACATTTATGCTCAAAAATCATTGACAATACAGCAATTATGTGATAAAATACTTATCTGTAAGCCGCCTGGGTCGGGCAACTAAATATTACAATTAAGTAATTGCCTTGAATTTTATGCTTAGCGAGTATACAAAATGAGGGAGGTGTACATACAATGTACGCAATAATCGAAAGTTGTGGAAAACAATACAAAGTAACTGAAGGAGATGTTGTATTCTTCGAAAAATTAGATGTTGAAGAAGGAAAAAAAGTAACATTTGATAATGTTGTTTTAGTTTCTAGCGACAAAAAAGTAGAAGTTGGAGCTCCTTATGTTAAAGGTGTTAAAGTTGAGGGAAAAGTAGTTTCTCACGGAAAAGCTAAAAAAATATTAGTTTACAAATACAAAGCAAAGAAAAACTACAGAAGAACTCAAGGACATAGACAACCATATACAAAGGTTGAAATAACAGCTATAAAAACACCAGCTGAAAAGAAAACAGCTGAAGCTAAAAAAGAAACAAAATAATTTTAGCAAATATTAAATTGATATATAATAGAGAATAAATAAATTTCGAAGGGAGTGAAAAAAATGGCTCATAAGAAAGGTCAAGGAAGTTCTAAAAACGGAAGAGACAGCGAGTCAAAGCGTCTTGGGTTAAAAAGAGCTGACGGTCAAGTAGTTCCAGCTGGAAATATTCTAGTAAGACAAAGAGGAACAAAATTCCATCCAGGAAAAAATGTTGGAATCGGAAGTGACGACACATTATATGCAAAAGTTACTGGAATGGTAAAATTTGAAAGACTTGGAAGAGATAAAAAACAAGTTAGCGTATATACTGCAGAAGAATTAAATGCAATGGCTTCTAAAAAAGAAGAACCAAAAAAAGTAGAAAAGAAAGAAACAGTTAAAAAGACAACTGCGAAAAAAACTACAACAAAAAAAGCAGTAGCAAGTAAATAATAAACTAGAGATTAGAATTGAACTACTTCAATATGCTAATCTCTTTTCTTTACATATTGTAAATTGAAAAATTTTTTTATATAATAAAGGCACTAAATTTATTTGGAGGAAATAAAATGGCTGAAAAGAAAGTTATATTAACAGGTGATAGACCTACAGGAAGGTTACATATAGGACATTATTTTGGCTCTCTTATGAAAAGAGTGGAATTGCAAGAGTCAGGACTATATGAACCATACATATTAATTGCAGATGTGCAAGCATTAACAGATAATTTCGATAATCCAGAAAAAGTAAGAAAAAATGTAAGGGAAGTTGCAATAGATTATTTATCATGTGGAATAGATCCTGAAAAAACAACTATATATATTCAATCAATGATACCAGAAACAGCAGAACTTACTGTATATTATTCAAACTTAGTTACAATTGCAAGATTAGAGAGAAATCCAACAGTGAAAACTGAAATTGCGCAAAAAAAAGAAATATTTGGGGAGAGCGTAACTTATGGATTTTTAGGTTATCCAGTAAGCCAAGCCGCAGATATTACTTCTTTTGGAGGAGAAATAGTTCCAGTAGGAGAAGATCAACTTCCATTAATAGAACAATGCAGGGAAATTGTAAGAAAATTTAATTCAATATATGGCCAAACGCTAATTGAGCCACAAGCGATTTTGTCATCAGGTAAAAGAATTAAAGGGCTAGATGGCAACGAAAAAATGGGAAAATCGTTAGGAAATGCAATATATTTATCTGATAGTGAAGAAGAAATTTACAAAAAAGTAATGAGTGCAGTAACAGATCCAAATAGAATAAGAAAAGACGATTTGGGAAATCCTGATGTTTGTATGGTTGCATACTATCACGAGTTATTTGACGAAAAAGAAGAATATGAAAATGTGTGCAAAGAATGCAGGTTAGGTGCAAGAGGATGCGTTAACTGCAAAAAGCAACTTGCTAAAAATATTTCTGAAAAATTAAGACCAATAAGAGAAAAAAGAGCTTATTATGAAGCTCATCCAGAACTTGTTGATAAAGTGTTAATAGAAGGCACAAATAAAGCAAGAATAAAGGCAAAAGAAACAATGAAAAAAGTTAAAAAAGCAATGAAATTAAACTATTTTGAAGGAGAATAAAATGTTTACAGACTATGTAAAAATATATGCTACAGCCGGCAAAGGCGGAGATGGAGCAGTATCATTTAGAAGAGAAAAATATGTTGCTGCAGGTGGCCCTGACGGAGGAGATGGCGGAAAAGGTGGAGACATCTATTTTGAAGCTACCAAAGATAGCAACACTTTAATAGATTTTAGATATAAAAAGAAATTTAAAGCAGAAAACGGAAAAAATGGTGAAGGAGCCCATAAATTTGGAAAAAGTGGAGAAGACTTATATATAAAAGTACCACTTGGAACAATAGTAAAAAATTCTCAAACAGGTGAAGTTTTAGCCGATTTATCAGAAGAAAATAAAAGAGTTTTAGTACTAAAAGGTGGAAGAGGTGGCAAAGGAAATTCACATTTTGCAACAGCTACAAGACAAGCACCTAGATTTTCACAAAAGGGCGAAGAAGGACAAGAAGCAGAACTTATTTTAGAGCTAAAACTTCTTGCAGATGTAGGATTAATAGGATATCCAAGCGTAGGCAAATCAACTATATTATCTGTTGTAACTTCTGCAAAACCTAAAATTGCAGAATACCATTTTACAACATTAGAACCTAATTTAGGAGTTGTAAAAAGTGAGTATGGAAATAGCTTTGTAATAGCTGATATTCCAGGACTTATCGAAGGTGCAAGCCAAGGCGTTGGGCTAGGAATACAGTTTTTAAGACATATTGAAAGAACAAGACTTTTACTTCATGTAGTAGACGTTTCTGGATTAGAAGGAAGAAATCCTGTAGAAGACTTTTATAAAATAAATAAAGAACTTGAAAATTATAGCAAAAAATTAGCAACAAGAAAGCAAATAATTGTAGCAAATAAAATAGATAGTATGCAAGATGAAAGTTTGTATAATGATTTAGCTACGGTTGCTAAAGAAAACAATATGAAGATTTTTAAAATTTCAGCAGCTACAGGCCAAGGAATTAAAGAGCTTATGAACGAAGTTTCAAAAACATTAGAAACTCTTCCAAAAGAGGAATTAATTGAAGCAAAAGAAGCTAAAAAGGTTTATAAATTAGAAGAGCAAATTCCATTTACAATTAAAAAGGAAGAAGATATGTATGTTGTTGATGGTCCAGCAATAAGAGAACTTATGAGAAAAGTAAATATAGAAGACAATGAATCTTTATATTATTTCCATAAAAACCTAGAAAATTTAGGTGTAAATAAAGGTTTAAAAGAGGCTGGAGTAAAAGATGGAGATACAGTAAAAGTGTATGATTATATCCTAGAGTGGGAAGATTAAATAAAAAATAAATAAAAAAATAAATAAAATACGAAATTTTGTTTGACAAACTAATTTTTTTATGATAATATAATAGCGAAATAATTATATTGAGGAGTGATTGGTTATGCCAAGAAGAAGAGACCCACAAAGTTTAAATAAAAGAGAAAAAGATATTTTAAAGTTTATCGAAAAACAAATAAATGAAAATGGATACCCACCATCTGTAAGGGAAATATGTCAAGCTGTAGGTTTAAAATCAACAGCGACAGTTCATGCCTATTTAAATAGATTAGAGGAAAATGGCTATATTGCCAGAAAAGACAAAATGGGAAGAACTTTACAATTATTAAAAGGTGGAAAATCATTTAAATCTCAGGAAGAAAAAAATGTATATGCTGGTAAGGAATTAGTAGATGTTCCTGTTATAGGAAAAATAACAGCAGGAGCACCGATCTTAGCAGTAGAAAATATTACAGATACATTCCCAATTCCATTGGATTTTATAGGTAATAGTGAATGCTTTATGCTTACAGTAAGGGGCGAAAGCATGATTGAAGCTGGAATATTAAATGGGGACTACATTTTAGTTAAAAAACAAAATACAGCCGAAAATGGGGAAATAGTAGTTGCTTTAATAGATGATGAAGCAACAGTAAAAACATTCTATAAGGAAAAAGATCACATAAGATTACAACCAGAAAATTCAACAATGGATCCAATAATTGTACCTAATTGCAAAATACTTGGAAAAGTTGCTGGAGTATTTAGAAAGATGTAAAACTATATAGAATAGGAAATAGTAAAATATGAGCAAAATGAAAGAATTTGGCAAGTATATATTGTGGATAGTTGCATTTTATATAATCTCGAATATACTAATATATTTTTGCATTACAACAAGTTATTCACCTATGGAGCAAAACATAAATAGCCCAGAGAATATGCAAATAAATATAAATTATGCAAAAGCCACATTAATAAATGGAAAAGTGGAAGGCACAATTAAAAATGTTACAAGTGAAGAAATAAATCAAAAATATGTAAAATTTGAATTTATATCAAAAAGAAACAACACAATATTAACAAAATATGCTAAAATAGAAGGCTTAGAGCCTAATGGGGAAAAGAATTTTTCAGTATCTTTTACCGCAGAAAATATAAAAAAAGTAAATATTACCATAAGTGATGAATATCAAGAAGACGAAAACACAAAACTAGTAAATTTGGATATGTTAAAAAACGAAACAACAGAAAACAAATTTGCAGCATTTATATCAGTATTCGTATTGGTTCATTGTTTATTATAAATGCAGTATAAAATGAAATAGTAAAACGTAAAAAGCAAAAAAAGTTTAACTATTTCATTTTAATTTGTTTTTATCTTGAAATTTTATTCTGTATGTAATATAATTGCAACAGTTTCGCAATACAAAACAACGAGAGGATTTATAAATGTTAGAATTTGGACAAGATATAGCAATAGATTTAGGAACTGCTACAGTAATCGCATATGTAAGAGGAAAAGGCATTGTTTTAAGGGAGCCTTCTGTAGTAGCAATAGATAAAAATACCAAAAATGTTCTTGCAGTAGGAAAAGAAGCAAGAAGGATGTTGGGAAGAACACCAGGAAATATAATAGCAACAAGGCCATTAAGGGAAGGCGTTATTTCGGACTATACTGTTACAGAAAAAATGTTAAAGTATTTTATAGGAAAAGTGTGTGGTAAATACATATTTGCACCCAAAATAATGATATGTATTCCATCAAGAGTAACCGAGGTAGAAAAAAGAGCTGTAATAGATGCAGCTGTTGGAGCAGGTGCAAGGAAAGTAAACCTTATCGAAGAGCCACTAGCTGCAGCAATTGGTGCAGGACTTGATGTTTCAAAACCTTCAGGTAATATGGTAGTGGATATTGGAGGAGGAACAACCGACATTGCAGTGATTTCTTTAGGAGGTACTGTTGTTAGCACTTCAATAAAAGTTGCAGGAGATAAATTTGACGAATCAATAGTAAAATATATTAGAAAAAAGCACAATATAGTAATAGGTGATAGAACTGCAGAAGACATAAAGATAAATATAGGCTGTGTATATCCTAAAATACAAGACTTAGACATGGACATAAAAGGAAGAGATTTATATACAGGTCTTCCAAAAACAGTAAACATTCATTCAAGTGAGATGATTGAAGCTTTGTCAGAACCTGCACAGGAAATCATAGAAGCAGTGCATTTAGTTTTAGAAAAAACACCACCAGAGCTATCGGCAGATATAAGGGAAAAAGGCATATATATGACTGGAGGAGGAAGCTTAATTGATGGATTAGATAAACTAATACAAGAAAGTACAGGAATAAATGTAACTATAGCCAATGACCCAGTTTCATGTGTCGCAATAGGAACAGGAAAAGCTTTAGAAAATTTAGAAAATACTAAAATAGGAAAAAGTAAAAAAATATTTGTAATGTAAAAGTAGAAGGAGAGAATGATGAGAAATATAACAGATTTTAAAATGCCAAATTTTAAATTTAAAAAAATTAAAATGGAGAATATTCCTGATGTAGAAAATGTTAAATTAAATTATGAAGAAGTAAAAGAAGCGGAAGAAAAGAAAAAAGAAAAAAATAAGCCTTATAAAATTCACGAATATAATACAATAAAGGAAATCTTTGAAGAAGTAACAGAAAAATATTCTCAAAATACACTGATTTTGCAAAAACCAAATCATAAAGAACCATACAAAGAAATTACATACAAAGAATTTGGAGATGATGTAAAAGCGTTAGGAACAAAACTTATAAAAATGCTACCTGATAATGCAAGAGTAGTAATTATAAGTGAAACAACTTATGGCTGGTATTTATCATATATGACAATGCTATGTGGTGCAGGAATTGCAGTACCAGTAGATAAAGAACTTCCTTACAACGAATTAGAAAATTTAATAAAAAGATCTAAAGCAACAGCAGTAATATATTCTGAAAAGAAAAAAGACATAATAAAGAAAATTGAAGGAAATGTTCCAGCAGTAAAATATTTTATACAAATGGATTGTGATGACTTTATAGAAAACAAGCATGTAGGAATTAACTACTTAATTAAAGAAGGAAGAGAGATGCTTGAAAATGGAGATCTAACATATGTAAATACAAAAATTGATCCAGACGAATTCAAAGTATTAATATTTACATCTGGTACAACTTCTGCATCAAAGGGAGTAATGATATGCAACAGAAACCTAGCATGGAATATAAATGCAGCAAATGCGTATGTTAAACTTAAAGAAAATGATAGATTATTTTCTGTGTTACCATTACACCATACATATGAATCTACAATAGGATTTTTGCTACCATTCGCAAATGGAGCATCTGTTGCAGTATGTGAAGGGCTAAAATACATAGTTCCAAATATGCAAGAGTCAAAACCAACAGCATTACTTGCAGTTCCTTTACTTATAGAAAACTTATATAAAAAAATAAATGAAACTATAAGAAAGAGCAAAAAAGAAGGCTTAGTAAATTCAATGATACATATAACAAATGTATTAAAAGTAGTAAATATAGATATAAAAAAGAAAGTATTTAAAGAAATACTTGATAACTTAGGAGGCAACTTAAGGATAATAGTATCTGCTGCAGCACCAATAGATGGAAAAATTGGAAAGTGGGTAGATGATATAGGAATAAAATTTTTACAAGGATATGGACTTACAGAAACAGCACCAATAGCAGCTCTTACACCTGATTATGTTCAATCACCATATGCTTCAACAGGTAAAGCTGTAATAAATACAGAAATAAAAGTAGAAAATCCAAACGAAAATGGAGAGGGTGAACTTTTAATAAAAGGACCTACTGTAATGCTTGGATATTATGAGGACGAGCTTGCAACAGAAAAAGTATTGGCAGATGGATACTTCCATTCAGGTGACATTGGAAAAATAGACAAAGATGGATATATATATATTACAGGAAGAAGCAAAAATGTAATTGTTACACAAAATGGAAAAAATATTTACCCAGAAGAAATAGAATTATTACTAGGAAATATTCCAGAAATTTCAGAATGTATGGTATATGGGAAAAAATCTGAAAAAGACAAAACAGGAAAAGAGTTAGTAATAACAGCAAAAATTATTCCAAACTATACAAAAATAGAAGAACTTCATGGAAAGGATTTACCAGAGGAAGAAATTAGAAAAATAATTTGGAATAAGGTAAAAGAGGTAAATAAAAAACTTACATCATATAAAGCAGTAAAGAAAATTGAAATAAAAAAAGATGAATTTGAGAAAACTACAACTATGAAGATTAAAAGATTTGCAGAAATAAATAAAAATAACAAATAATCATGTAACAAAACTGTAACAAAAAAGCAATTAAAAAGAAAAAATAAAAGCCTCCGTAAGTATTGTAATTTTTTGTAGAATAATATATAATAAAATAAATTTTAGTGATACAGATGAAGAGGAGGATTTTACAATGTCTAAGTTTGGCATAGTAAATGTAAGAATGGTTATAACCGAAGAGAAGATTTTATCAAATATTGCAAAAGTACAAAAAATGATAGATCCTAACAGTAAAAAGCAAATAATACAGTTAGAAGATGATGCATACTTTAAAGACTTGGTAGAATCTATAAAGACATATTTAATTGAATATCCAAAAAAGAAAAACTTCCCTAGTAGTGTATATAAAGCAGCTTATGGACTAATAGAGTTTGCAACAAGTGAATTTGAAGAAAACACAAAGCAAATAGAAGAATTAATTAGACAAAGAGAAACTAATATTTCACTTGCAGCGGAATTAAGTGAAGCATTAGAAGCGGCATTAAATAAAACTGAAAATTGGAAGGATATAGTTAAAAACTTGCCAGAAGAATTTTCAGACGATATAAAAGAAACTTTAGGAGTGATAGGAAGAGCAAAATCTAAAAGATCTCAAAATTATCAAGATGCAGTAAAACTAATAAAAGCAAGAATTTCTAACCTAGAATCAAATCTACACATTGAAATTGATATGGAAAGAATTGAAGATAGATCAAAAGCTCTTAGCTATATAGGAATAGAAGTGGCAGATGCGTTAAAACTAATACCAGCTCCAGAAGAGAACTTTGAAGCAATAGAAGATGTACCAGAAAATGTTGAACAAATCGAAGAAGTTGCAGAAGAGCCAAAAGCTAAAGCAAAAAAATCGAAAAAAGCTAAAAAGGAAAAAGCAAAGTTAGCTAAAGAGCAACCAGTAGAAGAAAAAGCAGAAAAAGAAACAATTCAAGAGAACCAAGAAGATGTAGCTTACTATGAAGAAACAAGAGTAGAAGTAAAACCTTCTCTATGGCAAAGATTTAAAGCTAGCAAATTTGTAAGAACAATAAAATATATTATGAAAATTAAAATTGTTCTTGAAGTTCCAGCTTTACCAAGTGCAGATGAACAAAATAGATAACATAAATAAGCAGTAAGTTTTATCTTTCTGCTTATTTATATTTATAATAGAAAAAATAGGCATTTTGCAAAAGAGATAAAAGAAGATAAATTAAAATACTGTACAAAATGAAAGGAAAAATTATATGAAATTTTTACGAAGAATTTTCCTATTTGTATTTATAATAATTGCCATAATATTAGCTTACCTATTTTTTATAGGACAAAGTTTATATAATGAAAAAATAAGACAAATAGGAATAGATGAAAAAATTAAAAAAATAAGAAATGACGAAGACTTTACATCTTTAAGTGAAGTTCCAGAATTTTATAAAAATGCTGTTGTGTCGGTAGAAGACCACAGATTTTATAAACATGGAGCAGTAGACTTTATAGCATTAATAAGAGCAACCGTAAGTAATATAAGCCAAAAGGAATTTAAAGAGGGTGGAAGTAGCATAACCCAGCAGACAGCAAAAAATTTATATTTTATGGAAGAAGATAATGTAGTAGCAAGAAAATCAGCAGAAATAATAATGAGTTATGAACTTGAAAAAAGATATTCTAAAGATGAAATTTTAGAAATTTATATTAATACAATATACTTTGGAAATGGTTATTATGGAATAAAAGAGGCATGTGAAGGCTATTTACAAAAAGAGCCTAAAGACATGAACATTTCAGAAGCAACTATGCTTGCAGGGGTACCAAATGCACCAAGTTTATATAACCCAAAGGAAAATTTAAACTTAACTCAAAGTAGACAAAAGAAAGTTATTGGAACTATGGTAGAAAATAATTATATAACGCAGAAAGAAGCGGATAACATAGAAATATATGGTGAATAAAATGAAAGCCCTTTCTATTAGTATAGCAAAGGACTTCCTTTTTGCGCATTTTAAACCCAATTTACATTATTAATACAGGTAAAAATTGACATAAATAAATATTTTGTGGTATAATATAAATTGTATAGTTCATTTGAACTTACGTTTTATGGAGGAAGATAACATGGAAAAAAATTACTCAAATAACCGGATCGATCTAAAAATTTCAAACTTAAAAAGCAATGAGGAAAACTTACGAGTTTGCGAACTAGAAAAGTTAGGTTTTAAATTTCAAAAGAAAATTAATGCAGAAGGAAAACTAGAAAATTATCTTTTGGCACCAGAGGGCTGGCATTTTCAAATGTCCAACAATGAATTTTTGATTTTAGACAAAAAAGGTAGATTAAGAGGGGTATTTATTGGATATGGAGAAGTTTTGAAACCTGTAATTAAACTATATACAAGATATGTAGTTAAAGCGGAGAAAATTAAAGAAGACTGGAACTTTAAAAAACCATTAGAAAAGTATTTAATTGTAAAAGACAGAATTAAAGATAAAGCTATATATAGAATTAAAAACCCAATAATCTATTGTGATAAAAAAGTAAGACAAGAAGAAATGGCCCAAGAAGAAATTGAAACCTTTATGAAAATGAATTATCCGGGATGGAAAAATCCTCTAAGGTATTGGACTAAATAAGCCAATACTGCCAAGCGATTACTAATTTTTTTAGTAATCGCTTTTTTTGAATATTTTAACATTAATGTGAAAAAATAATATAATAAGATTGACAAAATATACAAAAACGTATATACTAAGTATATACGAGAAAGGAGATGAACAATATGACCACAGTAATTCAAAAATGGGGGAATAGCCATGGAATAAGAATACCAAAGGCTTTGTTAAATGCAGTAAAATGGTCAGAAAATGAACCAATAAAAATTTTAGTAGAAGACAATAAAATTATAATAGAAAAAGATGAAGAAATTAAGAGAAAAAATATTAAAGATTTGTTCAAGGACTTCAAAGGAAAATATGAACCAATTGAAATTGATTGGGGAGAGAAGAAAGGAAAGGAAATATGGTAAAACAAGGAACTATAATAAAAATAAATTTTGATCCTCAAGCTGGGCATGAGCAAGCAGGATATAGACCTGCAGTAGTAATAAGCAATGATGTATTTAATGAAAAAACAGCATTGTCGATAGTGTGCCCAATAACAAACACAAACAATTATTTTCCTTTACACATTCCACTAGATGAAAGGACAAAGACAACAGGGGTTATCTTGTGTGAACATATAAAAGCTTTGGACTTAAATAGTAGGACATTTAAAAAAATAGAGCAACTGCCAGATGATATATTGCAAAACGTTATAAATGTTGTGTTTGCTGAAATAGATAAAATATAAAACAAAAAAAGCAATATTTTTCAATATTGCTTACTTTGGTGGGCAGAGATGGATTCGAACCATCGTACGCTCTCGCGGCCAGATTTACAGTCTGGTGCCATTAACCACTCGACCATCTGCCCATAATATTAAATTATAAAAATGGTGCTCCCTCAAGGATTCGAACCTTGGACCCACCGGTTATGAGCCGGTTGCTCTGACCAACTGAGCTAAGG